>NZ_JBEYXW010000009.1:0-174636 GCF_040645195.1 Saccharomonospora sp. NPDC046836
CGGGGAATTATCTGGCCGTCGTCGGGGAGATCCAGGTGGCCACCAGCGGGGAAAACCCCAGGCCGCCCACGGGGAGAAAAGAATGGCCATTGACAGAGGCGACGGACGACCTTTCTCTTCTCGGCGTCCAACCGGAAAACGGGCCCGGCGATCGACAGTGCAGCGATGACAGATCCGTCGAATCGGAGAGGTACGGCACCGCCCCAGATTCCTTCGTCGACCTCTGCCTCACTCTCGGCGAATCCCTCGGCCCGGATCGTCTCCAGGTCGCGGACGAACGCCGCACGACGGTCCTCGTCATCGCTCATGCGGTTGACGTAGTCGCGCCGGAACTGGCTTGGCGTGAACGCGAGAAGCACCTTGGCGACCGCGCCACGGTTCAGCGGCATGGCGTTCCCTTCTCGGAAGGACAACACCAGCGCACGGTCCGGCTCAACGGAGAGAACGGCGTGAGAATCGTCCTTCACCCGACGCTGCACGAACGTCGTTTCTCCAGTTTGCTGGGCCTGGTGCCCCACGTGATGGAAGCCTATGGCGGCTCTTCACAACTGAGGGTGTAGCCGCGGGCCTGAGCTCGCGGATCTTGGGCCTCCCCTCATGATGTCGTTCGGAGTTTCCACCCGAGAGCGGAGCCGTGGAGGTTTGGGTCCGCTGCTGAGACCTCTTGTTGGGCCGTGCTGGTGCCAGGCTGATCGATGTGGGTCAACACATCGGCACGCCCTCGTCCGGTGTCCGCCCCGGTGATGCCCCGCGAACGCCCTTGGTGCCGACGGCCTCGATTGCTTAGGCATCAGCTCCTTTGGTGGCGGCGGGACTCTGTCGCGGTCGGCGGGACTCAGTCGTGGGTGGACGCCCCTGGTCCAGTCGCGGCGTACCGGGCGGCGATGGTGCGGACGGCCTCGTCGACTACCTGAGCGACGCGTTCGGCGTTCACCTGCCAGCCTGGCACTAGGAGTGTCGGCCAGAAGACGTAGTTGGAGATCATGCCCAGGAACTGGGTGGCTGCGAGGTCCACGTCCTCGACCCGCACCGTTCCGGCCTCGTGTTCGGCCAGGAGGTAGCTGCGTACGGACTCGAAGTAGGGCATCTTCCCGTGCGAGAACTGCGCATGGGCCAGCTCAGGGAACCGCGGCAGCTCGGCGATGACGATCCTGAACAGGTCGGTCATCTGGGCACGGCCCAGCAGCTCGGCGTAACGGCGACCGATGATGCTGAGCCCGTCGACGACGTTGCCTGCCGGCGGAGGATCCTCCTCGTCAGCGGTCGACCAGGACTCGGTCACGATGGCGTCGAACAGGGCAGCTTTGCTCGGAAACTGCTTGAACAAGGTGGCCCGCGAAACGCCCGAGCGCTCGGCGATCCGCGCCAGCGACGTCCGGTCGTAGCCCAACTCGAGGAACAGTGCGGTCGCGGCCGTCACGATCAGCGCGCGCTTCTCCTGGGCGACGCGCTGGTGATACGTCGTCACGATCCTGCTCATGGGCCGAGCATACGAGGTGAGTGGCTTGACTCGCCACTGCTGCCGACCTAGTGTCGATGGCATGGTGAGTCGCCCGGCTCACCACTGGCCGCCGTTCGTCACTGGTGACCCCGGTCATTCACCACGTACCGAAGGAACATCCGATGCCCCGCTTCGACAACCAGACCGTGCTCGTGACCGGTGGGACCGGCGGCCAGGGCTCGAGCCACGTGCGCGCCTTCCACGCGGAGGGAGCGAACGTGGTGATCGGCGGCATCGACGCGCAACGCGGCGCCGCTCTCGCCGACGAGCTCGGGACCCGCGCTCGCTTCGCCCGCCTTGACGTGACCGACGAGAGCTCGTGGTCCGCCGCTGTGCTAGCCGCCGAGAGCGCTTTCGGCGCCCTGAACGTGCTCGTCAACAACGCAGGCGTGCAGAATCCGCCTGCAACGATCGAGAACACGGACCAGGCCACGTGGTCGCGCATCCTCGACATCAACCTCACCGGGACCTTCCTCGGCATCAAGGCCGCAGCCCCCGCTTTGCGCCGCGCAGCAGGGGGAGCCATCGTCAACGTCGCCTCGACCATGGGCCTGGGCGGCACGGCGCACTACGCGCCGTACGTCGCCAGCAAGTGGGCCGTGCGAGGCCTCACCCAAACGGCAGCACTCGAGCTCGGCCGCGACCACATCCGCGTGAACACCATCCACCCCGGCGTGATCTCGACCTCCTTCATCCACGAACCAGCAGCTGGCGCAGTCGCGGCAATCGCCGACTTCTACTCACCCGAGCCGTTCGCCATCCCTCGGCTCGGGGAGCCGACCGACGTCAGCCGTCTTCTCCTGTTCCTCACGTCATCGGACGCGTCGTTCATCACGGGGTCGGAGTACGTCATCGACGGTGGACTCCTCCTCGGCCCCGCCCTTCAGGCCGAGACCGCATGAGCACCCCAGACACGACCGGATCGAACGACTCCGCACGGGACGCGTCTTTGTCGCACCTACCCGATCACATCCGGCAAGCGATCGAGATCACCCTCGCCGCGGGCACCAGAGAACGGATCATCGACATCACGACGCTGGGGCGCCGCACCGGCCGGCCACGCCGCATCGAGATTTTCTTCTACCGAGCTGCGGGCACCACTTACCTGTGTAGCGGCGCCGGCGGTGCCGCGACCGACTGGTATGCGAACCTTCTCGCCAATCCCGACTTCACCTTCCACCTCAAGAACGGGATCCGCGCAGATCTGCCTGCACGCGCCACGCCGGTCACCGACCCAGCTGAACGTCAGGCCGTGCTGGCGGAGATCGTCGCGGATCTCAATCAGCCCCACGACCCCGGCACCATCCGGCCCACTCGGCTCGAAGACTGGGCTGACAGTCGGCTGATGCGCATCAGCTTCCGTCATGGGCCGTGATCCCGGGTTCCTCGACAGATGACCTACTCCCAGGGGCTGGGGTGAAGTCGGGGCTAGAGCGGCTCTTCGCCAGATGAGGGTGTAGTTGGCGCAGCGGTTCCAGGATGCATGTCGAGGTCTCTCGAGGAGCAGCCTCCTGCAAACGCTCATCTTGAAAGAACCTCGACGTGCCCGACGCCACCTTCGGCGAGCGCTTAGCTGTGTTCGCCGGCCCCGATCTGACTACGTTCTGCCGACTCGACGAGCTCGGACTGGTCGTCACCGGTCAGCGCCTCGAACCCGATCGCGCGATCCTCGCGTGCCGGGTCCTCGAACCTGACCAGTGGTGCCGCCGCTGCGGCTGTGAAGGGATCCCGCGGGACACCGTGACCCGGCGCCTGGCCCACGAACCGCTCGGCTGGCGGCCCACGACTCTGCTGGTCACGATCCGCCGCTACCGATGCACCGGATGCGGCCACGTCTGGCGCCAAGACAACAGCCTTGCCGCCGCGCCGCGCGCGAAGATCTCGCGTCGCGGGCTGCGGTGGGCGCTAGAAGGCATCGTGCTCGCCCACCTCACCATCGCCTGCGTCGCCGAGGGCCTCGGGGTCGCGTGGAACACCGCCAACGACGCCGTTCTGGCCGAAGCCAAGCGGGTCCTGATCGACGACCCGGCCCGCTTCGACGGCGCGGCCGTCGTTGGCGTCGATGAGCACGTGTGGCGCCACACCAGGCGCGGTGACAAGTACGTCACCGTGATCGTCGACCTGACCCCAATCCGTGACGGCACCGGCCCGGCACGGCTACTCGACATGGTCGAAGGACGTTCCAAGCAGGCGTTCAAGTCCTGGCTCGCTGCACGCCCCGAAGCCTGGCGCGACGGGATCGAGGTGGTCGCGATGGACGGGTTCGCCGGGTTCAAGACCGCCACGAGCGAAGAGTTGCCCGACGCGGTCGCGGTGATGGATCCCTTCCACGTCATCAGGTTGGCCGGCGATGCGCTCGACCGGTGCCGGCGCCGGGGCCAGCAGGACATCCACGGCCACCGCGGCATGAAGGGCGACCCGCTCTACTCCGCCCGACGGACCCTGCACACCGGTGCCGGGCTACTCACCGACAAGCAGGCCGACCGGCTCACCGCCTTGTTCGCGGTCGATGAGCATGTAGAGGTCGAGGCGACCTGGGGTATCTACCAGCAGATGATCGCCGCCTACCGCCACGAAGACCGGCGACGGGGCCGCGAGCTGATGGTGAAGCTGATCGACTCGGTCAGCCACGGCGTCCCGGCCGCGCTGGCCGAGGTCATCACGCTGGGCCGGACGTTGAAGAAGCGCGCCGACGACGTCCTGGCCTACTTTGACCGGCCCGGCACATCCAACGGCCCGACGGAGGCGATCAACGGACGCCTCGAACACCTCCGCGGCTCCGCGCTCGGGTTCCGCAACCTGACCAACTACATCGCCAGAAGTTTGATCGAGACCGGAGGCTTCAGACCGCGGCTACCCCCTGGATCGTGATGAGCCGGCACGGAGGTGCGCGGGTCGGTGAGGTCGTCGCGGATGCCGTCGGTCTCCCACCAGTAGTTCATCGCGTCGACGATGAGCTTGCCGCGCAGCGCGTCGGCGGGGATGGTGCGGTGCTTGCCGAGTGGGAGGGCGAGGACGACGATGTCGGCCTGGCCGGCCGCCTCGGTGGCGGTCGTGGCGGTCGCGCCGGGCGTGACGACCTCGATGATGAGCGCGATCTTCGCCGGGTCGCCGGAGCCGGCCACGAGCACGCGGCAGCCCGCGGCGACGGCGAGCCGGGCGAGCACGGTGCCGACCTTGCCTGCACCGAGGATCGCGATGGTGGTGTTCATGTCGTCTCGGCGAGGATGTCGCGGACCATGGGGATGACCTTGGTGCCGTAGAGCTCGACGGCCCGCAGGCGGGCGCTCATCGGCTGCGAGCCGCTGGTGTAGACCAGGTCGAACCGGCCGGCGTCGAGTGTGCGGACGGTGCGGGCGATCTTGCGGGCGACGGTTTCCGGGGAGCCGACGTACAGCGAGCCGTGCTCGAGATCGGCGTCGTACTCCTCCCGGCGCAGCGGTGGCCAGCCGCGCTGGGCGCCGATGCGGTCGCGGATGACCTTGTAGCGAGGGTAGTGGAGCTGTTTGGCCTGTTCGTCGGTGTCGGCGATGAAGCCGGGTGAGTGAAGGCCGATCGGCCATGCGGGGGTGGCGAGCTGCTCGGTGGCGCGGCGGTAGAGCTCGATGAGCGGGGTGAACCGCTCGGGCGGGCCGCCGATGATGGCGAGCATGAGCGGCAGGCCGTGGCGGGCGGTGCGGATGATCGACTGCGGTGAACCGCCGACGCCGACCCAGGTGGTCAGGCGTCCGGAGTCGGTCTTGGGGTACACGTCGACGTGCTCGAGCGGGGCGCGCACGGTGCCGGTCCACGTGACCGGTTTCTCGTCGAGGAGCTGGACGAACAGCTCGAGCTTCTCCTCGAAGAGGACGTCGTAGTCGGCGAGGTCGTAGCCGAACAGGGGGAACGACTCGGTGAACGAGCCGCGCCCGAGGATCACCTCGGCGCGGCCCGAGGAGATCGCGTCGAGGGTGGAGAAGCGCTGGAAAACACGCACGGGGTCGTCGGAGCTGAGCACGGTGACGCCGGAGCCGAGGCGGATGCGGGAGGTGCGGGCGGCGATGCCGGCGAGCACCGTCTCGGGTGTGGAGATCGCGTACTCGGGTCGGTGGTGCTCGCCGAGCGCGATGGCGTCGACCCCGAGTTCGTCGGCGAGGGTCGCCTCCGTGACGACCTGGCGGATCGCCTCGGCGTGGGAGACGGGGGCGCCGGAGTCGTCTTCGGGCACGTCACCGAAGGTGTCGAGGCCGAGCACGAGGTCGCTCATCGGGCTGCTCCTGGATGGTCTTTGCACGTGAGAGTTCTGGAAGGATGACGTGTCGCACAAGGTGCTGGTCGCCGGCGCTGCTATGCGCGGGTGCCGGTGGTGGGGGCGGGAGTGTTGAGCAGCTGCGCCTCCCAGGCGAACGCGACCCCGGTACCGCCTTGGTGCTGTGCGGCGACCTCCGCAAGCGCCGGGATGGTCGCTTCGCGAGCCCAGTCACGCTGCAGCTCACCCTGCACGGCAACCCAGGTCATCGGCACCACACCCGCCTGGACCATGCGCCGTACGGCCATGTCGTGCGCTTCGGCCGACACCCCACCGGAGGCGTCGGTCACGACGTAGACGGCGTAGCCGTCGTCGAGGGCCTGAATCGCCGGCATGGCCACGCAGATCTCCGTCCAGAGACCCGCGATGATCAGCTTCTTGCGCCCGGTCGCCCTGACGGCGTCCACCACGCGACTGTCCTCCCAGGTGTTGATGAACGTCCGGTTGATCGGCTTCTGGTCGGGGAAGACGTCCTGCAGTCCTTTGATCAGGTAGCCGCCGCGCTCTTCCAGGACTGTGGTCAGGATCGTGGGGACACCGAATGCCTTGACGGTCTTCGCAAGCCCGACGACGTTGTTGACGACCATCGTCGGTTCGTGGCTGTGGAGGTTGGCGAACTGGAACGGCTGATGATCGATCAGCAGGAGAACACTCTCCTCCGGAGTTAACAACGCATCGAGTCCGGTCTTCTTGGCGCTCATGGCACATCTCCTTTTATTGCGTGGATCAGGTGGACGGGTACGGACCGAAGCGGCCCCAGGCACGGCCATGCGGAGGGATCATGGGATCGAGTGTCGGGCGCCACGGCCCTCACTGGATCGGCCGGCGAATCGGTCGCCCGCGATGGGCAGATCGGGCTATAGGCTCGAAACGGCCGCACCACCGCGGCCCGGCGCGACATTCTGGGGTGGTACATGGAGCTGTTCGGACGGCGCGCCGAGACTGCGGCCCTGGACCGGCTGCTGGATCGGGCGGCGAATGGCGCGGGTTCCGGGCTCGTAATGTGGGGTGAGCCGGGTATCGGCAAGACCGCCCTGCTCGAGCACGCCGTCGGGACGGCGTCCGGCGCGACGGTACTGCGGTGCCGGGGCACTCGGATGGAGGCGGGGCTCGCGTTCGCGGCCCTGCACGAGCTGCTGTGGCCCGTGATGGGCCGGCTGGAGACGCTCGCCGCTCCGCAGGCTGCGGCGTTGCGCGGGGCGCTGGGACTGAGCGGGGACACGACCAACCGGTTCCTGATCGGCGCCGCCGTGCTGTCGCTGGTCAGCGGTCTTGCCCGGGAGAGACCGGTGCTCGTCGTGGTGGACGACGCTCAGTGGGTCGACGAGGCGACCGCGCACTGCTTGGGCTTCCTCGCGCGCCGCGTGGCGACCGAGCCGGTCGTGGTACTGCTCACCGGACACGAGGATCCCGCTTCGGGGCCGTGGGAGGGGTTGCCGGCGATGGAGGTCGTGGGCCTGGCCGACGACGACGCACGCCGGCTGGTCGAGGCCGTCGTGCCGGACGCCGACGAGGCGCTGGTCGATCACACGGTCCGGGCGGCGGGGGGCAACCCGTTGGCGCTGCACGAACTGCCCACCCTCGATCGCGAGACCGACGGCGAGGCGCCCCTCCTGCTGTCCGGGGAACCGATTCCGGTCGGGCCACGGTTGCGGCGGGCGTTCTGCGCGCGGGCCGAGGCGCTGAAACCGGCGACCCGGGCGCTGCTGCTGCTGGCCGCCGCCGAGGACCGGGGCGACCGTCACGTCATGCACCGTGCCGGGTCCGGATGGGGCGTCGACACGTCCACCTGGGACGAGGCCCTGCGCTCCGGTCTGATCCGCGCCTCGGGGGCCCGGCTGGAGTTCCGGCACCCGCTGATCCGGGCGGCGGTCTACGACGGTGCCCCCTTCCTGGACCGGCAGGCCGCGCACCGGGCGCTGGCCGCCGCTCTGCCGACGGATGCCACCGAGGAACGGGCCTGGCACCTGGCCGCCGCCGCCGACGGGCCGGACGAGGACGTCGCCACGCTGCTGGAACAGACCGCCGAGCAGTGCCTGCGACGCAGCGCGGGTCCGATGGCGGCTCGCACGCTGCGTCGGGCGGCGGAGCTGTCGCCGACGCCGGCTGCCGCCGCGCGCCGGCTGGCCGCTGCCGCCCGCGCCGCGTGGGACGCCGGCCACGCCGAGGCAGCGCGGCAGCTGCTCGAGGACGCGGAGCGCCTGGGCGGTGTGGTTCCCGTCGTCCGGCTCAGCGGCGGGTTGCGCGGGATCCTCGAGTTCGCCTACGGCATGCCCGAGCGTGCCCACCGCTACCTGGTCTGCGACATGACCGTGGTCCCCGAGACCCGCCGCGCGGTGGAGCTGGGAACGGTGGCGGTCCGGGCCGCGTGGTCGGCCGGTCGGTCCGACCTCCAGCAGGAGGCGCTACAGCAGGTGCGGGCCGTGAACACCGACGATGACCCCGCCTTGTCGGAGCTGCTGCCTGTGCTGCGGAACTGGTGGTCCTGCTACGACCAGACCGGTGAGGTCACCCCGACCACCCCGGAGTTGGCCAGCGACACGGTCGATCGGCTCGGCACAGCCGCGTGGGAGCTGCTCCCGCCCGTGCCGTTGGTCCAGGCCTGGGGCATCGAGGGTGGGCTGCTCGACGTGCTGCGCGTGCAGGCCGCACAGCTGCGGCGCCGGCACGAGCTCACCGCGCTGGCGCTGGTGCTGGCCCAGATCGCGGTCCTCGATACCACCGCGGGCCGGTGGGGTGCCGCCGAGTCCGCGGCGGCCGAGGGGCTGCGGCTGGCCGAGGAGGTTGGGGCGGATCATGTGGCCACGCAGAGCCGATCCTCCCTCGGAGCACTGGCCGCCGCCCGCGGCGAGCACCGCACCGTCGACGAGCACACCACCCGGATCCTGCAGATCTCGGTTCCGCGTGGGGTACGAGCGCTCAGCGCATCGGCGTATTGGCATCGTGGACGCGCGGCGTTGTTCGACGGTCGTCCACAGGAGGCGCTGACCGACCTGCTGTGTCTCGCCGAGCCCGGCCACGAGGCAGCTCACCCCACCTTCGCACTGCTCGCCGCCGTGGACACCGTCGAGGCAGCGGTGCAGGTCGGCAGCGGCGACGTCGTCGAGGCTCAGGTCGCCATGGTGGAGAAGTGGGCGCAGCGTACCGGCGCGACCTGGGCGCGTACGGCCGGTCACCGTCTCCGGGCCCTCGTCCAGGGTGGATCGGCGGCCGAGGCCTCGTTCCGAGCCGCCCTGGACGTCGAGGGGGCGGGGGGCCATCCGTTCGAGTACGCCCGCACCCGGCTGGCGTACGGGGAGTGGCTGCGGCGCGCGCGCCGCCGGGCCGACGCCCGGCTCCAGCTCGCCGGAGCAGCCGAGATCTTCGACCGCCTTGGCGCGGAACCACTGCGGATGCGGGCGCTGCGCGAGCAGGCCCTGACCGAACGGCGGGCCGCCCCCCGCGTGGCCGATCCTCCGACCGCGGCCGGGTTGACCGCGCAGGAGCTCCGGGTCGCGCAGCTGGCCGCAGACCGTCTGACCAACCGGGAGATCGCGGCACAGCTGTTGATCAGCCCACGCACGGTCGGCCACCACCTGGCCAACGTCTACCCCAAGCTCGGCATCGCTTCCCGCGCCGACCTGGCCAGGATCGACTTCGATGGCGACCTCCGGCTCAGACCGCCCACGGCCGGTGACCGGCCCGGCCCTGCGCCGGATTGAGCATCCGATTCGTACAGACCGGGAGCTGAGCCCTGCCCGCGGGCCGCTCTGAACAGGCGAAAGCAGAGCCGACGTTGCTCGATCAGATGGGCGGCCCGACGGGTTTCTTCGTCACGGCGAGGTTCAGTCGGGGTGGGCTCCGGCGGGTCGGTCTGGTCAGGCGTCGTTGTTTCCTTGAGGCGCAGGGGTTCCATGCCACCGGAAGGGGTCGTCTTCCAACGCGGAGCGGTCCCAGTGTCCGCAGTTCGCGGCGGCTTCGTAGGTGGTGCGAAGGAATTCGGCGACCGCGCGGTCCGGGTCGGGTGCGGCGCGGGCGGCCTCG
This sequence comes from Saccharomonospora sp. NPDC046836, assembly GCF_040645195.1. Taxonomy (NCBI): domain Bacteria; kingdom Bacillati; phylum Actinomycetota; class Actinomycetes; order Pseudonocardiales; family Pseudonocardiaceae; genus Saccharomonospora; species Saccharomonospora sp. NPDC046836. Next base: position 9,813 of record NZ_JBEYXW010000009.1, read on the forward strand.
TAGGGCAGCAGGAACTGCTGGAACTCGGTGCTGAAGTACGCGCCGTCGGGGCCGATGGGCTGATCGGCGAACCCCTCGGGTTCGGGGTAGGCGTAGGAGTAGAAGGCGCCTTCCTCACCACCGCCGGGCCAGAACCCGCAGCTGGACAGTTCCCGGGAGTAGCCCTCGACCATGACCCAGTCCCCGCAGTTGGGCGCTCCGCCGGGGTGCGGCGGAGCTGACCGCCCGGAGAAGCGGGTGCAGGCGAGATCCATCGCGCCCCAGAAGAAATGCACCGGACTGACCTTGCCGACGAAGTGCGACCGGAACTCGCCGATCACCCGGTTCGCCTGCAGCAGCTGTCGCCAGAACAGGGCGGCCGCCTCGCCGTCGTAGGAGGCGTGGACGTGGTCCTCGGCGAAGGGGATCGCCGGCTCGACCTCGTTGGGGTGCGGCCGGATCGGTGCCTCGATCCCGAGCTGGTCGAGCAGATCCAGGATCCGGGTGTAGAACTCGGCGACCGGCATCGGCCGCAGCGGCAACCTCCGCACGCCGCCGTCGCTGCTGCGGACCTCGAGCTGGTGACCGACGAAGTCGAACTCGATCTCGAAGGCCCCCGCGCGGTGCGGGATCGTCGACGTCGTCAACCCGCGCGGGCTGACGTACAAGGTCACCTGCCACCAGTGGTTGACCAGCGGAGCGTGGGCCATGCGGATCTTGCCCACGATCTGGGTCCACATGTGCAGCGTCTCGCGGGTGGCAGTCCAGTCCGAAACCCGCAGGCTCGGCCAGCTCACCGTCGCCGGTCTGATCATCGGTCCTCACATCCTTGTGCGCTGTTACAGGGGGTGGCGCGAGCGGCCCGGCGAACTCTCGGTTGCAGGAGGCGGGTACGCGGACAGGCAGCAGGAGTAGAAGCTCAGGATCACGTGGTTCCCCCTCTCCTGGCTCTCGTGCCCGAGAACGACCCGCAGCGGGACCGACATCAGTCCGCTGCGCATCGGGGCGTCGATGACGTGACTGCCCGGTTGCGAGTACGCGGACGAGGACCTCGTCGGGATGGGGTCCTCGGCATCGACGTCGGTCCAGACGAGGGAACCGTCTTCTCCTCGAGCACAGCGGCGCGTGCGGGGTGGCTCACGCGCCGAGTGTCGGGCACCGCGGCCCCCGCCGGATCGGTTGGTCAATCGGTCGGTCGTCGTGATCGATGAGGGGCGATCGATTGCCACGGTGAAGACGTGGGCGCAGCGCACGGGCGCGCCTCGCACGGTCGGCCATCACCTGACCAATGTCTGCCCGAAGCTTGGCCTCACCCCTCCCCCGAGCTCGCCCGGATCGATCTCTCGGGCGACCTGCGGCTGCGCGTGGGCACCGACGGCGGATGACCGACCCGGCGGTGTGTCGGTGACCGATTGCGTACCCGATTCACACGAACCCGGACCTTTGTAGCGTCACGGCGTCCGTGACCAGCGCTCGGCGTGCCGGCTCCGCTCGATCGTCCGTTGGTACTTCCCGAGCTCAACAAGATCACAGCCTGAGCCGAACGCACTCTCCCCGGTGCGCCGGATCGAACAGTTACTCGACCATCCACACCGGAGGGACACGACATGACCGCGACGTTCGAGCACAAGGTGCTCAAGTTCGGCTGGGGCTGGAAGGGCTTCGACTACGCCGCCGTGGAGCGGGAGCTCAACGAGCTCGGAGCCCACGGATGGGAGACCGTCGGGACGATCGTGCCCAGCGTGGGGGCGGGGCAGTCGATCGAGATCGGCGTTGTGTTGAAGCGGACGGTGGGCTGAGGAGTCCCGTCCGGCCTGGCTCCTCTGGAGCTGTCCAAAGGTATGGAGCGTTGGAGAATTGGGTCGACGATGTGAACCGGAATGGTGGTCTGATCGGGCGTGAAGTTCAGCTCATCTACTACGACGATCAGACCGATGCATCTTCGGTTCCCGGAATCTACACACAATTGATGGATGTCGACAAGGTAGATATCGTCCTCGGCGGATACGGGACGAACACCCTTGCTCCAGCAATGCCGCTGATCGTCGATCGCCAACGATACTTCGTCGGGCTGATGGGCCTAGGTGTCAACGCTACCTTGAAATACTCGGGTTACTTCGTGATGATCCCAACCGGCCCGCGACCGAATTCGGCACTCACCGAGGGATTCTTCGAGCTGGCGTCGAGACAGTCACCGAGGCCTCGAACGGTCGCGTTCGTGTCCGCGGACGCGGAATTCGCACGAAATCCGATACTGGGCGCGACTGAGAACGCAGAAATCGAAAGTATCATCACCGCGCACCTGGATGTCTGGAACGGGCCGGCTGGGACTGACCGGGACGAGTCGATCGCAGAGCTCTATGCGTCAGACGTATTCGTCGGTGAGCCAGAAGCCGCCTACAAGGGGCACGCCGGGATGTCCGAGGCAATCGCCGCCCTCCAGACACAGCTTCCGGGCACCGTGATCAGCCGCTCAGGTCCAGTTCAAATGGCGCAGGACCTGGTTACGTACAGCTGGACTCTGGGCGTCGATGGTCAAGTGCCGATCGCATCCGGCCGTGACGTGCTTGTCCTGCGGGAGGGCAAAATCGCGAGCCTGTACGTGCTGATCGATGCGGCGTGAAGTTCTCTTCGCGGCGCCACCAGGTGAGTTGCAGATTCAGCTCACTTATTTCAGCACCCCTGGGGAGAGAGGACTAGTCATGGCAGCTCAGCTCGTCGGCAAGACGTTCGCAGCGGACCTCGGTCAGTTGCAGGTGCGGTTGACCTACGAATCTGACATGCGGATGACGTTCGTGGTGACCAGGTCCACGTCGAGGATCTGGCCAACTCCACGCTGCACTCGACCGTGACCCTCGACGGCCAGCTCTACCGGCTGGCCGGAACCTTCGAGGAGGCCTGATATGTCGAACAAGAACACCCTGCTCACGGCCATGCGCGAGCTCTTCCACGACAAGGATGTGACGGCTCTGGACCGGTACTGGGCCGAGCCGTACATCCAGCACAGCCCCAACCTGCCCAACGGATTGGACGGGCTGCGCGCCGCCGTGCCGATGCTGGAAGGCTTCCGCTGGGCCCCCGAGCGAGTGTTCGAAGACGGCGACTACGTCATCGCGCACAGCCGGGTCAGCGGATGGATCCCCGATGGTGACGCGGCGATCGTCGATATCTTCCGCTTCGAGAATGGTCGCATCGTCGAGCACTGGGATGTCGTCCAGCCGTATGTCGAGGCGGACCAGACCACCAGCGGCAACCCGATGGTCTGAGCGGGCCACCGGCCGCGGTTGCGCACCTCGTGCTCGGTGTGGACGTGTCGAGAGATCGACGCATCGACGAGCCCACACCGCTCGAGATCAAGCAACTGGCCGGACATTCGATCTACTCCTGCTGCGCCTGCACACCGAGACCGCGTGCCGCCGCGGCGGTGCCCTCGCTCTCCGGCCGCAAGACCTCGATCCGGATCAGTCCCTCGTCCGGCTGCGCGAGAAAGGCGAAACCGTACGCTGGCAACCGGTTTCGCCCACACTGATGCGCCACCTGATCAACCACCAGGAACAGCGGGGAGACGGAGACCCGTACTGGTCACCTTCGTTCTCTGGTCACAGTATGCGGTCGAGTAGTGACAGAGACCAGGGAATGGAAGGCGAACCGTCGGTGACCTCAGAGCAGCTTGTCGAGGGTGATCGGCAGGTCCCGGACGCGCCTGCCCGTCGCGTGGTGGATCGCGTTCGCGATCGCGCCGGCCACGCCGGTGATGCTCACCTCGCCGATGCCCACCAGGCCGAGCGGCATGGTGGGATCGGGTTCGTCGAGGTAGGTGATATCGATCGGCGGGATGTCCGCGTGCACGGGCACGTGGTACTCGGCCAGGCTCGGGTTCATGATCCGGCCGTTGCGCGGGTCGATCAGGGTCTCCTCGGCCAGCGCCATGCCGATGCCCATCACGATGCCGCCCCGCAGCTGGCTCGCGGCCGTCTTCGCGTTCATCACCCTGCCGACGTCGAAGGACGCCGTCCAGCGCGACACCCTGACCTCTCCGGTGTCGGGATCCACCCTGACCTCGCAGAAGTGCGCTCCCAACGCGGCCTTCATCCAGCGCCGCTGGTCCACCAGGAACTTCGACATGAACTTCAGCTGTCCGGCCACCCTGCCCAGTCGCGTGTCGGAGCCGACGGATACCTCCAGCGACGGCAGGCCCTCGCGGGCCAGCACCGCGGCCGGGCTCTCGTCGGCCGACCGGCCCAGCTTCGTCAGCCTCCGCCTGAGCTTCTCGCACGCGGCCAGCAGGCTGTTGGCCACGCTCGCGGTCTGCATCGACCCGGCGGCGCTCGGCGCCATGGGCAACGTGGAGTCGCCGTACTCGACCCGCACCGATTCCACGGGCACCTCGAGCGCGTCGGCGGCGATCTGCGCCTGCACCGTCGCGCCGCCCATGCCCATCTCCTGCATACCGCAGCGCACGAGCACGGTGCCGTCGACGGAGAGCCGGACGGCGACGTTGGCCACGAACAACAGCGAGGGGTGGAACGCCGTCGCCACGCCCATGCCGACGAGCCAGCGGCCGTCCCGCATCGACCTCGGTTCCGGTGTGCGGTTGGCCCAGCCGAACCGCTCGGCGCCGACGCGGTAGGCCTCGCGTAGGTAGCGACGGGCGAATCGCTTGCCGTCGATGGGGTTGCGCTCGGGTTCGTTGTGCATCCGCAGATCGATGGGGTCCATCCCGAGCTCGTAGGCCAGCTCATCGATCGACGCCTCGAGCGCGAACGTGCCGATGGCCTCGCCCGGTGCGCGCATGGGCGCGTTGGAGACGAGGTCGAGCTCCACCAGGTTCTGTTGCACCAGGATGTTCTCGGCCGCGTACAGGTGCTTCGACTGCGAAGTGACCGCCTCTGGGGACCCGCCTACGCGGCCGAGCCTGCTCACACTTGTGTGGATGAGCGACGTGAGCGTGCCGTCGGCGCGGGCGCCCAGCGCCACCCGCTGCGTCGACGGCGTGCGCCCTCCGACGACGCGGTACACACTCTCCCTGGTCAGCACCATCCGCACCGGCCTGCCGGTGGCGCGCGCCGCCAGCGCCGTGAGGATCGTGCCTGCCCAGATGAAGCCCTTCCCGCCGAACCCGCCGCCGACGAACGGCGCGATCACGCGTACGTCGCTCGCCGGGATGCCGAACCGAGTCGCGAGGTGCGAGCGCAGCCAGTCGATGCTCTGCGTCGCGTCGTGGACGGTCAGCCGGTCGCCGTCCCACAACGCCAGCGTCGCGTGCGGCTCGATGGCGTTGTGGTGCAACGGAGGAGTGGTGAACCGGCTGTCGATCCTGACGGGCGCCTCGGCGAACGCGGCCTCGGCGTCGCCCTTCTTCGCCGAGCCCTGCATGATCAGGTTGTTCTTCTGTGGCGTGGCGTTCGGCTCCGCAGCCGCGAAGTCCACTGTGGATTCGCTTGCCTCGTAGGTGACCCGTACCAGTCCCGCCGCCTCGCGCGCCGCGAGTGGAGACTCCGCGACGACGACGGCGATCGGCTGTCCGTCCCAGTGCACCTCGTCGGTGTTGAGGTAGTTCACCGACGTGCCGGACGCCATCGTGCTCAGGTCCGTCGGCGTCACCTTGCGCGGTGGCTTCAGCGCGGGAGCGTTGTGGTGCGTGAGCACGGTGATGACGCCGGGCACCGCGGCGGCTTCGGCGGTGTCGATCGTGGTGACCCGGCCGCGGCTGATTGTGGCGTGCACCAGCGCCGCGTGGGCGAGGCCTGGATAGGAGTACTCGGCGGCGAACCGGGCCGCGCCGGTGGTCTTGACCGCGCCGTCGACGCGGTCGACCGGCTTGCCGACGGCGGATTCCCGGGTTGCCGGCAGGGTCTGGGTCATACCGCGCTCCTGTCGGTGAGCAGGTCTCGCAGCGTCGCCACGATGGTGCGCCGCGCGAGCTCGATCTTGAAGTCGTTGCCGTTGTGCCCGGTCGCGGCCGCGAGCTCGGCTTCGGCGGCCAGCCGGAAGGACTCCTCCGTCGCCGGTGCACCGAGCAGCACCCGCTCCGCCTCCGTGGCCCGCCACGGCTTGGGAGCGACGCCGCCGAGTGCGAGGCGCACCGCGGTCACCGTGCCGTCGCGGACCTCCAGCGCGGCGGCCACCGAGACCAGCGCAAAGGCGTACGAGGCCCGGTCGCGTACCTTGCGATACCGCGAGTGCGTGGTGACCGGGGCCGGGAGTTCGACGGCCGTCACCAGCTCGTCCGGCGCGAGCGCGGTCTCGACGTGCGGGGTGGAGCCCGGCAGGCGATGGAACTCGGTGAGTGGGATGCGCCGGGTCCCGCGGGTGCTCTCCACCTCGATCTCCGCGTCGAGAGCCGTGAGCGCCACGCACAGGTCCGAGGGGTGGGTGGCGATGCAGTGCTCGCTGACGCCGAGCACGCCGTGGTTGCGCGTGAGGCCGCCGAGCGCTGAGCAGCCTCTGCCGGGCTCGCGCTTGTTGCAGGCCGAGGCGTCGTCGTAGAAGTACAGGCAACGGGTGCGCTGCAGCAGGTTGCCGCCGACGGTGGCCATGTTGCGTAGCTGGGCCGAGGCGCCACCCAGAACCGCCTGGGACACCACCGGGTAGCGCGTGCGGACGAGCGGGTGCGCGGCCAGCGCGCTGTTGCGCACGAGCGCGCCGATCCGGACACCGCCGCCGGGCAGTTCCTCGATCCCGGTCAGTGGCAGCCTGCTGATGTCGACCACCACGTCGGGCCGCTCGATGTTCTCGCGCATCAGGTCGACCAGGTTCGTGCCACCGCCGAGGAACTTCGCGTTCGGCTCGGTGGCGACGGCCCGCAGTGCGGTCTTCACATCGGGCGCACGCAGGTAGGAGAAGGTCCTCATCTCGCGACCTCCCGGATCGCCTCGATGATGCCGTTGTAGGCGCCGCAGCGGCACAGGTTCCCGCTCATGCGCTCGCGGATCTCCGCCGGCGACAGCTCTCCGCCGGAGGCCTGGCCGGTGACCGCACTGGGCATGCCCTCCTTGTGTTCGGCGAGCATCCCGACGGCCGAGCAGATCTGGCCGGGCGTGCAGTAGCCGCACTGGAAGCCGTCGTGCCGCACGAACGCCGCCTGCAGCGGGTGGTCGATCCCCTCGATGGTGGTGATCTCCCTGCCCTCGTACTGAACGGCGAGCGCCAGGCAGGAGTTGATCCGCTCGCCGTCGGCGAGCACCGTGCAGGCGCCGCAGGCGCCCTGGTCGCAGCCCTTCTTGGTGCCGGTGAGGCCGAGGTGCTCGCGCAGCGCGTCGAGCAGGCTGACTTGTGGCTGGATGTCGAGCGGTTCGTCCGCCCCGTTCACGCGCAATCGCACCTCGACCACGTTGATCCCCTTCGTCAGTCCGGTATGGCCAAATTAACAGAACAGTGTTCACCTATCAAGAGGACAGCGTTCTGTTAAATCGGGATCTATACTGATCGGGATATGGCTGAGTCGACGTTCGTGCGGGCCAGGCGTCCGGAACACAAGCAGCAGCGGCGCGACGCCATCCTCGCGGCGGCACGGGACCTCGCCATCGAATCCGGGGTACGCAACGTGAGCCTCGGCAACGTCGCCGCCGCCGTGGGGCTGGCGAAGTCCAACGTCGTTCGCTACTTCGGCACCCGCGAGGAGATCTACCTCGAGCTCGCCGCCGAATGCTGGCGGGAGTGGGCCGACGAGGTCAACCGGCGGCTCGACAACGGCGCCGACGTCATCGACACCCTCGCCGAGACGCTCGCCGAGCGCCAGCTGTTCTGCGACCTGCTCGGCCACACGTCCACCACGCTCGAGCACAACGTCTCGGTCCCCGCCGCCGCCGAGTTCAAGCGCACGGTGCTGAGTGTCCTCGCCGAGGTCGGGGCCGCCGTGGCGGCGGTGCGCACGGACCTGACCGACGCGGAGAGCCGGTACCTGGCCGCGATGGCGTCCGGGGTCGCGAGTGTCCTCTACCCCGCCGCCAACCCGCCGCCCACACTCGTTGAGGTCTACGCGCAGAACCCGGATCTCGCCGCCGCCTGCCTGCCGTTCACTCCCACGCTGAAGCGCGCGCTCGCGGCGGTGGCCGCAGGTTTGCCGACGTTGCGCTAGGCCTTCCGCAGCGAGCGTTCGCCGACAACGGCCAGATCTGCCTGGCGGTGAACCGCGTCTACGCGCATGTCGATATCGCCGCGAGTGCGGCCGCCGACGTGCATCACGGTCTGCCGCTCGATGCGATACCGCTCGATGGCGGCTTCATCGGGGTCCCGAGATGCCGGCAACGCCACAGGTGCCGCGTCCTGACTTCCACGAAGTGCTGCTTCCGCTTGTCCAACAGTCCCACGGACCGTTCCTCCCATGGCGTCCAAGCCCACGTCACCGTTCGGGCTCCAGGTGTCAAGGTTCATTCGCGGATCACGGCCAATTGCGCGCTTTCGATCCCCATCCCCGAAATTGGATGGACGACCATCAGATCCGGATAGCTCCTGCTCAGCCCGACTACCAGCCGCGTCGCAAGCCTGCCGGGAACCCCAGTTCGCCCGCGGTGTGCGTGACCGCCGCCCCGGCGTGATGCAGTCTGCTGCTCCCGGGATGCCGAGCAAGAAAAGGGGACATCGCCAGTGGATGGCAGCGTCGGCGAGGCCACAGAGAAACGAGTGGATCGGCAGGGCGCCAACGGGGGCGTTGAGGTGAACGCGCCCTCCCGCACGGAGCACGACTTCGGCGGCGCGGTCACCGTGCCCGGCGGAGCGCTCTGGGGCGCCCAGACCCAGCGCGCGATTGAAATCTTCACAATCAGCGAGCTGCGGCTGCCCCGCTCCTACTTGCACACCCTCGGAGCGCTGAAACGGGCTGCTGCGCGAACCAACGCCGAGCTGGGTCTGCTGGAACCGGCACTGGCCGACGCGATCGTCGCGGCCGCGAGCGAGGTGGCCGACGGGCAGCTCGACGACCAGTTCCCGGTCGACGTCTTCCAGACCGGCAGCGGGACCAACACCAACATGAACGCCAACGAGGTCATCGCCAACCGGGCGAACCAGCTGGTCGGCTCACCGCTCGGTGCCCGCAGCCCGGTGCATCCCAACGACCATGTCAACCTGGGGCAGTCCTCCAACGACGTCACCCCGACGGTCATCCACGCGGTCGCGCAGACTGCGCTCGTGCACCGGTTGGAGCCGGCGCTGCACCGGCTCGCCCGCGAGCTACGCGAGGTCGCCGCCCGCACCGACACCGTCGTCAAGACCGGGCGCACCCACCTGCAGGACGCCGTCCCGATCCGGCTCGGGCAGGAGTTCCTGGGGCACGCCGGCCAGATCGAGCGGGGTGTGCAGCGGGTCCGCTGCGCGCGCACCGGCCTGGCGGAGGTTGCGCTGGGCGGCACCGCGGTCGGCACCGGGATCAACACCCATCCCCGGTTCGCCGCCGGGGTGCTCACGACCCTGGCGGCCGAACTCGGGATCGAGCTGCGCGAGACCGACAACCACTTCCAGGCGCAGAACGCGATCGACGCCGTGGTCTTCATCTCGGGGGCACTACAGACGGTCGCCGTGAGCCTGCTGAAGATCGCCAATGACATCCGGTGGATGAACAGCGGCCCCCGGGCCGGCCTCGGCGAGATCGAGATCCCGGGCCTGTCGATGGGCTCATCGATCATGCCCGGCAAGACGAATCCGATCGTCGCCGAGGCCGTCTGCCAGGTTGCCGCGAAGGTCATCGGGAACGACGCCACCATCACCGTCGCGGGCGGGCACGGCAACTTCGAGATCACCGTGATGTCCCCGGTCGTCGCCCACTGCCTGCTGGAGTCGATCGAGTTGCTCGCCGGCGCCGCCACCGTGTTCGCCGAGCACTGCGTCTCCGGTATCCGCGCCACCCACGCCGGCCCCGCAGCGGTCGAGCGCGGACTGATGATGGCCACCGCCCTCGCTCCCCGGGTCGGCTACGACCGGGCGGCTGAGATTGCCGCGACCGCACGGGAGAGCGGGCGAACAGTGCGCGAGGTGGCCCGCGAACAGACCGATCTACCCGAAGACGAGCTCACCCGACTGCTCGATCCGCGCCGGATGACCGGCTCCAACTGACCTACCCGAAGGAGTGACGACGATGTCGATCCCCGACGCCCCCCGCGAACCCGTACCGCCCCCACGCCCCGACACACCACAGGCCCCGCGCCGGAAGCCACCGTGGACCCAGCTGTGGTTCTGGGTAGTGCTGGGCCTGGTCGGCGGCGCCGTCGTCGGGCTGGTGGCGCCGGAGTTCGGCAGCCAGATGAAGTTCCTGCCGGACATCTTCATCCAGCTCGTCAAGACTGTGACCGCCCCGGTCATCTTCTGCACGGTGATCGTGGGGATCGCCTCTATCGGCAGTCTCGCCGCGGCCGGCGGGATCGCGACCCGCGCCCTCGGCTACTTCCTGCTCATGACAGTGATCGCCCTCGGGCTCGGGCTGGCTGCGGTCAACCTCGTCCAGCCCGGGGCCGGTTTCCCGGCGATCCCGCCGGACCCCGCGGCCCTCGACACCGCCCGCGCCAGCCTCGCCGACGGACCGGAGGACGGTGGCGTCGTCGACTTCGTCAAAAACGTGCTGCTCCCCGAGAGCTTCTTCGGACCGTTTGTGGGCAACGAGATCCTGCGGGTGCTCGTCCTGACCCTGCTGGTTGCCGTCGCGACCTCAATGCTTGCACCCCCGCTGCGGCGGCGAGTTGTCGGCGGTATCGACCTGATGGGCAAGGTCGTCTTCGGCATCATCCGGTTGATCATGTTCATGGCGCCGCTCGCAGCGTTCGGCGGTATCGCCTACACGGTCGGGGAGCTCGGCGGTGCGAGCCTGGCCAACCTGGTCGCGCTGATGGCGACCTTCTGGGGCAGCTGTCTCGTGTTCGTGGTCGTCGTGCTCGGCGCGGTGTGCGCGCTGTCCGGGTTCAACATCTTCAAGCTGCTGCGGATGATCAAGGACGAGCTCCTCATCGTCGTTGGGACGTCGTCGTCGGAGACCGTGCTGCCCCGGCTGCTCGCCAAACTCGAAGCGGCGGGCGCCTCGCGTTCCACCGTCAGTGTCGTGCTGCCGACCGGGTACTCGTTCAATCTGGACGGGTCGTGCATCTACCTCACGATGGCCGCGATCTTCATCGCCCAGGCTGGAGGTCAGGACCTGCCGTGGGGTGTGCAGATCGCCCTACTCGGGTTGATGCTGCTGACCTCCAAGGGACAGGCCGGGGTCTCCGGGGCCGGGCTCATCACCCTTGCGGCGTCGCTCCAGGCCTTCGGCGGTGAGTTCTACACGACCGAGGCCATCGCCATCGGGATCGCGATCATCGCCGGGATCGACCGGATCATGAGCGAAGGGCGTTCGCTCACCAACGTCATCGGCAACACCGTGGCGACTATGGTTGTCGCCGGCTGGTGCGGGCAGCGTGACGACGAACGCTTCCACGCCGCCCTGAACGACCCGTCCTTGGTCCGGGACGCCATCGAGCAGGAAACGCACCTCGGCGAGGGCTCCCCGACCGAGGTCGCGTCCGCGGCGCCGGTGGCCCCAGCCCGGTGACCCCCGGCGGTGGCGTACTCGTCCTGAGCGCGTCACCGCTGCTGCGTCGTGGCCCACTCGCAAAAGTGGGCCACGACCGATTCCGGTGCCCGCCGCGTCGAGACGAGTAGGCCGATCCGGCGGTAGCTGCGGGGCACCACCGGGATCTCGACCGATCCGGACAGGGGCCCGCCGTGTCGGCCCGGCAGTACAGCGACGCCCACCCCGGTCGTCGCAAGCCCGCGAACGGTCTCGACCTCCTCTGTCTCGAAGCCGTAGCGGGGCCGCACCCCGGCCGCCGCGAAGAGCTCGTCCACCCGGCGCCGCAGAGCAATCCCCCGGGCCAGTCCGACGAACGTCTCGTCGCGGCAGTCGCGGAGCCGGACCGAATCGAGGCATGCGATCCGATGGTCCCGCGGGACGACGACCACGAAGTGCTCCCGGAACAACTCGACTGCCTCGATGCCGGGCTCCGTCGGACGCAGTGCCGACATCGCTACGTCGATCGTCCCGTCGTGCAGCTTCCCTACGAGCTCCTCGTGCGAGGCCTGCACCAAGATCATCCGTGTTCGCGGGCGCGCCGCCCGGTATCCGCGCAGGAGTTCCGGGGCCCTGCTGGTCCCCATGGTGCGCAGAAAACCGAACACGATCTGGCCGCTCTCCGGGTCGGCGGCCTCTCGGGCCCGGGAGACGCCGACGGCCAGCGACGTCTGTACCGCCCCGGCGGCGTCGGCGAGAACCTGACCGGCGTTGGTCAGCTCGATCCGACGGCCGACCCGGCGGGTGAGCTCGACCCCCACAGCCCGGCTCAGCTCAGCCAGCCAGCGGGTCGCCGTCGACTGCGGAACCGCGACCGCGTTCGCCGCTGCACTCAGATGTCCGTGCTCTGCCATCGCACGCAGGAGCGTGAGGCGGCACACCAACTCCGCGGCGACGGTCGCCGCTGGTGAGGTCACCGGGTAAACCTAGCGCAGGCCACGCTGGTCGAAGCCGATGTGGTTGGCAACGGCTCGAGCGCGATGACCGTCCGGCCCGCGTGCGCAGCCCCGGTCTGCTCACGATGCCGAGAGGGCCTGTCTGACCAGGCCTCCACCGACGATGAGCCGCTGGATCTCGCTGGTGCCTTCGTAGAGGCGCAGCAGCCGCACGTCGCGGTATATGCGCTCGACGGGGGTCTCGCGCATGTAGCCGGATCCGCCGTGGATCTGGACGGCGAGGTCGGCGACCCGCACCGCCGCCTCGATGGCGTTCACCGAGGCGCTCACGGCAGCCGGGGAACTCGACCTGGCGAGCCTGCTCGCCGAGTCCACACCGGACACGGCCGTCTACTGCTGCGGTCCCGAACCGCTCCTGCAGGCCGACTGGTCACGAACCCGGTCGAGAAGCGGCACCTGCAAGCCAGGCTTGCCGCCCTTGACTAGCTCTAATGGCGCTCCCAGCCACGGTTGACAGACGACAGCCTCAACAGTCGTACAGGTGCGCGCCTGGCAACTCAAAATACTTCGCCCTCCATGACGAGTCGTGCGGTCGGTTGGCGTCCTTGCTGCGAACGCGGGTTGGAGCGAAGCCCTCCGACGCCTACGCTGTCGGCGCCAGGCCTGCATCTCACACCGATGGAAAGGGAGATTTGTTATGACAGCTCACTTGGTTTGGTTCGAGTTGCCCACCCCGGACACCAACCGTACCCGCGACTTTTACGGATCCTTGTTCGACTGGAAGTTCAGCGACTTTGGCGGCATGGACTATCAGATGGTTAATGACGCTCAGCCCGGAGGCGCAGTGACCGCTGGCGCGGGCAAACACCCAGTTCGACAAGCGCAACCAAACAGTCAGGGAGGTACGTCACATGACGAATCAAATTGAGCCCGTTGCGCGCACCCTTGCCGAGCGCCGTTCCGCAGCGCAGGAGCGCGTGCAGGCCAGCAGACAGTTCTGGCTCGCATCGGGCAGCAGTCAGGGGCCACATCTCATCCCGGTCGCATACGTCTGGGACTCGGGCGAATTCGTCACGGCCACCTTCGAGAGAAGCCACACCGTCAGCAACCTCAAGCGAACAAGCCACGCCCGAATCGCGCTCGGTGACACGATGGACGTTGTGATGGTCGACGCTCGCGCCCGGTTCGTCCCGGTTCCCGCGATCGATCCGAACCTCGCTGATCGATACGCCGAGGTCTCCCATGATCCACGCAGTATGCCCGGGTTCGTCTATATCCGCCTAACGCCAGAACGGATCCAGGTGTGGAACGGATTCCACGAATTCTCCGGACGAACAGTCATGCAGAATTCTCAGTGGCTAACCGCTCCCGTCGACTAGGCCGAGAATCATTTGCGGATCGGGCCACGGATATGTCTGCGCTCCAGAAGCTGTCCGCCCTCTGCGACCCAACATGGCGGACCACCGGAGATTGCAGCACGCCGCCCCCGGGGGGTTAGCACAGAGGCGCATTGACCTCGACCAGCTGTGCAGACAGGTCTCACAGGCTGGAAGAACAGCAACCAGCCAGCTGCGGGATCAACGTTGAGTCAGTCCGGCTCCGACATCCCGGTCCCAGCAGGAGCGGGTTCGACGACCCGGGTGGGGCCGTTCGCTGCGATTCGCCGGGATTACCGTGCCGGCCTGTCGAAACGGCCGATCGAGCGGAAGCATCGTGTTGGTTGGCGCACCGTGCCGGCAGCGCTCGAGTCGGCACGGCCGACCGCGCGAGCCTTATCCGAAGCGGGTGTCGAAGCTGGACCCGTTCAAACCAACGATCGACGTCGGAGGTGCCATTGCTGGGTGGTTGCGGTCGTCTCCGGTCAGGTAGCGCGCCGGATTGACCACCACGATGTGGTCGAACTGCTCCCGGCTCAATCCTGATTCAAGCAGGCGGTCCCGGAAGCCGCCCATGATGAATCCGAATCCGTTTCCGCCGTGGGCGGTGAGCTGCGATGTGAGGCAGACGTCGTGGGAGAGCAGAATTCGATCGATGTGGCCTGCGCGGACGAGGTCGCCGATGGTTTTCACTCGCGACGACACTTCGGTGAATGCCGAGGTGTTGACGGTGTCGATACCGATGTACACACCCTGGTCGGCAACGCGGTGCGCATACGACGGCTCCGGGACGGTATCGGCGTGTCCGGCAGCGATACGGTCTGGTGGCACCCCTTCTTCGCGGAGAAGTGCCACCTGCTCCAACCCCACCGGCCACCGCGCGGCGTGGGTGTAGATCGGCACGCCAGTGCGAAGTTGTGCGCGCGCTGCCGCCCGGAACACCCTTTCCTCGTGAGCGGAGATGAACCACTTGTCGGCGCCGATCTCACCGATCAGGCCTGCCCGAACGGAGGTTCCCGGTAACCCTTCTTCGATGTCGCGGACCATCTCCTCGGCGAGGCCGACGATTCCGATACGGTCGATCAGATCGTGCGGGAGGAATGAATCTCGGTAGCGCCCGGCGCCGAGAATGACGTTCACCCCGGTCGCTTTCGACACCTCCTGGATCGCGACGACATTCGACGGGTCTCTGGTCTGGCCCGCCGAGGTTGCGGTGAATCCCGGATCGCTGCCTGGGGTCGAGCCCGGGGTCAGCTCCGCCGTCGTCAGGTCGAAGATCGTGCGGCCGCCCTGTTCTGCGAATACGCGCAATTCGTCGGCCATCAGGCTCGTGTCGTTGAGCAGCCCGTCGCCGCGGCGTTCCCGCATCAGGTTGATGAAGAGATGCTCGTGGCTCAGAGTCGGGCCCAACTCGCAGGCCGGGACTGGTCCCAGCGCGGACTGCACCACCGTCAAGGCCGGTTCCTTTCCGTCGGTTCCGTGTTGTCGCGCGTTCGCCTCCTTCGGCTACGCCCGGTCCAGAAGGCGGGCAGGTGTCCGCTCGGTGATCTGTTTGATGTCGGTCTCCCGGATGCCGCGTGCCCGCATCAGCGGTATCACGCGTCGGAGGATGTGCTCGTATCCTTCCCCGCCGTACGGTTTGAGCTGGGTCTTGCGGCACACGTCTTCGGCGATGGCTATTTGATCGCCGTAGCCCCGGTCGACGAGCTCACGGATGTAGTGGACGCGGTGCCCGTCGTTGGGGAGGTCGACAGCCGGGTTCTGCGGGTAGTAGCTCGTTTCGGTTCCGAACAGATCGAACTCGAGTACGCATCCGGTGTCGGCCACGGCGAGCATGGAGTCGAGGTCGAACAGCGTCCGATCGATGTGGCTCATCACCACCCGCTCGATGTCGCCGCCCGCGGCGGCAACTGTGCCGAGATGTTGCAGCGGGGCCTCGGGCGATCGTCCCGGATGTATCAACAATGCCGCACCGGTGACGCGTTGAGCCCTGGCGGCAGCCCGGAGCACTTTCTCCTCGTCGGGATGGGTCGGCGAGGAGATGCCGATCTCGCCGATGATGCCGGCACGAACCGCGGTCCCGCCGACATCGACACCGTCGACGAGATCGGCGACGATGCCCTTCATGATGTCTTCCTCGGTGTCATGGGGAACAGAGTCGGGGTGGAACGGCTGGGTGTAGTAACCGCAGCCCATGATGATGTTGACGCGGGATCGCTGCGCGATTCGCAGGAGGGTCTCGGGGCTGCGGCCCAGGCCGTGCGGGGTGGCGTCCACGATGGATCCACCACCGGCCCGGTGGTAGTCCTCGAGCGCATCCGCGACGGCCTCCACGTCGTCGAGGACCATGTCTTCGGCGTTGTCGCGGTCGACCCGGCTCCGGTAGTAGTTCGCCAGGTCGATCGGGTACCCCTGTCGCTGTTCTGGACGGAGGTAACCCCGCAGATCGCAGAACAGGTGTTCGTGCGGCTGGGTGTGGCCCAGCCGGGTGGCGTCGATGCTGCCGAGGACGGTGGTGACAGGCATGTGTACTGGTGTATCCCTCGTGTTCGGATGTCCGGGTAGTTGGCCGTTACGGTCTGGCGGCTTGAGCGTGGCGCGTCGGCTCGGGTGGGCGCCGGGTGACCCACTGGGTCTGCTGCTCGTAGAGGCGGCCGGTCGCCAGGACGGACAGATCCTGGCGGAGTGGGCCGATCAGCTGGATCCCTGCGGGAAGGCCGCGATCGTCGAAACCCGCGGGCAGCGCGAGCACGGGGCAGCCGGTGAGCGACCACGGAGCGACCGTCTCCATCCACCGGTGATAGGTGTCCATGGTTCGTCCCCCGACCTCCCGAGGCCAGTGCTGCCCGGCGTCGAAAGGGAACACCTGCGTCGTCGGGGCAGCGACGAAGTCGTGTCGTTCGAACAGCTGCGCCACCGTCTGATGCCAGCGGGTGCGGACCTTGTTGGCCCGACTGATCTCGCGAGCGCTCAACCTCAGGCCGTTCTCGATCTCCCACAAGGCTTCCGGCTTGAGCTGTGCACGGGTCTTCGGGTCGTCGTACAGTTCGGCGAAGTCCACCGAATGCCACCATCTCCACACGAGGAAGGCGTCCCAGAGTTCGTCGAAGTCGAAATCCGGGACGACGTGTTCGACAGTGGCTCCGAGATCTTCGAACGCCCGGAGCGAGGATTCGGACAACTCAAGGAGACCGCCCTCGAACGCGAGGTGCCCGCCCAGGTCACCCATCCACGCCAACCGTGTCCCGGTCAGGTCATCTGCTGGTTCGGACCGCTGGTCCGACCGATCTCGCCCGCATGCGAGCGGCATGCCGGGATCAGAGTTGGCCATCACCTCGTCGAAGAGGCGTGCGACATCGGTGACGGTGCGGCCCATCGGCCCTATGGTGGACAGCTGGGCGACGTAACCTGGCTTCGGAATACGTCCGAGGCTCGGGCGGAACCCGACGGTGTTGGTGAAAGCCGCGGGGTTTCTCAGCGATCCCATGTAATCGCTGCCGTCAGCGACCGGCACCATACGAGCTGCCAGGGCAGCAGCGGCGCCTCCGCTGCTGCCACCGACAGTTCGTGTGGTGTCGTACGGATTGACAGTAGTGCCCCAGACCGGATTGTAGGTCTGCGAACCGAAACCCAGCTCGGGCGTGTTGGTCTTGCCGATGATCACCGCTCCGGCATTCCTCAGACGTCGTACGAACGCATCATCGACGCGTCCGATCCGTTCCCGGTGGATCGGAGAGCCTGCGGTGAAGGGAATTCC
Organism: Saccharomonospora sp. NPDC046836; assembly: GCF_040645195.1. Classification (NCBI taxonomy): domain Bacteria; kingdom Bacillati; phylum Actinomycetota; class Actinomycetes; order Pseudonocardiales; family Pseudonocardiaceae; genus Saccharomonospora; species Saccharomonospora sp. NPDC046836. The sequence continues at coordinate 27,354 of NZ_JBEYXW010000009.1, forward strand.
CGCGACCTCGGTGAGATCCTTGACCGCGTGGGGGAATCCGTGCATCCACGACCGCCGGTGCCCCGCACCCAGTTCCCGGTCCCGCTCGTCCGCCTGTCGCAACAGGACCTCACGAGGTTGCACGGCGACGAGGGCGTTGATCGTCGGGTTGACGGCCTCGATGTGATCGAGGTACGCCGTCATGACCTCACGGCACGAGACGTGACCCTGCGCGATCGCCTCACTGAGTTCCAATGCTTCCAAGCAAACGATGTCATGCATGATCAGGGCCGCTCGCTCGCCAGGTCGGTTTTGTTGGTCTCTTTGACGATCACGACCGCGAGAACAGTGAGCGCGAGCATTGTGGACATGAAGAGGGAAAGGTACAGGGTGTGCGGCGGACCGCCGGCCGCTTCCAATAGGACACCACCGATCATCGGGCCGAACCCACCTGCGATGGAGGCGATCTGGTATCCGATCGATGCGCCCGTGTAGCGGGTGCGTGGACCGAACAGTTCTGCCATGAAGGCGCCCATCGGACCGTACATCATGCCGTGGACTCCCATCGAGATCGCGAAGCCCAGGATCAGCAGTCCCGAGGACTGAGCATTGACCAGGGTGAAGAGCAGGAATGAGTTGGCCGCGAGGAGCACGGCGCCCGCCAGGTACACCGGGCGCCGGCCGAGGCCGTTGATCGTCAACATGGCGGAAAGTGCAGGTAGGAGGACTACTTGAGTGCGTGGTCGCTGTCCCTACCTCTATGGAAGTACGCGCCGAAGTTCCGGTTGATCAGATCGGGCCATCTGCTTTGTCCGCACCCGACAAGGCGCCGATGATTCGCTTCCCGCTCTGCAGGACCCGTTCGGTCCGCCTGTGGCTCTAGCGGCATCAGTGCTCGTCAGGTTCTGGACGATCAAGTTCTTCGGCGAGACCCCTGACCGGCTTGGTGAGGTACGGGTCGCGCTCGATCCACCGCTTTCCTTCCGCGGCGATGCCTTCCAGGATGTGCAGTGTGTGCATGAATCCAGTGACTTCGAGGTTCATTTTTGCGACCACATCCCGACTCTCGTCTGGAGCGATCTGGTCGCCGGTGGCGTCGATGACGTGGATGCACCGGGGTTCACCGTTCATGAGGGTCAGTTCGAGTTCGCAACTGAGGTCGGTTGGTGTCGCGACGTAGACCGAGGAGACGGCGTCGAAGCGGAAGTTGTTGCGTTCGATATCGGTGAGGGCCATGTGCTCGAAGTCGATCGAGGTGCCCAGCTCTCGTACGCCATCAAGGGTGATGAGGAAGAGTCGGATGTCGTACTTCGCGTAACGTCGTGGGCCACCGTGGACTCGCGCGTGCTTGCTGCCTTTGCCCGGTGTCTGCAGGAGAGCATGAGTGAGTACGTCACGCCAAGCCAGGCGGTAATGGCGCAGTGCCTGCTCTACGACGAGCGTCTTGTCGGCAATCAGCCAGGTCTCCATTTCGGTCTCCGATGGTCGGATCACGTCCAGTTTGTCCGTCCAGCGTCGGTATTCGTCCTGGCGTGCCTTCTGTGTCCGCTCGTGTTCGAGCCAGTCCTCCGCTACCCGCAAACGTTCGCCGATGATGTCCGACCAGCTGCGGATCGCGTACCAGGCTCCGAGAAGTACGACGAGAGTCGCGGCCATGGTCGCCACGGGTTCGATTTCGAACGCCGCCGACACTACGCAGAGGGCGAGTCCGAAAAAGGCCATTGTGGACAGTGTGCAGACGATCTTCGTGGATACGGCGACTTGGTACCGCTCGCGGTGCTCGAACAGTTCACCCTTGTACCACTTGTCGCGCACGTCTCGCGCGAGGAAGCGGACAAGCCACTTGACCCGCCCGGAGGAGATCCGGCTTTCGCGGTAGAGATCGACGATCTCGTTGCGTAACCACGATCGGATACCAGCAGCCGTCCTCATCCACTGGGCGGGGTCCATGCCCGTGGGTGGATACCGGTTGAAGTAGTACTCGAATTGCCGGGTCACACTAGCGGCGAAGCCTTTGCCAGTGGTTTCCGTTTTCCTGCCCGGCCCCCAGTATCGTAATTCGTGGTCGGTGAAGCGCTTGTCGAGGATGCGCCACCAGACTCCGCTCCGTATCGCGTAGCCAGCTGCGACGATGGCGATCAGATACGCCACCATCGGCAGCGGTCGCGCTGTCAGGATGGCCACTTTGGCGAGGTATCCGGCGCCAAGGGCGGCCGTCACCGTGGCAAATCCGGCCCGGACGCGATCGTGTGTGGTGGTCGCATTGGGTATCGGCCGTCGGGTTCGAGGGCCGACAGGAGATGGCTCGAAGTAGGCCCAGACGCGCTTGTGCCGATCGTGGCTTGTGCGTGTTTCGTTCGCGTGCTGGCGAATATCCGCCCAGAACCGGTCTTTCAGGCCGCCGGTGAGTACTAGGTCGAGGTGGTGGATCACCTGCCCGCGTTGCGCTGCCGGCAAGCCGGCCAGCTGCGCGAGCGCGTGCTCGGGATCCTTATCGGTGCCACTGAGGTAGTCGAGCAGGTCGTGCACCGCCGAGAGCGAGCGCGCCCACTCGTCGCTTTGGTGGTCGTCGCGCCGGGCTACTTCGGTTGCCAGGCGCTTCCGTTCGTCCGGGGTGAGATCACGATAAGAGCGCCTACTGAGCATTGCGAGCACCCAGTGGAACCTGACTTCGGCGGTGTCGTACCCATGGGCTCGTGCTTCGTCGATGAATTTGAGAGCGCGGGCTGGAACGCCGTCCCGCAGGTACGCGATACCGACCTTGTACTTTTCCTCAGGCGGAGAGTCAGGCAGAACTTGATAGACCGTCGAGTTATGGATTTCCCCGGCTTGCATACCGACTGTCGAGCCAGCTTCAGCCGTGTATGTGGACTGATTCGGTGGAATCACAAGAGTCCGTTCGCCGCCACCACGAGCGCGGCGAGCTTCGCTGCGGGACCGACAAGTTCCGTGATAAGCCCGCCGAGCCGCTTGAGTGCCAGTACGAACGTCTTTCGTCCCCCCGGGGTATCGGACGCGAGTGCCTTGTCCGCGATGTCGAGTTGTTCATGGGCGGCTTCGTAGGTGTCGTTGTCGAGCTGCCCGCGTGAATGTTCCCGTTCCAGATCGCGACGCAGGCTCGACAACTCGGTGGCGAAGTCCGGAGTGTCCCTGGAACGCGACGAGATGTTCTGCACAACGGTGCTGCCGGAGATGGTCCCAGCCTGCATCCCGATCGTCCCGGTCCCGTGGATGTGGACGGTGTTCGGACCGCCTGAGGTACTCGCCTTAGGCACGACGACTTGTTCCCTTTCCTTGAGCAGCTCGGTGGCAAGGTGTGTCGCGAACGCCGCGGCATTCGCGGCGGCCTGCGGTTGCCAGTTCCGGTCCGCGGCGGAGTTCTTCGTTCCGTCGGCCTTGTCGCTGATGCCGCGCACGATCGCGACGTCGGCGCCGTTGAGATGTCCGGCTTGCGCGACGCCTGCGGCCTCCATCTCGATCGCCAATGCGTCGTTGAAATGGCCGCGAATCCATCGTGCCTCGGCGGAAATGGTCGAGTTCTGCACGATCTCACCGGCGGCGACAAGACCGAAGTGGATGCTTGTCCCCGGTGGGACGTCCCGCTTCCAGTCGTCGATGCGTGCGACATGCTGCGCGATCTGGTTCACCTCGTGGGCGGTTTCCCATGTCCTTGGACGCGCTTTGAGACCGTCGTCCTCGCTGGTGCCGCCGTGGTAGGCGTAGACATGCGTCGCGAAGACCACGTCGCCGAGTGGGGTGTCCCATAACGCTCCGGCGACGCCCACGAACATCAGTGCGACTGGGGAGAAATGCGAGATAGCACGTTCGGCCAGTACCGCGGCCGAGTGGTTCCCCTTGCCGGTGAGGCCCAGAGCGACGCGGCACGAAGTACCGCGCACAGTACCGATCTCGAAGCGAGTCCCGCGCTCGTGCCGGACCGGTCCCAGATTGCTGAGCCGGCGGCGGACCGCTTCGTACTCGGTGTTCAAGGCGGTCAACATCACCACCAGATCGTCCGTCATGCGTTCTCCTCACGTGTCGTCGCAGCGGCAGGTCGTACCAGCGGCGGGTGAATCGTCGTGCGGTCACCGGCCTTGAACAGCCGGGCCGGACGGCCTTTACCGGCGCGGCGTTCGGTACCGGCGGGCACGATGAAACCCGTGGCGGCCTGGACCTTCCGGTAGAAGTTCCGCAGATCGAGCCGGAGCCCCCACACCGCCTCGTAGACCTGCTGCAGTTCATTGATGGTGAAGGTTTCCCGGCAGAACGCCGTGGCGAGCGCGGAGCGTTCAAGTTTCAAACGCGCTCGCTCCAGCCCATCGCTGAAGATTTCGTGGTGATCGAACGCGAGCTGGATCTGCCCGTCCAGGATGTCTGGCACCGGCGTCCAGGTCGCGCGAGCGGCGTCGGTACCTGCCAGAGGTTCCGGAAGACCGGGGGCTATGGCCAGGTACGCGACCGAGATCACGCGTCCTCGTGGATCCCGGTCCGGTGCCCCGTAGGCGCCCAGTTGCTCCAGATGCAGGCGTGAGGCATCGAGATTCGCCTCTTCCTTCAGCTCGCGATGAGCAGCAGAGAGTACGTCTTCTTTGTCGTTGTTCAAAAAGCCACCTGGCAACGCCCATAAACCTTGGAACGGCTCGATGCCCCGTTCGATGAGCAGTACATGGAGTGCCGAGACGCGCAAGGTGAAGATCACGAGGTCAACGGCCAGTAGTACCGGCGGAGGGGTCCAGTCGTCATCCGACATGTCTCTGATCATATTTACTGTCAGACAGACAGTAAATATGACGTTCGGGTGATTCAGCGATTGCAGAGCGTGCGAACCGTGCTGGCCGACCAGTTCAGATGTCACACCGGTACTCAAGATCAATGATGTCAAGTTCGGCTACGGCGAGAAGACGGTGATCGACGGCGTCAGCTTCGAAGCAGAGGAAGGTGATTTCGTATCGCTGATAGGTCCCTCGGGCTGCGGCAAAAGCACCTTGCTCGCCATGATGGACGGCACCCTGTCGCCGGACTCCGGCTCGATTCTGGTCGAGGGAGAGGTTCCTCGGCTCGGTGAGGGCTCGCGGGCCACCGTGTTCCAGAGCTTCGCGCTGATGCCGTGGAAGACGGTGCTAGACAACGTCCTGCTCGGGCTTCGCTACAAACGCACCGACCTCAGCCGGAAGGAACGCACCGACCTGGCGATGGAGTATCTGGCCATGGTCGGGCTTCGCCTCCTCGGCGAAGTTGTACCCGCGCCACCTGTCCGGCGGCATGCAACAGCGAGTGGGGCTCGCCAGGGCTTTCGCAGTGCAACCACGGCTTCTCCTCATGGACGAGCCGTTCGGCGCTCTCGACGCCCAGAGCGCCGAGATCCTCAGAGAGGAGGTTCGCTCGCTCGTCGAACGCGAACGCCGAACGGTCGTTTTCGTGACGCCCAACCTGGACGAAGCGCTACAACTCTCTTCGCGCATTCTGCTCATGAGCGCCGGCCCGAGCACCATTCGCGACGACGTGCTGGTGGAGCTGCCGTCGTCGGAGTCGACCGAGTACTCGATCCGCTACGACGAGTACCGAACCAACCTCTGGTCGCACCTGCGGGACGAAGTGAACGTGACGAGAGCTGGCGAAGGGGCCGAGTTATGACAACCACACAGGACCATCCGCGAAGCGCCACCGACGGCCGCACTGTACGGACACCTGGCTGGTGGAGTCGTCATCGAAGCCTGTGGCTGCCGGTACTGACCGTCGTCGTCATCCTGCTGATCTGGGAGAGTCTCGGCCACGCCGGCGCCTGGAATCCGCTCTTCTTCGCCTCGCCATTGGAGATCTGGGATGGCTTCCTGTCGCTGACTCAGGGGCCGCTCTGGTCCGACCTCGCGGTGAGCGGCTCGGAGTTCGCGGTCGGAATGTTCATCGCCCTCGGCCTGGGTGTCCCGATCGGACTCGCGCTGGGGTCCAACAAGACGCTGTACCAAGCGTTCGACCCCATCATCAACGCCCTGTACTCGACGCCCATCCTGGTACTGACCCCGCTGCTCGTCGTGTGGTTCGGCCTTGGGATGGGATCGAAAGTGGCCAACGTCGCCATCCTGGCGATCTTTCCGGTCATCATCAACATGATCGAGGGCGTTCGCACCACGGATCCGGCTCTCATCAGGGCGGCACGATCGTTCGGGGCCAAAGGGCTCACCGTGTACAAGGACGTGACGTTTCCCGCGGTCATCCCGTTCTTCATCACCGCGGTCCGCCTCGCTATCGGCAAGGGCATGATCGCCGTCGTCGTCGGCGAGTACATCGCCGCAACGCGAGGAATCGGCTATCGGATCCGTGCCGATGCCGAAGCCTTCAACACCGGGCGCTATCTCGCCGGTGTGATGATCATGGTGATCATCTCGGTGCTCATCATGAGCGCGATCAAGGCAGCCGAGAAACGGCTCACGCCGTGGCGGACAACCGTCACCGACTGAGTCCGGGGCCGGGGTGCGAACCCCGGCCCCATGCCGTCACGACAGCACCGATGGACGGTTCTTGACATGCCACAGCCGCACCCTCCGCCTACAGGGAAGCGATTGCGCTCCTCTGAACTACATGCCCACCTCCGAGGCGCGATCCTGAACGGCGATCTCCCTCCCGGCGAACGCCTGGTCGAGGTGGTGATCGCAGAGACCTACTCGACCAGCAGAACACCCGCCCGCGAGGCACTCCGCACACTCGAGGCAGACGGCCTCGTCGAACGAACAGGCCGAGGCTACGTCGTCCGCTCGGTATCACACACCGAACTCGAGGACATGTGCGAAGTCCGGGAAGCACTGGCAGGGATGGCAGGCCGCCTGGCCGCTCAGCGCCGCTTGGATCTCGATCTGCGAACGATGACGGAACTAGCCGACGAGATCAGCGTCGCACCTGACGACCAGGATCCCGGCAAGATCGAGAATCTGTGCCGCGAGCTCCACCAGGCCATCGTCAGGTCCTCGAGAAACAGCTACCTGGCCAAGCAACTGCGCCAACTCAACGCCTCTATCGATCGAGGCCAGGCGGCGACCGCCGGCAGTCCCGGCCTGACCTGGCCGACGAGCACATCGCGCTGGTCGAGGCCATCGCGGCCCAGGATCACGAGTGCGCGGAGGGCCTGGCGCGACGACACGCCCGAGAGGTCACGGCAAGGCGACTAGTCGCCTTCCACCGGTACAGCATCAGCGACGAGGCCTAGCGGAGCGGCGCAACGACTGCGCTGCCCGCCACCCGGCTCGGCTCGGCGAACACCGCCTGGCCGGGCCGATCTGTGTCCACGGTTCAGAGCACCGATCTTGCGCTCACCCTGGCGGCGGATTGCAGCACGTGTCCATCGATACACGCGCTGTGACACGGCCGGAGTCGCACAGGCCATCAGTGCGGTCGGCACAGCACCCCGCTCCTTCACAGCAGAGGCGTGCGCGGCGACTGGCACGTCTCCCCTGCTCAGCGCCAGGGGGCACCCGGCTGCCGGACGAGCTGGTGGCCCGCATCAACCTCCGGTTGGCCGCGGTGGCGATGACCGGTTCGCGAGCGATGGGCGTTTCCTCCCTGAACCTATCGCCTCCGCAAATAAACATATTATGAACTTCCGATATTTCTCTCCAGGATCGCCTGATACGGTTCAGGCTGATATGACGGCCGACGATCAAGCACGACATTGTCGCAAATCCGCTCATGGAAGCTTCGACACATTGCGTGGCAATCAAAGGAGATTTGACTGATGGACCTGTTCGAGCGCGCAGAACGTATCAACGAACAGGAAATCGCGAATCGAAAACAGCGGGATATCGAGTACGAAGCTTACCGATCCGAGGGCAGGGTCTGGGGAGCCGTCCCACGGGAATGGATCCGTCGAATCACCTTTCCGCGTGTCGATGCATCGATCATCGAGTCGTTCAAGAAGCTTCCCGACCTGACGTCGTCGATCTCCGACGTCCTCGACTCGTTCGGCGTCCGAGCCAGCGTTTCGGCTTCCCAGCTCTCGCCGCTGCACCAAGGGCAGCGCGTCGTCGGTCAGGCTCTGACGCTGCGTAGCGTCCCCGAGCGGATGACCGCGACGCAGGGCTTCGCCGACCGCGACTTCATCAAGACCAGCCAGCGCGACATCTTCCCGCTCGGCGAGCCCGGCGACGTCATGGTGTCGGAGCATGCCGTCACCGACGTGTCGAGCCTCGGCTACATGGCCACCAGTATGGCCCGCGTCTACGGATTCGCCGGAATGATCGTCGAAGGCTACGTGCGCGACGTCAATCAACTGCGGGATTCCGGGTTCCCGATCTGGTCGCGAGGGGTCACCCCCATCTCGGGGAAGTTCCGGATGGAAGCAATCGAGATCAACGGGCCCATCACAGTGCACGACATCCGGGTCGATCCCGGCGATCTGATCATCGCCGACGATGCCGGCATCTGCGCCATACCGGTCGACCTGGCTGCCCCGGTGCTGCACAAGGTCACCGAGATGTGCGACGTCGAGGGTCGCCTCGAGTCGCTGGTCGAGCAACGGTCGCCGCTGGAAAGCATCCGTTCCATCTTCCGGGAACGGTACTCCAAGTAAGTCTCGTCGTTGACTCGGAAAGGAGTGGGTCCGTGAGGAAGCCGGGCTCCACGGTTGTCGCCAGCGGCGGCATCGTGGTGATGTTCGCCGCACTGCTCGTCGTCGCACTGGGGTATCCGTACATGGTCGAGGCCCGTGGCAGTTCCCGGCCAGGGCCCGGGTTCTTCCCCGTATGGATTCTCGGGATACTCGTCGCGCTCTCGATCGTGAACCTGGTTCAGGAGATTCGAAAGCGCGTCACTGAAACCAGAATCCTGCCGTCCGGACAGTCGCTTCTCAAGCTGGTGAAGGTCTTCGGATCCGTTGTTCTCTTTGTCGCACTGGCACCCTTTGCTGGATTCACCATTGCGTGCGCGCTTTTCCTGTTCTTGATCTACTGTTTCGCCAACGGTTTTGGCTGGCTGCGCAGTGCCGGACTGAGCGTCGGGATTTCGATCGCGCTGTTCGTCCTGTTCCGCACCCTGCTCGGCGTTCAGCTACCAGTGAACGCGCTGGGTTGGTAATCAGCCCGGGAGGGCTTGTTGAAGGAAAGGTTCGATGGAGAATCTGATCCTGTTCTTACAGGGCATGCAAACCGCGTTCGCCCCGATGAACCTGTTGTTCGTCCTCGTGGGCGTGACGATCGGGATGCTCATCGGCGTGCTTCCGGGAATCGGCCCGGTTGCCGGCGCCGCTCTTCTCATCCCGGTGACCTACGGCCTCGATCCGACCGCGGCGATCATCTTGCTCGCCGGCATCTACTACGGATCGATGTACGGCGGCACCATCACCTCGGTTCTGCTCAACATCCCGGGCGACTCCGCGTCGGTGATCACCACGATGGACGGTCACCCACTGGCGAAGCAAGGACGAGCCGGTGTCGCGCTCGGTGTCGCCGCGCTCGGGTCGTTCGTCGGCTCGACTCTCGCGCTGCTGGCGCTGGTCTTCATCGCACCGGCCCTGGCCGGTGTGGCCCTTGACTTCGGGCCACCCGAGTACTTCGCGGCGATGCTGACGGGAATGCTGCTGATCGGCGCCTTGATCGGGAAGTCGCTCGTCAAGGGCCTGATCTCCACCTTCCTCGGCATGGCACTGGCCATGGTCGGGATGGAACCGACCATGGGTGTCGCGCGCTTCAACTTCGGGTTCAGCGAGCTCCTGGGCGGGATCAACTTCGTGCTGATCGCCGTCGGCATCTTCGGGCTGTCTCAGATCTTGCTGAACCTCGACACGAAAGCGATCGTCACCGTCAACGAGCGGATCACCGGAATGCGTCCGCGCCGGGCCGAGCTTCGTGGCACCACGACCGCGACCCTGCGCGGGTCGATCATCGGGGTCGTGCTCGGCGTCATTCCCGCGATCTCGGCCGCAGTCGCGTCGCTGGTGTCGTATGCGACGGAGAAGCGGCTCGCGAAGGACCCGACTCGGTTTGGACGCGGGGCAGTCGAAGGAGTCGCCGGTCCCGAGTCGGCCAACAACGCGGCCGCGGGCGCCTCGATGATCCCGTTGCTCACTCTGGGAATTCCAGGTTCGCCCACCACGGCCATTCTGCTCGGCGCGTTCATGATCCACGGGCTGACGCCCGGGCCGACGCTGTTCACCGACGAACCGGAGTTCGTCTGGGCCGTCATCGCCAGCCTGCTCGCCGGCAACGTGATCCTGCTGATCTTCAACATCAAGCTCATCAACCTGTGGGCGAAGCTGATCCAGCTGCCGTACCCGTTGCTGTATCCGGCCATCCTCGCCATCGCGGTGATCGGCGCCTACAGCATCAACTACTCGATGAGCGATGTCGTGATCACGCTCGTATTCGCCGCGGTCGGTTATGTGATGCGACAGCTCGACTTCCCGGTCGCTCCCATCGCCCTGAGCTTCGTTCTCGGCGGGAACATCGAATGGACGCTTGTCCAGACTCTGGCCATGTCCAACGACGGTCTGCTGATCTTCCTCGGGCGCCCGATCGCGCTCGGAATCCTCATCGCCTGTGTGGCGATCGCTGTGATCGCGATGGCGGTGCGCCTGTACATGCGCTTCGTGCGCGGCAAAGGCAGCGACGCCAACGTGAGCACGCCGGTCGGGTGACCGTGGCACGACGAAGGAGACAACCGATGAGAAAGCTCTGGTCACTGATCGCCGTCTGCGTCCTGCTGACCGGTTGTGCGGTCCCCGGCGACACCGAGGACGCGAACTATCCGAACCGTCCGATCGAGATGATCATCGCCTACGAGGCGGGCGGGGTGACCGACTCGATCGCGCAGGCGTTCAGCAGGGTCATCTCCGACCACATGCCCGGGGACCAACCCGTGGTGGTGCGAAACATCCCCGGCGGCGCCGGTGTGGTCGGCACGACCAAGGCATGGCAAGCCCGGCCCGACGGCTACACCATCTCCATGGTCCCGCCGGGCCCTCTCTCAGTCCAACCGCTCTACGGCAACGCGCCCTACCAGCCTGAGGAGTTCCGAGCGATCATCCGGCTCGCGAGCAACCCGATCGTCTTCGCCGTCCGTTCCGACGCACCCTGGGACACCTTCGAAGAGTGGCTCGAGTGGACAAAGAAGAATCCAGGAGAGTTCTCCTACGCCAGTGGCGCCACCGGTGCCCCGTCCCAACTCGCGCTGGAACAACTAGTGCTGGCCGAAAACCTGCGGACCTCCTACGTCCCCTTCCAGTCCACCGGTGAGGCTTACGCGGCGCTACTCGGCGGGCACGTCGACGGGGTTTCGGTGTCGTCCCAACAGGTCAAGGCAGGCCTCGCGGCCGGAGAGGTCAAGATCCTGGCCAATCTCGGCACCGATCGTGACATCGACTACCTGCACGGGGTCCCCTCGCTGACCGAACTGGGCTACGACATGGCGATTGACGCCTACTTCGGGATCGTCGCCTCCGCCGACATCCCCGACGACCGGGTAACCGTCCTCCACGACGCCTTTCAAGCGACCCTCAACGACCCGGACGTCAACCGCATCCTCAAGAACACCGGGGTACTGCCCGACTACGCACCAGCCACGACGTTTCAACAGCAGATCATGGACGACTTCGCGGTCTACCGCGAGACACTGACGGCGCTGCAACTGATCCATCCTTGAGTATGTGGGCACGCAACCGACCTGCTCCGGCGACTCAGCCACTGTGGCCGTCCTGACACATCGCCGCTCAGCGCTGCCATCTACGCGGTGCTGAGCGGCGATCGAACGCTGCTGACCCAGGAGGCAGAGCCGGTGATCAAGAACGATCTGATCCCGTCCCCGCCCCACCCTGGTGGCCCAGCGTCGGTCGCATCGGTGCGGCAAAATTGGCGAATGCTCCACATCTGGGACCTGCAGTGCCTGGTCGTATTGGCAGACGAGCTCAGCTTCAGCCGAGCAGCGGACCGGTTGAACGTGTCACAGTCGTCGCTGAGCCAGACGGTGAAGCGGCTGGAACGGGCGGTAGGCGGACTCCTGGTCGAGAGAACAACGCGCCGTAGCCGGCTCACCCCAGCCGGCAAGGTACTTGTCGACGGAGCCGAGCGAATGCTCGACGAGTTGGCCCGACTGGAAGAGCGAACCCGCGATGTCATCGCCGGCCGCTCCATCTCGCTCCGGATCGGCGCGGTGAACCCCGCCATGCGGGTTCTGGTGCCGCGCATCTTGGGCGCGATCCAGGCCGAGGTTCCCGACGTCCAGCTCAGCCTTCGCCCTGCGAGCAGCAACAGCCAGCTCCGACTGCTCGTCGACGGCCAGCTGGATGTGGGACTCCTGCGGGCACAGGACGTACCCGCCGGATTCCACTGTGAACCGTTGATCCACGAGCCACTCTATTGCGTACTCCCCCGCTCTCATCCCCTCGCTGACAAGCTACGCGTCGAGTTCTCCGAGCTGGATGGGGAAGACTTCGTCATGGCACCCCGGGTCCGCAACACGCCGTACTTCGACGAGCTCATTCGGAACTTCTCACTCGAAGGCTGTTCGCCGGGCCGCATCATCGAAGCCCACGACATGTGGGCCCAGCTCGCGCTGATCGGCGCCGGGCGCGGAGTGTCGGTGCTGCCCTTCCTCTTCGTCGACCACACCCGCGAAGACATCGTTTTCCTGCCACTCGAGCGCGACCTGAGCCTCCCGCTCGCGCTGGCCTATCCCACGGGATCGTCATCGGCGGCCCTGACAGCTGCACTTCGAGCGGCCCGAGCAGAGTCGGTTCGCCTGCTCGACGAGGAACGCGAACGTCGAGGCGATTCCACCTGAGTCCTCGCATTCCACCAACACCGCGCATAACCGGACAACAGTCGCCTCGCTTCTCTCTCTGCACCGATCCGGCGGTGGAGCGGTCACTCACGAGGCGGCGAAACGACGACTCGACGGCGCCGAAACGCGCCTTCGCAAGCTCCGGGCGGCAATTGAGGCCGGTGTCGACCCGGCCGCACTCGTTGAGGGCATCAACCAGGCGCAGGAACAACGAGCCGCCGCGCGTGCGGAACTCGACGGGGCTCCCGCGCCCAACGAGCTGACAGCCGCCGAGGTCCACGCAAGGATCGACTCTCTCGGCGACGTCAAACGCATCCTGCAACGTGCAGACCCACGCAAGCTGCAAGAGCTGTACGCGGGTCTGGGCTTGGAGATGCTCTACGACCATGAAAGAACGGGCCGTGGATGTGACCATCCAACCGATCCGTAGGGTTAGTGCCGGTGTCCGAGGGGGGACTTGAACCCCCACGAAACCAAGGAATTCGCTGCACCACGGAACTTCTCCGCAGCTGCATGAGATTCGTGTCCTGGCCCGATATCCCCTGGGGCACAGCTTCTGCCGGTGCGCCCACCCACCTGTGAAGTTGTCAGACCAATACTTTAAGCCATCAGCCAACGCCAACGGTATCGCCCATCGTAGACATCGGGAAAGCCTGAGCTCCGTACCCGCATCACCTACCCGTCGGCGTCTCACTCATTCATCGCGTTGATCAGACCCACGAGCCATTCGATGACAGAAGATCTCGGACGGACCCGTCGGCCATCGTGCGGCTCATCCAGCATGGCGTCAAACACGTCCGCAACCCAGCGGTGACGGGGTCGAACCGCCGCGGGACCAGTCAGTGTCAAGCTCCTGGAAGAACTCGGCGATGTGCATGCTCGACCGGCACGGGAAGTACCGCGGTGCACCGGACACGCGATCCGCCCTCCTGCTGCCGACCAGTGCCGACCCATCGGTGCGCGCCGAGCTCGGTCACTTGGTCGGTTATGCGTCTCCATCTAATCGGGACGCGGCCTGCTGTCAGCGGGATCAGAGGTGCTCGCCGAAGAAGTCCGTGAGCTTGTCCCAAGGAATCAGGTCCACCCGATCGTAGAGGTCCACATGCCCGGCCCCTCGGACGATATGGAGCTCCGTCGGCTCAGGCGCTTGTGCGTGGGCATCCTCGCTGTAGTACCTGGAGTGCGCGTTATCCCCTGCAATGAACAGAAGCGGACGCGGAGCAGTCAACTCGATCTGGGCGAGCGGCATGAAGTTCGTGATCGCGCCGAGGCTGGTCAGGCTCATCGCCGTCGAGCGCGGATGAGCACCTCTTGGCGTCGCGTAGTACTCGGCGAACTCGTCGGCAGCCGCCTGCTGCGATGGCTTCAGCGGCACGGCGTCCCCGCCGCCGTATCGCACTTCTCCGCCTTCGAACTCGACCCAGCGCTGCTCAGCGGCCTCGGCGAGGGCCGGCTGGCGCTCGTCGACGGTGTTCACCTCGCTCGGGATCGGCGCATACCCCAGACCGTCGCGGTAGGCCCGCCCCATGTCGTACATGCTGACCGTCGCGATGGCCTTGAGGCGCGGGTCGATCTGGGCGGCGCTGAGGGCGAACCCGCCACTGCCGCAGACCCCGATCACGCCGATCCGATCCCGGGCCACGAGCCGATGCGTGCCCAGGAAGTCCACGGCGGCGCTGAAGTCCTCGACGAACACCTCGGGAGATGCGATGTGCCGCGTCCGGCCACCGCTCTCGCCGTTGTAGGAGGCATCGAACGCCACGGTCACGAAGCCGTGCTCGGCCATGGTCTGCGCATACAGTCCCGACGTCTGCTCCTTGACGCCGCCGAACGGGTGCCCGACGATGAGCGCCGGTGCGCGCCGGTGGCGGAGCCGCTTGGGGACGTACATGTCGGCCACCAGCTTGATCCCGAGCCGGTTGCTGAACGACACCTTCTCGTGGTCGACCTTTTTGCTCCGGGGGAAGGTCTTGTCCCACTCCGCCCCTCCTCGGGGCTTCTCGGCGTGAGCGACCGCGTTGCCTCCGGCGGCGGCAAGCGTTCCGGCGGCGACTGCAGCGCCGGTCATCCTCAGGACCTGACGCCGCTGCACGCCCTGCTTACCGTCTTCTGCTCTCATCGATTCACGCGATTCTTCAGAGGTCATGAATGGCCTTTCTAGATTTCGTGGATCTGGATGGACCGCTCCGCCGTTGACGCGCCCCATATCTGACGGGATGGTGAGATGCAGACGGGATTCTTCGGTTATGGACGTTCCGGGCAACCTCCACGTCCCATTGCCTCGTCGCGGATCCATCGAACCGCGGCGACGGCATGAGCGGGAGTCCCTGCTGATGGGGGCACCGACAGGGCAGCGCAGCCCTGCGGGCAGCGCCAATGCCATCGACCCCGCGCACGGATCCGATCCCCGGTGCGCTACCCGACGACCTCAACCGTCGTCTCCTGGCCTTCGAAGCGCGCGATCTCGGTCTCAGTCGCGTGGTAGGTGCCGAGGTGGATGGTCTGGTCGGAGTACCCGATCCCGTCGGTGTTGTAGTAGAAGCCGATGTTGCCCCAGGGGACGTAGTAGATGAGGTCGCCGTCCTCGGGGTCGGAGCCGGGCGAGCCCTGCCACTCGAGCTCGCGCGGGAGATCCGCGATCTTCTCCCGCCCGTTGAACTCCTCGAGCTCGAGGGTCATCGGCAGCATGGACAGGAAGTCGCGGACCGCGGGGCTGTCCTCGCCGATGGTCACGTCGACGGACGCGTCCCCGGCGGTGAACCGCACCACCGTGCCCTCGACGCTCTCATCCGACGATGACGGCGAAGAGGCGACCGAAGAGCCGGGGACCGCCTCGGCGCTCCGGCTCGGCGACGTGGACTGGCTCGGCGGCGCGGTCGCGGTCTCCCCTGCGTCGGGATCGCCGAGGCAGCCGGCCAGCAGCAGAGCGCCGACCAGTCCCGCCACCAGGGCGAGGGTCGTCTTCTTCATCGGGGCGGGCTCCTTCGTCTCGGATCGGGATCGGGCTTCAGTCGACGATGGCGACGGTGACATCGCCCTCCTCGAGGGCTTCGAGCTGCTCTGAGGAGGCATCGAACACGCCCAGGTGGACGATGTCGGCCGAGGGCGTGCCGCGCTCGCCCGAGTAGAAGAACGCGATGTTGCCCCAGGGGACGTAGATGGCCAGGTCGCCGGTCCCGGCGCTCGACGGCGGCGAGCCGGCGGTCCGGATGTCTCGCAGCGGGTAGGCGATCTTCTCGTTCCCGGCGAAGTCCTCGAAGGAGAGCGTCAGCGGCAGCATCGTCAGCAGGTCGCGGACGGCGGGGTTGTCCTCGTCGATGGTCACGTCGATCATTCCGCCGGATGCGGCGGTGAAGCGTATGACCGTGCCGATGATGACGGTGTCCATGGAGGCCCCCTCGGTCGGGGTCGGGTCGCTCGTCGGTGCGGGGGCGGAGTCGGCGTCGCGGACGCCGACGGCGGATTTGCTGGTCTCGGGCCCCTCCCCGTCGGGCGCACCGCAGGCGGCGAAGACGAGCGCGAGGGCGATCCCCGCGCCGACGGCGTGCCTGGCCTGTCGCATCGAGAAGACCCTTCGCGTCACTGCGCGGTGTAGCCGGCGTCGACGGGGAGAGCAGCGCCGGTGACGTAGCTGGCGGCGTCGCTGCACAGCCACAGCACCGCGGCGGCGATCTCCTCGGGACGGCCGAGCCGTCCCAGCGGCACACCAGCCGCAGCGGCCTCCGGGTCGAGTTCGCCACCGGCGGTCATCCGCTCGACCATCGGGGTGCTGATGGTCCCGGGGCACACGGCGTTCACCCGCACCCCGTGCCGGCCGTACTGCAGGGCGACGCTCTTGGTCTGCCCGATCACGCCGTGCTTGGTCGCGTGATAGGTGGCGCGCCCGTCGCCTCCGACCAGCCCGCCGAGCGACGAGCAGTTCACGATCGCGCCGGACTGCTGCTTGCGCATCTGGACGAGCTCGTGCTTCATCGACGCCCACACGCCGCGGAGGTTGACAGCGACGATCTTGTCGAAGGCCTCGGCGGTCTCGTCGGCGGAGTCCGCCGGGGGCAGCATGATGCCGGCGTTGTTGAACGCCATGTCGAGGCTGCCGAACTCCTCGACCGTGCGGGCCACGGCGCGCTCGACCTGCGCCTCGTCGGTGACGTCGCAGGGCACGGCCAGGGCCTTCAGCCCCTGGCCGGTGAGCTCGTCGGCGAGCCGTTGGGCGGCGTCGCCGTCGCGGTCGACGACGGCGACGTTCGCGCCGGCCTCGGCGAAGGCGCGGACGGTGGCCGCTCCCATGCCGGCGCTGCCGCCGGTGACGAACGCGGTCTTGCCTGTGAAGTCGTAGGTGACGGTCATGGTGGAGGTGCTCCTCTGTTGGGTGGCCAGGGTCAGGGGGTCAGCGGCGCAGCAGGTCGATGCCGCTATGGCGGTGGACGGCGGCGAGCAGCTCGTCCTGGAATCCCTCGTCGTGCACCGCGGGGTGGGGCTCCTCGGTCCGCCGGTGGTGCCAGTAGCGCCCGGAGACGAGGACCTCGGGATCGTCGACGGTGGCGAGCCAGGCCTGGGTGACATGGCCGAGAGCGAGGTCGTCACTGGCGCTGGGTCCGCCCATCTTCGTGGGCACCCAGCCGGGGTCGACCGCGTGCGCGAGCACGCTCGGCCAGCGCCGCGCGACAGCGGCCATGAGGGCCGTGACGAAGAGCTTGCTGTCGGAGTAGGACGCCGTCTTCCGCGTGCCAGACCAGTCGGCGTGCGAGAGGTCGGCGCGCCCGCCGCGGTGCATACTGCTGCTGAGGTAGATCAGCCGCGACGCCGGGATGCGTGCGGTCAGCACGTAGGGCGCGACGACGTTGACCGGCAGGAGCGAGGAGCCGTCGATGATCCCGGCGTTGTGGATGACCGCGTCGAACGGGCCGAGCCGGTTCGCCTGCTCCGCGATGCCGTGCACCTCGTCGCGATGCGCGAGGTCTCCGACGACGCTCAGCGCGCCACGGGAGGTCAAGTCGCCCACGGCGGCGAGCCGCTGAGGCGTGCGGGCGTGGACGACGACGTGATGGCCGTCGTCGAGCAGCGACGTGGCGGCGGCCCGGCCGACGCCGTCAGTCGACCCAGTGATCAGGATGCGCGACACGGCTGCTCCTCTCGGCTACGCCGTGGGGTCGAGCCACAGAACGCGGTCGTCGCCGGGGCCGGGGTCGCCGCGGCCGTCGGTGTTGTTGGTCAGCACCCACAGCGCGCTGTCCGGGGCGACGGCGACGTCGCGCAGGCGTCCCTGCTCGCCAACCAGGTGCTCGGTCGACGCGGTCGGGTCGTCCAGCGGGACCTCGTTGAGCCGCTCGCCGCGCAGGTTCGCGATCCAGATGCTGCCGGCCGCGATGGCCATCCCGCTGGGACTGGCGTCGGCCGGGGCCCACTGCTGGACGGGGTCGGTGTACCGGTCGTCCTCGGCGATGCCCTCGACCGCTGGCCAGCCGTAATTGCCGCCGGGCTCGATGACGTTCAGCTCGTCCCAGGTGTCCTGGCCGAACTCGCTGGCGTACATCGTCCTGTCCTCGCCCCAGGCGATGCCCTGCGGGTTGCGGTGCCCGTAGCTGTAGACCGGCGATCCGTCGAAGGGGTTGTCGGCAGGCACTCCGCCGTCGGGAGTCAGGCGCAGGATCTTGCCCGACAGTGAGCCGCGGTCCTGTGCCGCCTGTCGGTCCCCGGCGTCCCCAACGGTGACGTACAGCATGCCGTCGGGTCCGAACGCGATCCGCCCGCCGTTGTGGTAGCTCGCCGACGGCAGCCCCTCCAGGATCGTCTCCGCCGGGCCGAGGCCGAGCGAGCCGCGCTCGCCCGTGAGCTCGTACCGCTGGACGCGGTTCTCGTCGCCGGCGGTGAAGTACGCGTACAGGTGGTCGTTGTGGACGGCGATGCCGAGCAGGCCGCCTTCGCCCATCGGCGTGGCCCCGTCGATCGCGCCGACCTCCCGCGGGGTCCCGTCGTCGGCGAGCTCGAGGATCCGGCCGGAGTCGCGCTCGCTCAGCAGCGCGGTCTCGCCGTCGAAGGCGATCGACCAGGGCGCTTCCAGGCCGGAGGCGATGGTCGTGACGTTCACGCTGGAGCCCGCCGTCTCCCCGGGCTGCGTCGAAGAAGCTCGGTCCAAAGTGGTCGTGCAGCCGGCCAGAACCGCCACGGCTATGAGGGGCACGAACAGCACCGCCGTGCGGCCGCGCCCGACGAGGGACAGCTTGCTCATGCAGCCTCTTCGCCGACGGTGGTGCGGAATCGGCCGCGCTCCGTGTGGATCGTCCAGAGTCTCTCGGCCAGCGCGTCGGGCGCGTAGAGCGGATCGCCGCCGCCGATCGCGCCGGGGATGATCAGCTGCCCGACGTGGATGCCTTCCGGCGCGAGCGCGTCGTGGAGCATCCGCCCGTAGGCCGACTCCCCGGCGAATGCGGTCGACGTGCCCGCGACGTTCCCGTTCGGGGCGGCGGCGCTCGACCCGTTGACCAGTAGGACCGTGCCCCGGCCCAGCTCGCGCAGACCGGGCAGCACCGTAGTGACGGCCGTCGCCGCTCCGAGGATGGAGAACTCCGCGGCGGCCGCGAGCTCGTCGACGGTGGTCTCCAGCACGCCCCGCAGGAAGTCCTTCCGCGGGACCGGGCTGTACTGCAGCACCTCGATCGCCCCGAGCTCGGCGGCTGCCTTCTCGAGCGCGGCGGCCAGCGCAACCCGGTCCTGCACGTCGGCGGCGCACCCGCGGGCAGCGATGCCCTCCTCAGCCAACTCGGCCGCGAGCCGGTCGACGTTAGCCTGGGTACGGGAGATCAGCGCGACGGAGAACCCCTCGCGGCCAAAGCGGCGGGCGGCGGCTTGGCCGAGACCGGCCCCGGCTCCGACGATGGCGACTGTGGTCATGCTGGTCCTTCCGATGGGGATTCCCGGGCCTCTGGACTGCGGAGACCCGATTCAGCGATCGCTTCCGCGCCAGCGACGAAGTCGCATCGGCGGGAGATCGAGACCGCTCAGATTTGCGCAGCGGCGCTGTTTACGACTGCCACGTTAGGGAGCCCACGGCGGAGTCGGGAGTCCCTCTGAGTACCTCCATCAGGCGGGACTCCCTCGTCTGGACAGGACGTGGTGCCATGAATCCTGGGCCTCGCCGCGGCTGCCGAGACCCCGCCCTTCATCGCCTTCTAACCGGAAGATCCCCGTCCTTCGTCATGTCTGAGGAAACCGTGTCCGCAGAAACCGCTCGATCCGCCTCCGCGACGACTGGTCTGCCGTTCGTGACCTACGTCCTCGCCGCCGGGGTGTTCCTCATGGGCACCACCGAGTTCATCGTCGCGGGGATCCTGCCGGAGATCGCGGCCGACATCGGAGTGAGCGTCGCCGATGCGGGGCTGATGATCACCGTGTTCGCGATCGGGATGATCGTCGGTACGCCCCTGATGGCGATCGCGACCCTGAAGCTCCAGCGCAGGATCGCGCTCTCCCTCTCGCTGGTCGTGTTCGCGGTCGGCCATGTGATCGTCGCGCTGACTTCGAGCTTCCCGCTCGTCCTCGGCATGCGGTTCGTCACCGCCTTAGCCACCGGCGCGTTCTGGGCCGTCGCCGCCGTGGTCGCCGCGAAAGCGGCGGGGCCGGCGCTGAGCTCCCGGGCCCTGGGCATCGTGCTCGGCGGCGGGATGCTCGCCAACGTCGTCGGCGTGCCGCTCGGCGCGTTCGCCGGGCACGCCATCGGATGGCGCGGACCGTTCTGGGCCCTCGCCGTCCTCGCGCTGCTGGCCGTGGTCGCGATCCTCAAGCACGTGCCCGCCGACCCCAGCGACGCCCCGCTGCCGTCCTTGAGAGCGGAGGTCGCCGGACTGCGCGACGTCAGGGTCTGGCTCGTGCTCGCGGGGGCGGCGATCGTGTGTGGGTCGTCGCTGGCCGCCTACAGCTTCATCTCCCCGCTGCTGACCGAGAACACCGGAATGGCCGCTGATTCCGTGCCGCTGGTGCTCCTAGCCTACGGCGTCGGCGCGCTCTTCGGGTCCAACCTCGGCGGCCGGATCGGCTCCTCGCGCCCGTACGGCGTGCTCTTCACCTCCGCGGCCGCGACCTTCCTCGTGCTCGTCGGCCTGGCCGTGTTCTCCCACTCGCCGGCGGCCACTGTTGTCTTCGTATTCCTGCTGGGCCTGTTTGGCATGTCGACGAACCCGATCCTCATCGGCAAGGCCGTCGGATACGCCGACGAGGCTCCGACGCTCGCCTCCGCGCTGAGCACCTCGGCGTTCAACGTCGGCACCGCCGTCGGGTCCTGGATCGCCGGGTTCGCCCTCGAGTCCGCGCTCGGCGCGACCGGCCCGGTCGTCGTCGGCGCGACGATCGCGGCCCTGTACTTCCTGCCCCTGAGCGCGCTCGTCGTCAGGGACCGCCGCGCGGAGCGACACCACGCGGAGGACAGCCGCGTCGCGGGCTGAGGCCTGACGCGCCGACCATCCGCTCGTCGTGGATCGTGGATGCGTCATGAGGAGAAAGTTGCCCACCTCGCGCTCAGCGAAGCGGGGCGTGTCTTCCCCAGGTTCAGCTCAAGCGCGCGCCAGCGTCTCGTCTCACCCGTCGGCAGTGCTGCGGATCCGGGTGCCGTCGGGCACCGCACGCAGGTCCTCGAGGCGGTGGTCGAAGCGTCCCACGCGGACCAGTCCCGGCCACCTGCCCGGGCTGGCGTCGTAGAGGACCAGGCACGCGCCCGAGGCGTAGTAGCCGATCTCACCCGGCTGCGGCGCGTCCGCGCGCGGGACGCCGTCCAGGTTCAAGGAGCGCGGCAGATGCGCGAGCTTCTCCTGCCCGCCGAAGTCGTCGAAGCCCGCCTCGAAGGGCAAGCATCGCAGCGATCCGGTCGGCGGCGGGGTTGTCGTAGAGCTCCCCGGCAACCATGTCGTCGCCGAAGCGCAGGGTGATCTTCACGAGATGCATCCTTCCGAGGCGTGCAGGTCAGGCGGCTGGGGCCGTCTCTCAGCCGCGGGGCTGTGAGCGCGGATCGTACGCGGCATCCGCGGACGTCTCGTGTTCCTCGCTGGCGGCCCAGGAGGCGAGCAGCTGCATGCGCTCGACGGAGGCCGATCCGGGCTCGGCGGCGTAGATGGTCAGCGTCAGGCCGGGCTCGGCCTCCATCTCCAGCCCCTCGTAGGCCAGCGTCATCTCGCCGACGACGGAGTGGTGGAAGGTCTTGAAGCCCGTGCCGTGGTGTCGAACGTTGTGCGCCCCCCACAGGCGACGGAACTCATCGCTGCGGGTAGAGAGCTCGCCGATGAGGTCGTGCAGCTCCTTGTTGTGCGGGTCGCGGCCAGCCTCGGTGCGCAGGATCGACACGGTGATCTCGGCGAACGCGTCCCAGTCCGGGTAGAACTCGAAGGCGCGCTCGTCGAGAAAGGTGAACCTGGCGATGTTCGGCGGCTGGCCGGGCATGTCATAGGCGTCCTTGTAGAAAACCCGGCCCAGCGCGTTCGCCGCGAGCAGGTCCATGCGGCCATTGCGGACGAACGCTGGCCCAGCGGTGACCGCGTCCAGCGTCCACTGCAGACTCTGGTGCGGCGTCCAGCCCTTCGGACTGCGCTTCCGGGGCGGACGAGCGACCGGGCTGGCCGCGTGGGCCAGATTGAACAGGTGCGCGCGCTCGGCGTCGTCCAGCCGCAGCGCCTTGGCGATGGCGTCGAGGACCTCCGGGGACGCGCCGCTGATCGCGCCGCGCTCCAGCTTCGTGTAGTACTCGATGCTCACACCGGCGAGCGTCGCGACCTCGCTGCGCCGCAGGCCGTCGACCCGACGGTTCGTCCCCGCGGCGAGGCCGACCTGGTCCGGGGCCACCCGAGCGCGGCGCGAGGTGAGGAATTCGCGTACCTCGGCCCGATTGTCCATGCGCTCCACGGTAGGCCAGGAAGTTGCCCGCGAGGGAGACCCTCGTGTTACCTCCATCGACCGGGACTCCCACGCGGCGGGCGATCGTCGGGTTCGATGAGGGCGGACCGTCCGCCCGTCCGTGATGGGTCCAGCGACCGGGGACTGCGCTGAAGGAGATAGAGGAGCGACACGACCATGACCGGACCGGCATCCAACGCGACATCACGGTGGTGGAAGAGCGCTGTGGTCCACCAGATCTGCCCGCGTTCGTTCCAGGACTCGAACGGGGACGGCATCGGCGACCTGGCGGCCAGTTGAAACCGGCGTCAGCCCCGGTCCCGGGGGGGGGACCCTGACAGAGACTCCCACGGGACCCGCGCACCCCGTCTCCAGTCGGGTCGCCTACCACGACGCCTGTCAACTCGGGCACGCAAGTACGACCGTGACCTCGCTGGTCAAGTCCTCGACGGGCGCTTCCTCGTGCCGCGCCAGCGGGGTTGGTGCATCGTCCACATAGAACAATTCACGATGGATCGTCCCGGCCGAAACACCCTTCTCCAGCAACACCTAGCTTGCGGGTCATCATCGGCAACACCGCCGCCAATGGGGTCGTTCTTCGCGCTGCCGCAGCAACCTGTCACGTGACCGGGACAAGGCCACTGAGCGAGGTCTAATCGGTCGGCCGGGTGGTGGAGTATCTCAGGACGTAATCAAGATGCGTCGCCATGGCCTTCGCGGCAGCCTCTTCGTCCTCGTCCTTAATCGCGGCGAGGATCGCCATGTGCTGCTTGACGGTCTTGCGGCCAACCTCCTCCGTGACATCAAGGAACTGTGCAGGATGCGTCGCGTCGTGCACAGCGGCGATGAACGCGGCGAGAAGACGGTTCCCGGATGCCTGCCCGATCGTCGTGTGGAACGCGAGGTCGTACTCCGGGATTGCGGGGTCTTCGATCGTCGTGGTCCGCTGTCGCTCGACGATCGAATCCAGCTGACGAATGTGGGCGTCAGTGCGGTGGATAGCGGCGTGCCGAGCAGCGGGGACCTCGAGCACGCGACGAACCTCAGTCAGCTCCGGGATGTTACTGAGGTCAGGTAACCGGCGGATACCACACACCGGCGGAACCCGCCCGCACATGGGTGCGGTGACGTCGTGACGGTTGCTTCGACCGGCCGACCGCCAGCGCATCGACCATCCGGATACCTGCGCCAGCAGGATGTATGCGCGTGCCACCGACGTGACCGACGAACGATTCCACGGAGCAGGTCTTCGCGACTTGCCTCGCGAGCATCGGCAGGCTGGACATCTTGATCAACAAAGCAAGTGCGCCGCGGCGGGCCAAGATGACCGATCTCGATGAGGCTGCCGTCGGCGACTTCGACGCCCTCCTCGAGCGCATACGGGCAAGGCCGCTTCCTGGCGGCGACCAATGTCTGGCCGGTGGAGCCGCTGTCGGCCGACTCTCCGTTCCGGTGCTCGCTGCACTGGCACTCGGGCTCCCGGCGCACGAGTGCGTGGTGCTCGAGGACAGCGTCGCCCGGGGCCGCAGTCGATCGGCATCGGAGGCGTACGCCATCGACTACTCGGCCAACCGCAGTTCCGCTTCACCTGGCTCCACGACACGGCGCCCTCCGCTCGTTCGCTGGCCACAAGCGCCTCTCTGCAGCGGCCAACATGCGCCGCACGTCGCTCCGCGGATCAGGCCACCGGCGGTAGGGCCGCCCCGGACGCATGCATCGCAGCAAGGTAGCCGAAGGTAACCGCCGCGCCCAGAGTTGCCCCCGGACCGGGATAACTGGCCGCAGGGCCACCGTTGGAGCAGTTGCCAGCGGCGTACAGTCCCTGAATGGCATGCTCGTTCGCCGCCGAACAGACCCGCGCATCGGCGTCCACGCGCAACCCTCCCCGCGTCGAAAGTGCCCCGGCGTACATGCGGACGGCGTAGAACGGCCCTTTCTCCAGCGGGGCCAGACACGGATTCGGCGAGTTGCGCGGGTCTCCCCATGCGCGATCCCACCGCGACTCACCACGCTGGAAGTCCTCGTCGACACCCGCCAGAGCGAAACCGTTGAAGCGCGTGACTGTGGCCGACAGAGCAGCCGGATCGAGACCCGTCGCGCCTGCGAGTTCGCTAATGGTGTCGGCCAAGCGAAGCCAGTCCGGCAACTCCTCCCCCGCCGGCGGGACCTTCCAGGAGAGCATCGCGTACTTCTCCACACCCTGACTGTCGAAAATCAGCCAAGCTGGGAAATTCGAGTGCCAGCCGCCGACCTTCGAAGCGAAGTACTCGCCCGCGTCGTGATAGTTGACCGATTCGTTCATAAAACGAACGCCGGCATCGTTCACCATGAGGGTATGGGGCAGACTGCGGTCCTCTCGACTGCCCGCCGTGTTGACGACGGCGTTGCCAGACCCAAGCGGAATGTGCGGCATCCACCACGCGTCACCAAGTCCGGCTGTTTGCGCGCCCACCGCCATACCCATGCGATGACCGTCACCTGAGTTCGACTCAAGCTCACACGAGAACTGGATCTCCCTGGCAAGCCAGGACCGGCGGAGCCGCTCGTCGTTGGAGTACCCCCCGGTCGCGAGCAGAATACCGGCCGACGCGCGCACATTCAGCTCTTCGCCGCCTGACCGTCGAAGGCGGACACCAGTGGCCCGCCCGTCACACGTCGTCAGTTCCTCGGCTCGGACTCCAAGGAGGTACTCGACGCCGGCAGCAAGGCCAGCCCGCACCAACTGCGCCACCAGTGCCGCTCCTCGGCCCACCGACGCAGGGCGGGGCCGGGCATCTAGGTCATCCGGCGGTGGTGAGAACATGCTCGCGCCCGGTCGCTCAAGACCGGGAGGGTCCAGGTGCATCCGCTCGGTAATGTAGTCGCGGGGATCGAACGTCCACTCCGAGGTGTCGACCAGACGGATCCTCTTCGCCCACTCACCCAGAACGCCGAGGTCGGTCTCCGGCGAAGTCAGCCCGCGACCACCGACCTTCGCACCGGCCAGCCACGGCCGGTAGTCCATGCTGCCACCAGCGGAGGGCATGGGCACGAACCGGAGCCCCGCCCGCTTCTCCAGAAAGCGGATCGCCTCTGCACCGCGACCAGCGAGTGCGGTTACGTGCGCCGGATCCCCGGCCTCGCCGACACAGGCACGCAGATAAGAGAGGGCGTCATCGAGCGAGTCCTCCACCCCCACCTCGGACTCGTGATCGTTGTTCGGGATCCACACCGTGCCGCCGGACACTGCCGTCGTCCCGCCGAGAAGGGCCGTCTTCTCCACGACTAGGACACTCAGGCCGTTGAGCGCTGCGACCACAGCTCCGGTGAGACCTGCGGCGCCGCTGCCAATGACCACAAAATCGAACTCGGCGACCTTCGCCGCTGCGTTCATACTCCCGCGCTCCTTCCCACCCGCGCCGCCTCGCTCCCCGGCGGGTACCGGTCCACGGTGATGTTGATCCTGACCGTAGCGTCGACCTTGAATGTGCTCAACACATGAGTTGACTACCGGCGCGCGGCTGCGCGTTCGCGTCCCGACACGACGCACACACGGATGACCCTGTTTAGTCCACACGAGACACTAGCCTGAAAGACCGAGCCGATCCTTTCGGCTCGCAGCTGGTGCGCGGCACCGAACGCGAGGCAAAACCGAAAGGTCTGCGGGTTCTCCCAACGCTTGACGCCAGGAGAACCCACTGACACGTGGCGAACGCTTGTACGCGTTGCCCCACGAGCTTTCGTGCTGTGCTAGTGCGTGTCCGCTGGGGCTGAGGCGGGCGCTGCTCCCGCCTCCGGAGCACCGGCGTCTGAGTCGTTGCGCGCGGTGACGAGGTTGACGTTCCTCGTCTCTGGAGTGAATCGCAGCACGATCAGGCCGACGATCCCGGCAATGACGACCATGATGGCGGGCGAGGTGGGACCAACTGTCGCAACCAGACTTCCCGCGATCATAGGGGTGAAACCGCCGAACACCAGCGTGCCCAGGCTGTACGACAGCCCGTGACCGGAGTACCGACTGGAGGTGCGGAACAACTCGAGCATCGTCACGATGCTGCCGGACACGAATACCGATGTGGCCGACGCGAGCAGGAACTGACCGACAAACGCCCACCAGAACGAGGCCGTGTTCGTCAGCAACATCGCGGGGAACGCGGCCGCTGTCATGTACACCGCACCGATGTACATCAGCGGCTTACGGCCGATGCGATCGGACACTCGACCTAGGAGGGGCACCAGAATCGCGATCGACGCAGAGGCGAGTGTGTTCACTGTCAGCGCCACGTTGGAATTCATCTCCAGGTTGGAGACCATGTGCGTGTACATGTACGTGATGCCGAGGTAGTAGGCGATCAGGGTCGGCGCCAGCAGCAGGAACACGCGGAGCAGCGCGGGCCACTCCTCCACGAGCGTCGCCTTGAGCGGGTTCTTGCTGCGCTCCCCGTCCACCTTCTTGGCCTTGACGAACTCTTCGGGATCGCTCAACCGCATCCGGATCCACAGGCCAGCCCCCGCCAGAAGGGCTCCAAGGAGGAACGGCAGCCGCCATCCCCACTCGATGTAGGCGTCGTCACCGATAAGTCCGCGCAACGCGATGATGCCGAACCCCAGGAAAAGGCTGGGGAGGATGGTCACTGCGTAGATGATCGCGATCCAGAACCCACGGTGTTTGGCCGGCGCCGACTCCAGCACGAAGCTCAGCGCCCCGGAGTGCTCGCCGCCGGTGGAGAAACCCTGCAGCAGTCGGAAGACCAATAGGAGGATAGGCGCGACAAGCCCGATCTGCGCGTACGTGGGGAGGAGGCCAATGGTCCCCGTCGCGACGCCCATCATCAAGATGACGAGCGCCATGATGCGGATGCGCCCGTACCGGTCGCCCAGGTAGCCGAAAACCACGCCACCGAGGGGCCGCGCGACAAATCCGACGGCGAAGATGGCCAACGTTCCCAGAACAGCCGCGGTGGGATTCGATTGCGGGAAGAACAGCAGGGCCAGCGTCGGAGCTGTCACCGCGTAGGTCAGGAAGTCGTACCACTCGACGAAGGTTCCGACGGCACCACCAACGAGGCGACGGCGAGCTGATGGTTGTGAGAACGGCATGGCACTGGACTCTGTGCCAGCTGGATCGTTAGTCGCCATGTCTGTTTTCCTTTACGTCAGTGTGAAAGGGCTGAGGCGGCTGCCAGTGACGGCGAATCCACGCGACTGTTGACGAGGCTCGCAACACTAGTGTTGACTGCGATCCGTGGCAAGACCTGCGGTACCCCGGGCCTGGCCGATCCCGTGCCGGCCGCGCTGATCGCCGCGGCGACGGTGCACGAGCCGCGCTGCCCGACACCCCCACAGGGGGCGCGACATCTCGAGCGCCGAGGTCACCCCTCATCAGTTCAGCGAGCGATCGTTGCGATCATGAGCGGAAAGGATTCCAGGATGTCGACAGGCAGCGGAGGCAGCCAGCCTGCCAGCACACGGAGAAGCGCCATCGTGAGCGGCGGAGCCGGTGGCATGGGAAGCCTGACCTGCAGACGGCTCGCGACGCTCGGGTACTCCGTCGTCGTCGCCGACTCGAACGCCGAGGGCGTTGAGCGAGTGGCCGGCGAGCTTGCCCTCGACGGCCCCGGCCAAAGGCACGCGGGAGTCGCTGGCGACCTGACGACACTGGAAGCCAACCGCGCCGCCGTCGCCGCGGCAACGGGGCTCGGCATCCTGTCGGTGGTGGTCAACGCGATCGGCATCTCACCCAAGAACGAAGGGCGCAAGAAAGCGTTCTTCGAGATTACCCCGGACGAGTGGGACCGCATCATGGCGGTCAACGTCAGGGCACCGTTTCTGCTCATCCGGGAGAGCTTCGCCGCGATGCCCACGGATGGCAGCGGCTCCATCGTCAACGTCCTGTCGATCACGTCCAAAATGGGGACCGGCGGACTGCCCGACGATACCTTCCCGCCATTCAGCCCGTCGTCCGCCGCCTACGGCGCCTCGAAGGGGGCCCTGCAGAACCTCACGGCATCTCTCGCTCGGGAACTCGCCTCGCGCCGAATCCGGGTGAACGGTGTCGCCCCCGGCCATACGTCGACGGCCATGACAGCGCGGATCCGCGGGGAAGACAAACTCGTGAACCAGATCCCCCTGGGCCGGCCAGGACGCCCCGAAGAGGTTGCCGACGCGATCGAGTTCCTCGTTAGCGACAAAGCCACCTACATCACCGGCACGAGCCTGGACGTGAACGGCGGCTGGTGGACCTGCTGATCCGCTATCCATCCGGCAAGCAGCCGCCACATCTTTAGTCACGACCACGAATCGGACCGGGGAGACATCATGACAGACATTGAGGAACGCGTGCGACGCATCGAAGATCAGCTGGCCATTTACCAGGTGGTGAGTCGGTACGGGCCAGCAGCCGATGCCGGCGCCACACAGGCAGCGGTCGACCTGTGGCAGGCCGAAGGCAGTTACGAGGTAGACGGTGTCGGAAGCTTCACCGGACAGGACGAGATCGCCGGATTGCTCGAGTCCGAGCTCCACCAGAACTACATCCATCAAGGATCGGCGCACCTGCTTTCCTTTCCGCACGTGATGTTGAACGGAGACAAGGCGACCGCCATCAACTACGCTCAGCTTGCACTGTGCACAAAGGACGGTTTTCGGACAATCCGCATCGTCGCCTCGCGGTGGGAACTGGTGCGCACCAAACAAGGTTGGCAGGTCGCCAGCCGGACTAATGTCCTGCTTGATGGCTCACAGGCTGGCCGAGATCTGCTCAAGCGCGGCTTGCGAGTCTGAGCTCGAGGAATTTCTGCCGTAGTCCGCGTATCTAGGGCTGTTGCCGGAACCGACCCCGCAGCATGCTTGTTGGCACGGTTTGGATGGATTGTTCCAGCACGATAACTAGCGTGGCCGCAGCGTTGAGAGCAAAATCGGTCAACGACCTAGTTGACCAGATCGCGGCAGCCACGTTGAATGACATATGTGCATGACGGAGACCTAGCGGCACTGCTGGACGAACGCAGCATCAACAAGGTGTTGCATGCTTACTGCCAAGGCGTCGACAGGCGGGACTGGACGCAAGTGCGAGCGTGCTATCACGATGACGCGGTCGACAACCACGGCGCCTACGTCGGCGGCCCGGACGGGTTGGTGGACTGGCTGACCCGCCGGCACGAACACGTGCTGTCGTCCTCTCATCTGCTGACCAACGTGTCGATCCGGTTCAACGCCGACCGCACGCTGGCGCGCTCCGAAAGCTACTACCTGAGCCTGCAAGTCGTAGACGCGCCGGACGGAGATCCGTTCGCCGGCCATCAGGGCTGCCCGGTCTTCGTCCGCGTGCTCGGACGCTACGTGGACACGCACGAGCGTCGCGAATCCGCCGGATGGCGAATCAAGGTCCGCACTTGCATCAACGACCTGATGACGCGCGGCGCGACGGATGACTTCGTCCCGTTCGCCCCGACCTGGCCGACGCCTCGTCGCGATCGGACGGACATGCTCTACGACCCCTGGCCCGAGGCATGAGCCCGGGCCAAGCGGAGGACCGAAGGAGAACAACCGTGCCCAGCGCGAGCAAACCGGGATGGGACGAGGAGTATGACGTGGTCTGCGTCGGCTCTGGCGCCGGAAGTGTCACGGCGGCCCTGGTGGCCGCGGCGGCAGGTGCGCGCGTACTCGTTGTCGAGAAGTACCACGAATTGGGCGGGGTCACGGCACTGTCAGCTGGTCAGCTCTGGCTCGGCCCCAGCGCCCACGCCGCTCGCGCCGGCCTGCCCGACTCCCCGGATGAGGTGCTGGCCTACCTCGACTTCCTGAGCGCCGGGTTCGGCGATCTGGACAATCGCGGCGCCTACGTGGCGCGCGGGGGCGAGGTACTCGAGGCTCTCGCCGCCCACGGGCTGGAGCTGCAAGTGATCCGCGGCATGGCCGACTACTACTACCCCGACGCACCAGGTTCGAAGCCAGAGGGTCGCTATCTCGAGGTCGTTCCGTTCTCGGCCGACCGTCTCGGGACGTGGGCGGAACGGGTGGTCTGCCATGCGGGCGTGAGCACGGGCGGTATCGGCGGCAACCGGTTGAGCAGCATGGACCACATCGAATGCGGTGGGGACAGCGAGCTGCTCGCGCGGCGAGCCGCCGAGCGAACCGCCCGTTCCGAGCGAGCGCAGGGCGCTGGGATAGCCGCGAACCTGATCGCTCTTGCTCTCGACAAGGGTGTCGAGTTTCGCGTGAACACGAAAGCCGTCGACCTGGTCGGGACGGACCAGGTCGACGGCCTGCTGGTCGAGGCAGGCGATCGCCGGATCGCCATCCGCACCCGCTCGGGTGTCGTACTGGGCATGGGCGGCTACGACTGGGCGCCCGAGCTCGTCGAGGGTTTCGAGTACGTCCGAGGGATGCACAGCGTCACGTTGCCCACAGTGACCGGCGACCACTTCCGGCTCGGGGCGCGGCTGCGTGCCGCGATCGCTACGACCCTGCCGCAGGGCAAAGGTACACACTTTGGTGTGCACGTCCCCGGGGAGACCTGGGGCGGCAAGCCGATGTATCGGCACATGATGCCCGGCCTTCCCCACTCGCTGGTGGTGAATCAGCGCGGGCGGCGGTTCGGTGACGAGTCCTTCTTCCACAGCTACGTCGCCGCGATGTATACCTTCGACGGCGACCGCCAGGAATTCCCGAACTGGCCTGCGTGGTTCGTCTTCGACGACAACTTCCGGCGGAAGTACCGCCTCGGGCCACTGTCTCCCGGCGCACCGCTCCCGCCGGGGATGGCCAGGTCGGCGACGACGCTCGGCGAGCTCGCCGATCTGTGCGAGATCGACCGGGCCGAACTGACCGCCACGGTGGCACGGTTCAACGCCTTCAGCAGCACGGGCGTGGACGAGGACTTCGGACGTGGCAACCGTCCCTGGAGCCGCACCTGCCTGGGCGACCCGACAAGGCAGCCGAATCCGAACCTGGGTCCGGTTGACCGCGCCCCGTTCCACGCGATCGAACTCGGCCGGGTCGGCACCGGGCTGGCGTCCGCGGGACTCAAGACCGATGCGAGCGCCCAGGTGCACGACGTCGACGGCCGACTGATCCCCGGACTGTTCGCGGTCGGCAACACCGCCGCGCGACTGGAGTTCGGCGGTGGTTACAACAGTGGCATGGCCGTCGGGCGGAGCCTGGTCTTCGGCTTCGCCGCGGGCGAGGTGCTGGCCGCGGCGAAGCCGCCACGCCCGACCGGGGTGAACCAGTAGACGGGACACGGAGGCCAATGAACCCGCGGCTTCGCACGTCGCCGGCCACCGGTACCAATCGGCCGCAGGGCAGTGGGCGCGCTACCGCCAACACCAGGGACCTCGCCAACGCGCGCGACCTCACCGGCACCGCGCGGCCGGCAACACGGCGTGCCCGCGACCTGAAAGCGCCTGGCGCCGCGCGGAATCGACGCACCTGACACCGGGGCCGCGCGGTACAACCGAGCGTTGACGCGGCGCGGGGCACCACCTACAATCGTCAACGTGAACGTTGACGGTCGATACCGTGTCGGAACGTCGGACGCACCGGAAAGTCGATTGAAAGATCCCGAGATGACCGCTTCCCGGGCTTCCCCTCAGAACAAGTCGACGACGTTGGCGGAGCTGTTGCCGCGCTCGGCAGCGCACTATCCCGATCACGTCGCGCTCGCCTTCCCGGACGAAGCGATCTCGTACGCCGAGTTGCTCGAGCGGTCGATGATCGTCGCCCGCGGCCTGGTATCGAAGGGCGTTCGGCCTGGGGACAACGTCGGCCTGCTCGCCCCCAACTCGCCCGAGTTCGCCGAGGGATTCTTCGGGGCGGCACTCATCGGCGCGGTGCTGGTCCCGCTAAACGTCCGCTACCGGGCTGCCGAGCTGAGCTACATCATCGAACATGCGCAGCTCACTGCCGTGCTCACCACGGACCGCGTGGCGGCGCGCACGGACTTCTGCAAGACCCTCGCTGAGGCAGTGCCAGGGCTCGACAGCGCCGACGCCGGCGAGTGCCTGAACCTCCCCAGCGCGCCTCACCTGCGGTCCGTCGCTATGTTGCAGGGCGCGGGCGGGCCCGGTTGTCTCGGCGCGGCGGAGTTCCGACAGTCGGCGTCCACAGTAGACATTTCTGCTGTCGCCCGGATGCGAAGCGGCGTGACGCCCTCGGATCCTGCCTTGATCCTGTACACCTCCGGTACCACGGCGCGCCCCAAGGGCTGTGTCATCACGCAGGAGTCGATCGTCCGTGCTTCGATGCAACGAACGGCGGAGGCCGTTCCCTTCCCTGAGCCCCGGGCAGGGCGCGCTCTCTGGCATCCACTGCCCTTCTTCCACATCGCTGCGATGCAGGCATTCGTCTACTGCATCGGCGCCGGCGTGACCTTGCTGACCGACGTCTATCTCGACGCGGACCGAGCAGTGGACCACATCAAGAAGTGGCGCGCGACCTCCCTCTGGCCCGGCTTCATCGCGGCCATGCGTTCATTGATGGACAGCTCGGCCTTCGACCCGGAGGAGCTGCGTTCGATCTCCTCGATCGTCACTGGAGGGCCGTCGAAGGATCTCCGGCGGATTCAAGAGATGCTGCCGTGGGCGACGATCGTCAACGGCTCCGGGATGTCCGAGATGGCCGGATTCTACTGCCTGTCCCACGTGGATGACACCCTCGAGGAGAGGGCGACCTCGGTCGGCAAGCTCCTCTCCGGGTTCGAGGCGCGTCTCCTCGACCCCGTCACCGGGGCCGTTGTCGCCGACGGTGAGCTCGGTGAGTTGCTGCTTCGTGGTTACTCGATGATGTCGCACTACTACCGCGACCCCGAGCGGACCGCCGAGACGATCGACGCCGGCGGATGGCTTCGGACCGGCGACCTCTTCCGGCGGTTGGCTTCGGGCCACATGATCTTCGAGGGCCGTCTGAAGGACATGCTCAAAGTGGGTGGGGAGAACGTACCGGCCGTCGAGGTCGAGTCGTTCCTGTGCGGTCACCCGCACATCCGAGACGCCGCCATCGTCGGCATCCCGGACCCCCGGCTCGACGAGGTACCCGTGGCTTTCGTCGAGCAAGAGCCCGGTGCCGAGCTGAGCGAGCATGACGTGATCGCCTTCTGCCGGAGCCGTATTGCCAGCTTCAAGGTCCCTCGGGCCGTCTACTTTATGGCGGCTGTCGACTGGCCTCGGTCCGCGACCAAACTCGACAAGCGGGCGCTCCGAACGATGGCGCTGGACCATCTCAAACCCACCGCCGAATAGCCGGCAGCGACCCGGCGCCGCTCGTGTGGCGCCACAGGGTCTGGTTGCCCTCAGCGCGGTGGCGTGAACCGCACTCGTGCGGCGGTGCGGAGACTCCCGAGTCTCCGCAGACAACAGCGCGCACGACTAGTCCCCGGCAAAGATATCCGTGGCCTGGTGCCGCGTTGGACTGTCCACAATCGTCGATTCCATTACACCGCGGACGGCGCGGACCTGATGCCCCTCTCGGCCCGCGTCGTCCCTACGGTGGGGCTACCGTGGCCCCAACCAGTGCAGGGCACCGCTTCTCATGCGAGCACCACGCACGACAGAACGCGACACCCCGGGTCAGGGTCTCCCAGGGTGTCGCGTCAGGCGAGAGAGCGGCCAACCGTATCGTTCGCAGGCGCAACCGTGTGCTTACGGCTGCGACGAAGCGGCGTCCCTGCCCGGAGGCAGCTGATCCCCACTCGGCCTCAGCGCTTGCTCGTGTGCGATGAAGTCACCCAGATTGGGATGACGCAGCATCTCCCAGTACTCGACGTTCAGGAACGGCATGATGAAGATGACGCGCCCTTTTGAGTTGCGGTAGTACGTGTTGAATCCGCGATGACACCAGATGGTTTGCGCGTGCATCGCATCTACCCGATCGACGTACCGATCGCACGCCTGCTGCGTCGCCTCGAGCGCCCCGTATCCGTGGGACAGCATTTGCACGAGCAGGTCACGGATGTACTCAGCCTGCATCTCGGTCACGTACATGAAGCTGCCGCTGCCGGGGAGCGAGTTCGGACCACCGAGAAGGAACAGGTTGGGGAAATGCGGCACTGACACACCGAGAAAGGCTCGTGGGTCATCCTCGTCCCACTCCTCCCGCAGCCGACGACCCTCTAGGCCATAGACATCCAGCGAGCTCAGGAACTCCGTGGCCCGGAAGCCGGTGGCCCAGATGATGACGTCCACCTCAAGATGCTCGCCCGAGGCCAGCAATAGGCCGGTCTCGGTCACCCTCGTCACGGAGTCGTTGAGCAGGTCGACGTTCTCCCGTTTCAACATGCGGTACCAGCCATTGTCGAGGAGCATCCGCTTGCCGAAGGGTGGGTAGCCAGGCACGCTCTTCTCGATCAGGTCGGGACGACCGTCCAGCTGCTCGTTGATGTATTTCGTGAGGAACTCACGCGCCCGGTCGTTCCGGGCGTTGACCGCGCGCTCGGGATGCTCCCATTGCGGGTCCACCCGCAGGCCGTCGATGATCTTGTCGCCGTGCTGCCAGAACAACCCCACCCAGTTCCAGGCCCGGTACAGCGGCACGTGTTCCAGAAGGAGCCGTTCGGCATCGTCGATAGGCTGGCGGAACTGCGCGAACGGCGCCACCCACTGTGGCGAGCGCTGCACGACGCTGAGCCGCTGCACATCCGGTGCGATCTCGGGGCAGATCTGCTGGCTGCTGGCACCCGCGCCCACGACGGCGACCCGCTTGCCGTTGAGGTCACAGGCCGGCCAGCGGTTCGAGTGGAACTGGAGACCCGTGAACCGCTCCATATCCGGCAGGTCGGGCAGACGAGGCTGGTTCAGGGACCCAACCCCACTGATCACGACGTTCGCGACGTGATCGTCGAGTCGACCATCCGACCCCCGAGTGGAGACAGTCCACAGTGCCGCTTCGTCGTCGTACCGCGCACTGACGACTTCTGTCTCGAAGCGGATCTGGTCACGGACTCCCAACTCATCGAGGACATCGTTGAAATACGCGTGCAGATCGTCCCGGAGCTCGTAGTGTCGCTCCCAGTCCCGATAGTGGAAGGAAAAGGAGTAGAGGTGGCTGGGCGTGTCGACGCCGGCACCTGGGTAACGATTCTGGAACCAGACGCCACCGGCCTCGGGCGCGCGTTCGAAGACGACGAAGGGGATCCCAAGCTGCTGCAAGACGTGAATCGCCGCCAGACCCGAGATGCCCAGACCGATGACGGCGGCGCGAAAGCCGTCCGGCACGTCGAGAGCGGGCCGTTCGGTCACCGGTTCCGAGTTCGAGAGCCGTCGGCTGAGCTCCTCCCGAAGGATCGAGACGAACCGCTTGTCCAGATCCTGCCCAAGAAAGAACCGCGCGGCGCGGGCCATCTCGTCGTCGGTTTCGAAAGCCACGCATGGCTCCTGGCCGGCGAGAAGTGCTGCGATGACGGGCACGGCGGCCTGACGGATTTCGGCCTGCACCTCGTCCGGTAGACCACCGGACATGCGCGGCGCGACCCCCTTGAAAGGTGTGGGCCGGTAGCGTTCGTCAAGCCACCTGTCGTCCCCGGACATCTGGTACAGCAGCATCAGTAGGACAGGGACAGCCGCACGATCGACAGCAGCACGGATCTCTGCCCCGGTGTCGAGGCCGACGTTCGCGCCATCTCCGCTCACCTGGATGCCCGGAGCCCCTAAGGAGTCCTGTGTTCCCTTCACTGACGCGTTCATGACTTCAGTCAACACTCACGTTGAAGCTCGTGTCAACATGAGTGTTGGCACCAACGCAGTCGCCGGCGCTGACCGACGAACTCGACTCGTCCATTTTCCGTGACTCTTGCCAACGCCAGCGTTGACGACCCGGCGTAGAGGTACCTATCGTCTCGGTCAAGCGCGCGATTTCCGCCGAACCCGACAGCACGGCACCGCTCACCACAGCACGAAGGCGAGAAAGCATGGGAAGCAGCACTCATCACTGCTCGACGGGAACGCCACCGTCACCAGCCGCGGACACGTGGGCGCGACAGGCGCCGCGCGAAGGGCGGAGCACAACCTGGATCATCGGCGTGAGGCAGAACGGGTGAGCACGGGAGCACCGCCACGGGTCGCGCTCGTCACGGGCGGCGCCAGCGGGATTGGTGCGGCCTGCGCCGCCCGCCTGCGGGCGGACGGCGTCCGGTCCTACACCCTCGACCGCGACCGCAACGCGGACCTCACGGCGGATGTCACCGAGGAGCAGGCCATCCGCGACGTCCTCGCCGAGATCGGACCGGTGGACATCGTCATCAATTCGGCCGGCATCGTGGGCCCGAGCCTGCCCTTCGTAGACGTGTCCCATGACCAGTGGATCCGAACACTCGACGTCAACCTCTTCGGGGCCGTCGCGGTGATGCGAACGTTCATCCCCGGCATGGTCGAGCGTGGATGGGGCAGGGTGGTGAATATCGCCAGTATCGCGGGGAAGGACGGAAACCCCAAGCTGGCGCCCTATTCGGCTTCCAAGGGAGCCATGATCGCTATGACCAAATCGGTCGGCAAGGAACTGGCGACAACGGGAGTCCTCGTCAACGCCATCGCACCAGCGGTAATCACCAGCCCGATGAACGAGGCGACCACACCTGATGTCCTCGCGCACGTCACCGACCTCATCCCCATGAAACGACCTGGTCGCGCCGAGGAGGTCGCCGAACTGGCCGCCTGGCTCGCCTCCGACAAAGTCAGTTTCTCGACCGGCGCCGTCTACGACATCAGCGGTGGCCGGGCGACCTACTGACAACCCTGCTTACGTCCACTAAGGACCTTTCCGCGCGGGAACCCGGCGAACGGATCGCGTTCCTCCGCGGGACACGACGTCCAGTCCCGCGCCAGGTTAAGCCGCACCAACGTCGCCCCGTGGCCGACAGAGACGATCCGCCGACCGACACCAGCAAGGGACATGGCGCCCTACCACGTCAACCCTCCACCTTTGTCAACACTCATGTAGACTGTCGCAGTCCCCGGATTGATGGAGCACCCATGATCTCGACGAGATTCACGAAGGAATTCGGCGTGGACTATCCAATCGTGTGCGGTGGTATGACCGGCGTCGGCACCGCCGAGCTGATCGCTGCCGTCGCCAGCGCCGGCGCTCTCGGATTCTTGTCCGCGCACACGCGGGGCACCCCGGAAGACCTCGACGAGGAGATCGCACGAACGCGGTCGCTCACCGATCGCTCGTTCGGGGTCAACCTCACGATCCTCCCTTCGATGACCGCGCTTCCCTACGACGAATACCGCGACGTCATCATCGACAACGGCATCCGCATCGTGGAGACAGCGGGAGCGAACCCGGCACCGCACCTCCCCGCGTTCAAGGCTGCAGGAGTTAAGGTGATCCACAAAGCCGTGGCCGTTCGCCACGCCCTTAAGGCGCAGGCGCTAGGCGTCGACGCCGTCTCGATCGACGGGTTCGAGTGTGCTGGTCACCCGGGCGAGGACGACGTTCCCGGCCTGGTGCTGATCCCGGCCGCCGCCGCGAAACTCGACATCCCGATCATCGCCTCCGGCGGGTTCGCCACCGGTGCCGGGTTGGTCGCCGCGCTCTCGCTCGGCGCTGACGCCATCAACATGGGCACGCGTTTCGTGGCAACGACCGAGGCGGCGGTGCACCAGAACGTAAAAGACCAGATCGTCGCGAATACCGAACGAGACACCAACATCGTGTTCCGGAAGTTCCGGAACAGCGCCCGAGTTGCCAAGAACCCCGTCTCGGACGAGATCATCCAGATCGAGCGTCGGCCGGAGACCACGTTCGAGGACGTCGCGCACCTCGCATCTGGCGCCCGGGGTCGGGATCGGGTCCTCGCCGAGGGCGACCTGAACGACGGCCTGTGGTGGGTCGGCCAGGCGCAGGGGCTCATCACCGAGGTGCTCAGCTGCCAGGAGGTGGTGTCCTCGATCATGTCGGAGGCGGAAGACCTGATCCAGAAGCGCCTGGCGTCTGCGGTGGTCGTGGCGTGACGAGCCCAGTGGGGAGGCACTCCCCTCTGGGGTGCGGCGGCGTGGCCGGGCCACTCACTGTGCAGCGCCGCCTAGCGGGCACACCTGTCGACGGTCGGCACGCCACAGATAGCCACCCGGTCGCCCGGAACTCGTGCCGGACGTCCCGACCTCGTCCGGGCGAACCCGCGACCCGGCAGTGCCCCGGGTGCCCCAGCAGCCTGTCCACGATCACCGACACAAGGCTGGTGCAGCGATGAGCGACTACCCGAGGTACACCAACATCCGCCTTGAGGACGACGGCCCGCTCACCTGGATCGTGCTCGACCGTCCTGATCGCGCGAATGCTCTCTCGAACGAGCTTCTAGACGAGTTCTCCGCGGCGCTCGAGTGGCTGCGGACCGGAGGCGGCCCGATCATCGGCCTTCGCGGCGAGGGGCGTGGGTTCTGCGCGGGGTACGACATGGGGCAGGTGGCCGATCCGCGCGGCGCGGATCCCGTCTCGGACCGGACCAGGCTGCAGCGCAACCTGAATCGGTACCTCACCATGTGGGAGCACCCGAAGCCGATCATCGCGGCCGTCCACGGCTACTGCATCGCAGGCGGCTCACAGCTCGTGACCTTCACCGACATCACCGTCGTCGCCGAGGACGCCCGGATCGGCGAGGTGACCATCCCTGTGGGCGCGGGGTACGTCTCCCCCGTCTGGGCCACACTCGTCGGTCCGAAGCGGGCCAAGGAGCTGGCCTTCGTGCCGGGCAACTGGATCGACGGGCCGACCGCCGTCGAGTGGGGGTGGGCCAACCATGCCGTTCCCGCCGACCAACTACTCACCCGCGTGCGCCAGCTCGCCGACCGCATGGCCCTGATCCCGGCAGACATGCTGACCATCAAGAAGTTCGCGATCAACCGAGCACTCGACGCGATGGGGACCCGCAACGCGGTATCGGCGATCGCGGACGCTGACGCCCTCGCGCACCTCACGCCCGGTGTGGCTGAGCTGCGACAACGGATCGCCGACGAAGGCCTGAAATCGGTGATCGAGTCTTTCCGGGTTCCGCCCACGATGACGCTCTCCCAGGAGACGAGGGACGACGGGACGGCGCCCGCCGCTCGCTGACGTGCGACGCACGCAGCCCCGGGAGATGCGCGGGAGCTCCGACGCAAGTCCGGTGAACCCCGGGTCGCGCTTCTCCAGGAATGCGGCGACCCCTCCTTGCCATCACGATCGAGGTATAGAACATCGCCAGGGAGCCGGCACGGCGGGCGCGGCGTTGCGGTAGATCAGCTGCTTGGTCAGTCCTGGAAGGAGCTGCTCTGGCTCGTCGAGGAGCACGAGCTGCACGTCTGCGGCGAGCAGCTGCGCCGCAACGCCGAGGCGCTGGTCGCCTACTGCGGTGCGGCGGCGCGCCGATGGCATCATCGACTTCCTCGGGCGTACCGACGACCAGGTCAAGATCCGTGGTTACCGCGTCGAGCTCGGCGAGATCGACGCCGCGCTCACCGCACATTCCGAGGTGATCCATGCGGCGGTCGTCGACGCCCAGCGCCGGCTCATCGACTACGTCGTCGCGGAGCGCGACATCGCCTGGCGCGAGCAACTCGCGGCGCGGCTGCCGACTACATGGTGCTTGCCGACGTGGTCACGGTGGACGGCTTGCCGTTGACGGTCAACGGCAAGCTCGACATCGCAGCGCTACCCGCACCGGGGCTTGGCGGCAGGGAGAGCCGAGCACGTAGGCGTGGGTGTTCCAGCTCGGCCTGCCCACCGCAGGCGTCTGTCTGTCCATTGTGGATGCGCCGTAGGTCCTTCCGTGGTGAGCGTGCGCCACACCGACTCGGGAACCGCTTCGCGATCGAGCAGCACGAGGGGAGAGACGTGTGTGGTCGGCAGTATCTCCTCGATGCGCAGCTGCGCGTAGGTCGGCGTCACGTTGAACTACGTCGATGCCGTTCTCGGCACTGCTAGGTGAAGGTGGTCGAGAGCATCTTGCCTCCGGGAAGCTGCCAGATCAGCGCCTGTGCGTGCCGCAGCACAATTCTACACATGCGTTGACGCGATGGGGTTCTCGTTCAGCAAAGAGACGGACCGTGGGTGCCTCGGAGGACCAGGCTTGGGCTCAGTCTCGTTTCGACTGCACTCAAGCAACCTCCGGCCATCTGGTCACAAAGCATCCTGACGGTTCGGCGAGCGAGCTCGACAAGGTCACAGCGCACGGTGGTGAGATCGAACGTGGGCCAGCGGGCCATGCGAATGTCGTCGAAGCCGATGACGCTGACCTGGGCGGGCACCTCGACACCGACGCGACGGGCAGCGGACAGGGCACCCAGGGCGATGACATCGTTGCCGCAGACCAATGCGGTGGGCCGATCGCGGCGCAAGAGCAGATCCTCGGCCGCGGCCATGCCTGCGTCATGGGTGAAGACGCATCGGCGTGTCATCTCGCGCCGGACGATGATCCCGTGGGCCCGCAACGTGCGCCTGAGCCCGTTAGCGCGTTCCCGCCCGGTCGAGGTTTCGACGGGGCCGGCGATCAGGCCAATCCGGGTATGGCCGAGCTCGACGAGCAACTCAGCCACCGCGGCTGAGCCCTCAGCATTGGCAATGCCGCAGCTGGGTGATTCGGGATGGTCAAGCATACGGTTGGCGAGGACGTGCGGGATCCCGCGCTCGGTCAGGTCCCTGGGCAACGTGGAGCGACGTGTCGTTGTGGTGAGGATGACACCGTCATATGAGCCGTCAACCAGTGCCTCAAGCCCAACATCGCCGACTTCGTGGTCGGTGACCACTACTGAGCGGTACCCGGCCTCCTCGAGGAACTGGCGCACGGGCTCGACCAGCTCTGGGTAGTACGGATTGGTGAGCTCGGCGGAGACAATCGCGACACGCCGAGTCATCCGGGTGGACAACGCGCGGCCGCGGTCACTGGCGGTGTAGTTGAGCTCTCGTGCGGCCTGGAGCACTCGCTCACGCGTGGCCGGAGAGGTGCCGGGCAGATTCCGCAACGCGCGGGACACCGTCGGTTGCGAGACACCTGCTCGACGAGCGACATCAATACTTGTCACCTTGAGCATGTTGCGAAGTATACGTATGCAACCCATGCTGGAATCCCGAACGAGAGGAGACCAGGCATGAGTGAGCCCCTCTACCTGAAGAGGGCGACCGCGAGCGCGGCCGATCGTGCTCGACAGGACGCGGTGCGCAAGACCGTGGCGGAAGTCATTGCCAATGTGCGTGAGCGTGGTGACGTCGCGGTGCGCGAATACTCCGAGCGGTTCGACGGCTGGTCCCCGGCCTCGTTCCGCTTGTCGGCTGAGGAGATCGAGAAGATCACCGCTTCGGTTCCCGAGCAGGCCATCGCCGACATCAAGGCGGTCCAGCAGCGCGTCCGGACTTTCGCTCAGCATCAGCGTGACTCGATCATCGACGTCGAGGTCGAGACCGAGCCGGGCGTGCACCTCGGGCAGCGAAACATCCCGGTGGGCGCGGCCGGCGCGTACGTGCCCGGCGGGCGCTACCCATTGGTGGCGTCCGCACACATGACGGTGGTGACGGCGAAGGTTGCCGGCGTCGAACAGGTGCGGGCCTGCACTCCGCCGATCAGGGGTGCGATTCCCGCCGCGACGGTGGCTGCGCTACACCTGGCCGGCGCCGATGAGATCTTCCTGCTGGGAGGTACGCAAGCCGTTGCGGCGATGGCGCTCGGGACCGAGACGATCGGCAAAGTCGATCTAGTCGCCGGGCCCGGCAATGCGTATGTCGCGGAGGCGAAGCGACAGCTGTTCGGCGAGGTCGGAATCGACCTCTTCGCAGGTCCGACGGAGATCCTCGTGATCGCCGACGAACATGCGGACCCGTTCGTAGTGGCCGTAGACCTGTTGAGCCAGGCCGAGCATGGTCCGGATTCGCCGGCCTTGCTGATCACGACATCGGAGGCGCTCGCTACCCGGGTGATCGAGCTGATCGAACAGCTCCTTCCCGACATGCCGACCGCCGACTTCGCGGGTCCGGCCTGGCGCGATCACGGCGAGGTGGCGGTCGCTGCAACTCTCGATGACGCGTTCCGTCTCGGGGACGCCTACGCCTCCGAGCATGTTCAGATTCTGACGGATAACCCGCGGCAGGCGTTGGCGAAGATGCGCAACTACGGTGCGCTGTTCCTGGGTGAGGGCACCTGCGTCTCATATGGTGACAAGGTCATCGGCACCAACCACACGCTGCCCACCCGCGGCGCAGCCCGGTACACCGGCGGGCTGTGGGTAGGCAAGTATCTCAAGACCGTCACCTACCAAGAGGTCACAGACAAAGCCGCGAGCGCTGCCCTTGGCGAACTGTGCGGGCGCGCCGCGCGGGTAGAGCTCTTCGAGGGTCATGCTCGATCGGGCGATGTTCGAGTTCACAAGTACGCCGGGGCGCCGCTCCCATGGGCACCGGCAAACCTGTGATCGCGGGGCGCACGGCGGTCGTGACCGGGGCCGGTAACGGACTCGGTCGCGCCATCGCAGTGCGCCTGGCGTACGAGGGCGCCCGCGTCGTCCTGACCGGGCGCGACAAGTCCAAGCTCCAGTCCGTCGGCGACGAGATCGGCGAGATGGCTCGCATCGAGGTCGTTGACGCCTCCTCTCCCAAGAGTGTCACTGAACTCGCCGCGGCGCTGAACGATGAGGATGTGTCGATCCTTGTCAACAACGCTGGGATCGCGGGGCCCGTCGCACCGTTGTGGGAGGTGGAACCTGAGCAGTGGGACGAGGTGTTCGCAACGAATGTGCGCGGCACCTACCTGATGTGTCGCGCCTTCCTGCCTTCGATGATCGACCGTGGACGCGGGGATGTGATCAACCTGGCCTCGGTGAGCGGGAAGCGTCCGCTCGCACGACGTACCCCCTATACGGCCTCGAAGATGGCCGTAATCGGGTTGACAGCAACCTTGGCGCACGAAGTCGGTCCGTTCGGCGTCAACGTCAATACCCTGTCCCCTGGCCCGGTGGCGGGTCCTCGGATGACACGC
This sequence comes from Saccharomonospora sp. NPDC046836, assembly GCF_040645195.1. NCBI lineage: Bacteria > Bacillati > Actinomycetota > Actinomycetes > Pseudonocardiales > Pseudonocardiaceae > Saccharomonospora > Saccharomonospora sp. NPDC046836. Next base: position 70,885 of record NZ_JBEYXW010000009.1, read on the forward strand.
AACTTCACACTGGAGGCGCAGCGTCAGGGCATCTCTGTCGAAGCCGCCGAGCATGAGTTCGTATCGCGGTCGGCACTGCAGCGAATGGTGACCGAGAACGAGGTCGCACTAGCTGTGGTCGCAATGCTGCGAATGCCGGGCTTGTGTGGCGCCGACATCGACCTGTCAGCGGGAATGGTTGGGCGCTAAGACGACGATCGGTTCGTGGTGGACGCCATCTCCTTCGTGCTGTATTCGGGCTTCCCTGGACGCCGTTTACCGCTGATACCGACAATGGGTCGGCGATGGCGCCTAGGATCGCCGCCGCGATCAGCTGCGGGCCCTGGCGCGTGGAGCACGGGCGGTAGCGATCCGCACTTGCCACAGCGGCTGTGCTGGACGCCCCGTCGATCAAGAGCACCGAGGGCGCCCTGGCGCCGGGGTTCACGGACAGCCGACCACCGGCTGCAAGCGGCATCTGGTCGGAGGCACGCTCGGATTCTCGAGTTCCTGGCTGCCCGCTTCCCGTCCATCGCATTGGTATGGGCCGACGGCGGATGCGCCAACACCCTCTTCGGATGGGCGAAGGAGACCGAGACTGCTGCTAGGGGTTGACGGTGACGCGTTCGACCACTCACCGGGGTGGCAGGACCTGGAGGCCCTTGAGGTTGTCGCCGCGCTCGACGATCTGCAGCAAAGTCGAGACCCAACTCGCATCGAATTACTTACATACCCAGCAGATTTCTTGTCGCGTGCGCCGCACCCGACCTTGCGCGCCGCTTGGCAGGCGGTTACCCCTGCTCGCCTGGATCCCGCCCAGCGCCGAGGGGCGACACGGGCGTGCATGGCGGAACACCGGATGTCCGGCGAGGCTTCGTCGTCAACACAAGAGTTGGTAACGTGTTGTCGGAGCCGAGCAGGGAGATCTGATGAAAGAAGGCCAGTCGAGCCGCATCGCACAGCGACGAGCCGCTGCGCTGTCTGGGAACACTCCGGACTACATCGCCAAGCGGAACGAACTCGTCCGGGTCGCCGCCGAGGTATTCCGCGAGAAGGGCCTGGCCGCCGCCAGCCTCAACGAAATTGCCTCCAGGTTCGGAACCGACCGAGCGTCGCTCTACTACTACGTGGGCAGCAAGGAGGAGCTCTTTCAGGAGTGCATCACCGAGACCGTGGTTCTGAACCTGCAGCGGGCCAAAGCGATTACCGCCCAGGACATATCGCCTCGCGAGAAGCTACGTCAGCTCATTGCCGTGCTGATCAACTCTCAGGTCGAGCACTACCCTTACATGTACGTGTACATGCAGGAGGACATGCTCAAAAAGCCATCCCAAGACACCGAGTGGACCCAGACCATGGTCGAACATACTCGCCGGCTGGAGCGGTACTTCATCGACACACTCAAGGAGGGTGTTGCGGACGGCTCGTTCCGCTCAGATCTCTCCGTGACGCTCATCGCGAACAGCCTCTTCGGAATGACGCAGTGGACTCACCGCTGGTGGCTGCCCGTCCCTGGTGGCAGCCGCCACTCGGCCGACGACCTCATCAAGGTATTCACAACGGTTCTCCTCAACGGAATCGAGGGCGCAGACGCCTAAGCCGGCGCCCAAGGTCTCGATTGCATTGGCTTAGCGGCCCACAGATTGCGCCGACTTACTCTGTATGGCGGCACGCTGCAAGTTCACCCGGTGAAGCCGTCGAGCAGCATCTTCAGCCGCTGCTCGATCTCGTCGGCAGGGTACCGGTGGGTGAGCGCCTGGTCTTGTCTCTTCCGCGTTCGCAGCTCTGCCATGTGCAGGGTTGGCGCCCAGTCAAGAGACGCCGACGTGCAGGGGCGACTCCGCAGCAATGCGCATAGCGTGCTTGATGGCCCGCTGGCCCGCGCCCATGCGGATCGCGTTTTTCAGGTGCATCCGCATGCCGGGCAGGTACTGGTGCGAAGGGCACGCGTCCGCTGCCATACTGATGATCTCCTTGGTGAGGATGGGGACGTTCTGGCTCTTGAACGGGATGCCAACGAACGTGATGAAGGCCTCGAACACCTCGGGCGACATACGCAGGAGAGCGTCGAGGAAGCCGGGGATCTCCGCCTGCATCGACGTCCAGTATTTGCGTGAGCCGACGTACTTGTCCCACAGCGTTTGACGACGGTCGTCCATTGCCCCCCAGCCATCATCCGGGGCGATCGCAGCCGCCAGCGCGCGCGAGGACTCGAAGAACACATGAACCCCGATAGCGGACATCAGCGTCACGATCTCGTGAAACTTCTCGGCTGCGATGCCCTGCGCCAACCCGCGCTTCATCCACTCGTCGGCACCCCCGACGTCCAAGGCCGTCGCACAGGCCCTGAGGCCAAAGCTCAGCAGGATGACCTGCTCATCGTCGAGGTCGTCGCCAAGCGAGACACCCTGAAGCAGTGAATCGACCTCTTGGTCGATTCGGGCCTGGTCGTACATGGCTTTCTCTCCTTGGAGTGAAGCGTGCCGGTGGGCGCCGGGCAGGTGTAATCCGAAGGTGCCGCCGGCGCGGCGAGCTCGGCGGCAACCCTCTGAAGCAGCGCGCACCGCGGCCCACCGACGGGCGGTTAAACGGAAGTGTTGACTACCACTATAGGTGCTGTCTACGGTCGGCGACGAGCGCCGCACCCGCCCCGTGGCGCGGAGACTCAACGACAAGGTCGACATGGAACCCGTGGCGCAGTACGACTACGAGCACATCCGCGTCGAGCAGGACGATTCCTTGAACGATCTGCTTGACGAGGTCAGCGACGCTATGGAGCGGCTGCAATCCCGAGGGTGGGCCGATCATCGGCATTCGCGACGAGGGAAAGGTTTGAGCGCGGGCTGCGATCTGGGACAGGTCGTAGCGACCGCGGCCGCGAATCCACTCGCCGCCCCGGTACGGCTGCAACGCAACATTGATCGATACCTGGCGATCTGGAGCCACCCCAAGTTCGTGATCGGCGCGGTGCACGGCAATTGCATCGCTCGCGCCTCGCTACTGATGCCCTTTACCGACATCACCGTGATGGCCGAGGACGCCGGCGACGGTTCCGGCGGGCGCCGGGTTTGTCACACCGACCTGGGGCGACGCTCGTGGGTCAAAGCGCGCGAAGGAGATCGCCTCCGTACCAGGGAACCACATCGATGGCCGCACGGCCGCGGAGTGGGCGTGGGCAACCATGCCGTTCTCCCCGAGCGTCTGCTCACTGCCGTCAGGAGCCGGACAGAACGCATCGCAATGACTCCCTGGGACCTGCTCGCTATCAAGAAGATGGCGATCAACCGCGCGACGGAAGCAACGGGTGTTCGCAACGCTGTGGCCGGTGTCGCGGATGCCGACGCCTTGGCCCACACGCTGCCATCGGTACACGACATCCATCAGCGGCTGGCGACAGAGGGGTTGAAGCAAGTGATCCGACTACCGCGTCGAGCCGACGTCCGATCTGTCGCGCAACCCCTGCAGGAGCCGGTCTACGGATGCGTTGACGACGGGTCAACACATCCGTAGACTGTTGGCGCCGGCCTGGAATTAATCACTACGATCATGGAGTGGGACAGTGCCTGTTACCGCCGACAATCTGCTCGACCACGTGCAGCAACTGGTCGACGAAAGGGACATCAAGCGTGTGCTGTTCGAGTACGCGTTCCATCTCGACGCGGCGGATCCGGCCAAGATGCTGCCGCTGTTCACGCCGGACCTGTATGTGGCCTACGGCGAGTCGCACGGCGCCTCCGGCCCTGAGGAGTATCTGGAGGTCCTGGCCAACAACAAGACCGGGATCGCGGCGTTCTTCGCCGGCACTAGCCACCACGTCTCGAACGTTGTGATCGACTTCGCCGACACGGACAAGGCGACAGTGCGATCGGTGCTCTACGCCTGGCACAAGTACAACCGCGAGCGGCCCGACGGGATCGTGTACGCGCAGTACCACGACGTCTTCGTGCGCACCGCAGAGGGCTGGAAAATCCAGCAGCGGAAGCAGCTGACCACCGGGACTGAGCAGTACCACGCCCGGCCGGAGACGTTGGTGATGGCTCCGCGGAAGAGCAAGGAGACCTGAGGCCATGGCACCGGAGCTGTTGTACGAGGTTCGCGACCATGTCGCGTACCTGACTCTCAACCGTCCGAAGGTCCTGAACTCGATCTCCTTCGAACTCGACCAAGAACTCGCGCAGCGCTGGGACGAGATCGATGCTGACCCCGACATCTGGGTTGCGGTGCTCGCCGCCAGCGGCGATCGCGCGTTCTGCGCAGGAGCAGACATCAGCGGAGGCGCACAGGCGAATCCGAATCGTCTCTCGCTGGGCGGCGGCCTCACCGGCGTCGGCGGGTCGCTGCGCATTCTGAAGAAACCTCTTGTTGTTGCCGCGCAGGGCTACGTGCTCGGCGGCGGGTTCGAACTCGCCATGTGCGCGGACATCATCGTCGCCGCGGACAACGCCCAGTTCGGACTCCCTGAAGTAAGAGCCGGTATCATCGGCGACTCCGGAGTCATCCACCGTGCCGTGCGACAGCTCCCATATCGAGTGGCCATGGCGATGATCCTGACCAGCGAGCGACTGCCTGCGGAGGCGGCTCGCGCGTATGGACTGGTCAATGAGGTAGTACCGGCGGCGGATCTGGCTTCCGCAGCTCAGCGGTGGGCCGAGAAGCTCGTCGCGGCATCGCCGTTGGCTCAGCAGGCAGCCAAGGAAGCAGTGCGAATCGGGATCGACCTTCCGTTGCCGACGGCGCTGGGAATGCGCTATGAGCCGATCGAGCTCTACGCGTCGTCCGAGGACGTCAACGAGGGGCGCAAGGCCTTTGCGGAGAAGCGGGTGCCCATCTGGACTGGTCGCTGAGAGACAACCAGCGAGCGGGGTAACCCACCGGTAGTCGGGACGGGATGGACTAACGCCGCGTTCGAGAGCGGTCCGGTCTCGGCACGCCAACGTAGCTTGGCCCGTAGTCACTGGCGGTGGCGAGCGACACTGCAAGACATGAGAGGAACCCGCCGTGGTGTACGAAACACTCGATTGGGCCGTCGACAATGACGGCATCGCCACCCTCACCCTGAACCGGCCGGATGCGTTAAACGCCTTCAATGTGACGATGGCACGAGAACTGGAGCATTTCTTCCTCGTCGAGGCACACGATGACGATGTACATGCGGTCGTCGTCACCGGCGCTGGGCGCGCGTTCTGCGCAGGAATGGACCTTTCGGCCGACGGCAACGTCTTCGGGCTCGACGAGTCCCTCTCGCCGAGCCCGGAGGACATGCGGGCCGCGTACTCCGACGAGCCGATGCACAGCGGCATTCGGGACACCGGCGGTCGGGTGACGTTGGCCGTTCATACGCTCCCCAAGCCGGTGATCGCCGCCATCAATGGCCCCGCAGTCGGAATCGGTGCGACGATGACGCTGGCAATGGACATTCGGATGGCATCGTCGAACGCACGGATCGGGTTCGTGTTCGGCAAGCTGGGGATCGTGCCCGAGGCGTGCTCCAGTTGGTTTCTTCCGCGCATCGTCGGCATCCAACAGGCGCTCGAATGGGCCTACACGGCCGAGATCTTGGATGCGGACCAGGCTTATCGCGGAAAGCTTGTCCGCTCAGTCCACCCGCCGGCAGAACTACTGGGCGCCGCTCACGACCTTGCACGCTCCTTCGTGGTGGATCGGTCTCCAGTCGCACTGGGATTGGCCAAGCAGCTGTTCTACCGCAACAGCGCTGCCCCTGGGCCACTCGAAGCCCACCTGTCTGATTCCCTCGCGATGTTCTACACCTCGATCGCAGACGGAAAGGAGGGTGTTGCAGCCTTCCTTGAACGGCGTGCTCCAAAGTTCAACAGCAAAGCCTCGGACATGCCGAGGATCTTCACCGAATGATCGCGTAGTTCCTTGAGACCTTGGAATGAGGGGACTTTCAGGTTGGGTGTGGACCAATCACTCCGACCTGTCTCCGCTTGCGCCGTACTCCCAGGCGTCTTGAACGGCGGATCATCAAGGTGCACGCCTCGACGGTGCGTCGCATGGTGGTCCGCCAGGGTCGCCCGGTTGGATCACCTTCCGGTCGAGGGACTGTGTCGCGAGCGGTGTTTTCGGCCCGACACCAACGTAAGGCGAAATTTGTCAAATGGGGGGCGGGGGCTCACCGGCTCCTCGGCTCTACGTAGCTGGCAATGGGGTTGCTGACCCAACAGCGTGCAATCGAGTTCGGGGAGGAGACGGCGGGCCTGCTCAGGGTGTCGGTCGAGGTCGGTCCTCAACGCCGGGTGGAGCTTGGCCCGTCCCTGGGGGCGCAGCCTGGGGTCAGGCGGCGGTGGTCAGGTTGGCGGGTCCGCTGGCGATCTGTTCGTTCCAGGGGACCCGCCGGGTGATGATGACGTGCAGCCAGCGCAGGAGCGCGGCGGCGAGCGCGGCGTGGGCCTGGCCGGTGGTGAGCGGGTTTTCCGCCCGGGTGGTCAGATGCTGAAAGCGAGCGGTGAGTACGGGGTTGTTCGCGTGGGCTCCCCAGACCGCTCGCCATGCGGCCAGGCGCAGCCTGGGGCGGCCGCGGCGGGTGATGTGGGCCCGGCCTTCCTTGGTGCCGCTGTTGTTCTCGCGGGGACATAGCCCGGCGTGTTTGACCACCGCGCGTGGGCTGTCGAACCGGGTTGGGTTCCCGGTTTCGGCCAGGATCGCAGCCGCGCCGACGGCCGACAGCCCCGGGATGGAGGTGACTAGATCGGTGAGTTCGAGTTGGTCGAGGACTTCGACCATACGATCCTCCACTTCGGACAGTCGGCGCTTCGTTGCATGCCAGTCGGCGAGCACGAAACAGGCCCGTTCCAGCGCACCGGCCCGTTGCGCGGTTACGCCCGCCTGATCGGTCAGCGCCGTGAAGACGGCGCTGACGATGCGCCGCCAGATCTGGCGCCCACCCCAGCGCGTGACTTCTCGGTTGACCGCCTGCAGAAACCGCGCCAGCCCCATCCTGGTCAGCCGTTCCGGCTGGCCGTTGCAGCGGTCGAGCACCACCGCTGGCCAGGAGCATTCCAGCAGATCGCGCAGCTGCTGCACGTTCGCGGTGGCCTCGGCGACCAGTCGCTCCCGCCGAGCACCCAGGTGCCGTAGCCGCGCCCAGGTTTCGTTTGCCCGTTCCGGCACGTAGCAACGCAGGTCACCGACCAGCCGTGCGATCAGCACGGCGTCCTTGTCGTCGGTCTTGTCCCTGGTGTAGTCCTCGCTTTCCCGGGCCCGGCCGACCAGCAGCGGTTGCACACACACCAGCGGCATGCCCAACCCGGCCGCGAGTTGATCAAGCACCCGCCACCGGTGCCCGGTCGGCTCACAGCCCACCGTGACATCGGCGAACCCGTGCCGGCGGGCGACCTCGCGGGCCCACTCCAGCACCGAACCCAGCCGCCATGCCTTCGCCCGGACCCGTTTGCGCGCCGGCACCCGCGAATCGTGATCTGTCACCACGATCGCCTGCTTCTCATCCGCCAGATCGATCCCCACGATCGCATGCTGGGGCGGCACCAGCACCCGCAGCCGAGCCAACCGCTCATTCCGGCGCCTGTCACCACGCGACAGACCACTACCGTGGACCACGACGTCCTCCTCGATGTCCTGGGACTGCAAGCCCGGGACTGTTTCAAGATCGGTGGGTTCGCCTCCATGATTGCGGTGTCGAACGACAACGACGGAACCGGCGACGTCGGCATCGCCCACACCGGGGCCTCAGTCGGCATACCCACCGACTCCGCGCTATCCCTCGAGACCGTCGTGGCCCCTCTGGGCATGTGTCCGGGGGTCGCCGCATGGCGACAGCAATACTCACTGTCATCTACTCCTCACCCTGCGCATAGCTCATGGGGGAGGAATATCGGACCAAGCATACCGCTCGGCGATCCACACTACGAACACTCAGCGTGACAGATGACTACGCCGCGGTGTGGCAAATTTGCCACACATATGTGTCCGAGGACGATCTTGCGCACTATCCCTACTGTTCGGAATACGGCGGGCTGTGGCCCAGGGTTTCTAGCGAGGTGTCCCGTCGCCGACCAGTGGGGACACCTTTCCGGGACAGGCGGAAACCACCACTGACCAGCGCAGAAATGGTCATGGGACGCCGGGACGCCTCAGGACGCTCGTGTCCCAGTGTCCCGAAACAGGCGCTGCTTGCGCGAACTCGTCGCCAGTGACAAGGACGGCCTATCCCCCATCAGCCACCGTCTCGTCTGTGGTCGTCGAGGATCGCCGCGACGGCCGCCCGGAGCCCGTCAAGGTGCCGCTCCAACTGATCCAGAGCCCGTTCGATCATGTCGAGCCGCTTCGCGACCGACTCGTCATCGGTCGCCACCGAACGCGTCAAAGCGTCGCTCGGCGTCTCTGGCGCTCTCGACAGACAGCTTTCACAGGGCATGCCTGCCGGACCGTTGAGGCGCTCAAGCTGACCGGGGCGAATGACGCACCACAGAGCGCCGTGATCCGGTCCGGCACAGCGCCCTCCGGAATCGGGAACACATGACACACGCGCTGGGTCTCGCCGATGACGCCCGCGCTGGCCGCGCCAACATCACGCCACTGTTCATCGCGACCTCCCCCGTTGCGGGGCTAACACCGGTTCTTGGTTCTGCGCCTAGTTGTATTCGCCGTGCTCCGCTGAGTCGATCAGTTCGTCAAGGGCGTTGAACACCGTTGAAACGTCCAATCCGAGGTGATCCAAGAGTCCGCATGCCTGCTCGGCGAGTTCCCGCCCGATGTCCACTAGCGACTCCCGTGCCTCGCAGTCGTCCGGATTGGCCTCGATGCGGTCGACCAGGCCGTTGGTCTGAGCCTGGATCGTGTCGGAGAGCCGCATGCACCTACTGCCGATGAGCCGGAGCTGTCGGTTCCGGAGCGTGTCCGGTTGAAGGAACTGGAGCGCCGTGTCCGAGAGTTGGAACGTGAGAACGATTTCCTGGGAAAATCGGCGGCCTTCTTCGGAAGAGGTTCCGGTGACCGCGAAGTACGCGTTCATCGAATCTGAGGAAGGCAACTATCCGATCGCCCGAATGTGTCAGTGGGCGAAGGTATCACGGTCGGGCTATTACGATAGGAAACAACGGCCACAATCCGCGACCGCCGCGCGGTGGAAATTCTGGCAACGACTGCACCGTCTACCGCGACTCGGGCATCGCCGAGGAACTCGCCGCCCGGCAGGTCATGGCCGATGGTGGCTACCAGGGCAACCCCGCAGTTGTCATGCCTTACCGCAAACCCCGTGACGGCAGTGATCTGCCCGAATGGAGTCCCCAGCCTGCCGGTTCCTCGCACTCGTCCCGCTCGCCGGTTTCGAGAGGTGGTCCGGCGATACCGGGGAACCAGGCGCCGAGTCGACAATGCCGCCGCCTGCTAGGGCGGCGAGGTGCTTGGGCCGCTGAGCTTCGGCGCCCCCAGGTGACACGTGCCGTTGCACCGCCTGTGTCACAACAGTTCGAAGATCGTGGCATTCGCCTGTCCCCCGCCCTCGCACATAGTCTGCAACCCGTACCGGATCCCGGACTGGCGCATGTGGTGCAGCAGGGTCGTCGCGATCCGCGCGCCGGAGCCGCCCATCGGATGGCCGAGCGCGATCGCGCCGCCGTTCACGTTGACAAGCTCTTCGCAGGCACCGGTTTCAGCAAGCCACGCCATCGGGACCGAAGCGAAGGCCTCGTTGACCTCGAACGCTCCGATGTCGTCGATACCGAGACCGGAACGCCTCAGCGCCTTTTCGGTAGCAGCGATCGGGCCAGTCAACATCATGATCGGGTCCGAGCCGGCCAGTACCGCCGTGTGTACCCGGGCGAGCGGCTGCAGGCCCAGCTCCTTCGCCTTCTCCGTCGTCGTCATGAGCAGAGCGGCTGCGCCATCGGAGATCTGCGAAGCATTGCCCGCCGTGATCACTCCGTCTGGCTGGAAAGCGGGTTTCAGCTCGGCGAGCTTCGTCACGCTGCCGCCACGGCGGATCCCTTGATCCTGCGCGAAGACCGCACCATCGACGTCGATCGGGGCGATCTCGGCATCGAAGAGGCCCGCATCCTGGGCGGCAGCAGCTCGCTCATGGCTGCGCAGGGCGAACTCATCCAGTGTGGTGCGCGAGAAGCCCCAACGGTCGGCGATCAACTCCGCCCCGATCCCCTGGTTGGGCACCACACCGTGGTACCGGTGGGCGAAACGCGGCCCGAGCGGGTCCATGCCATTGGCTGACGAGCCCATCGGGATCCGGGACATCGACTCGACACCGCCGGCGACGGCAACATCGTACTGGTCCGCGATGAGGCCCGCGGCCACCGAATGGATCGACTGCTGCGACGAACCGCATTGGCGGTCCACAGTGCACCCCGGTACGGATTCCGGCCAACCTGCAGCGAGGACCGCGTTGCGGGCAATGTCGAAGGTCTGCTCGCCGATCTGGGATACACAGCCCCAGACCACATCATCCACAACAGACGGTTCGATGCCTGATCGGCTTGCCAGTGCGTCGAGCACATGGGCCGACAGGTCGACGGGGTGGACGCGCGCCAACGCGCCGTTGCGCTTGCCGACAGCTGTCCGCACTGCCTCGACGATCACGGCGTCACGCATGTGAGTTCCTTCCTGCTCTGTCGTTAGTCACCATCGCGGCCGGGCCGCGGGCCGGTTGCGATCGCCCAGATCGCAATGAGGCCGACCAGGGCGGCGGTCATGACGAAGAATGCAGGCGCGAGGGCGTTGCCGGTGACTTCGACCAGCCATACACACAGCACGGGCGCGGTGCCACCCGCGACGATCACCCCGATGTTCCATCCCAATGACATGCCCGTGAAGCGGATCGCGCGGGGAAACAGTTCCGGCGAAAGCGAGTATCCGGTGACCTGGAGGAACGCACTGTTGGCCATGATCACCGCGAACGCCAGGCCCGCCAGCGGCAGGCTACCCTGCCCCATCAGCCACATGCCCACCCACGTCAGGGCGAGAAAGCCGATTGAACCAGCCACCCCGAGCCGGGGCAGGTCCCACCGGTCACCGAGCCTGCCAACCGGCAGCATCAGCAGTGCGGTGATCACCACAACAGCCGTGGTCACCCAGTACACGCCGGTCTTGGGATACCCCAGCTGCTGAATCAGATGGATGCTGACATAGGTCAGGCCGAAGTACGCTGTGCCGTTGACCGCGGCTGACAGCCCTGCACCCTTGAGGATCGGCAGCCACCCGAGGCGGAGGACATCCAGCAGCGACGTCCGCTTGCCCGCCTGCTCGACCGGCTGCGCCTCCGCGGTGATCCGACGCCTGATCGCGAAGCACACCAACGTCAACGGCAACGCGAGCAGGAACGGGATCCGCCAACCCCACTGGGCCATCTGCTCGGCCGTGGTCAAGGCGGACACCAGACCGGCCACAGCCGCGGCCGCACCGAAGCCGAGGGTCGCACCGGCCGGATTGAACGCTCCGAAGCGACTCTTGAACCGGTTCGGCGCCGCTTCCGAAACAAACGTCGCAGCACCCGCGACCTCCGCCCCCACCGAGAGGCCCTGGATCAGCCTCAGCACGATCAACAGCACCGTCGCTGTGACACCGATCGTCGCGGTGGTGGGCAGCAACCCGAGCAGTGTGGTCGCGACCCCCATGCACAGGATGGTCGCCACCAGAACCCTGCCACGATCGACACGGTCGCCCAGCAGCCCGAACACGATCCCACCGAGCGGCCTGGCCACGTACGCCGTCGCGAACACAACCAGGGTGAGCAGCAACGAGACCACCGGATCTTGGTCCGGGAAGAACAGTGGCGCGATGAAGATCGACAGGTACCCGTAAGAACTGAAGTCATAGCCCTCGACGAAGGTACCGACCCCGCCTGCGATTGCTGCACGGCGGGCCCGACGGAAGGTAACAGTATCCGCGGAGGTGGTTGCCCTGTCTGGTTCGGACATCGTGGAATCCATGGACATGACTGTGTTGCCTCTCGGCTAGGGGACGAGGAGACAGAAGGTCGTTCGATGTAGACAGACAACTACAGCAGCGCGATGGCGTTCGCCGGTGAGCTGACCCCACCGGTGATCGGCAGCGGAACAGCGGCGAACAGGAACTCGGCCCGCCGCTGGCGTGCACAGGTCTCGGCGAGCGTGTCAAGGTCGAGCAGCTCGGCGAGCGCGAAGCCGAGTGCCGGGATCAGCCTGCGGTGCAGGGAACCGTCCTCCCGCGATCCTGGTCCGCGCTCGACCGCGGGGTTGTCGGCCGCAACGGCGGCGATCCCGGTGTTCCAGAGGAACCGCGCGGTGGATTCGGCGCCGGACAGACCCGTCCACGCCTTGACGGCAGCGGGCATGTCGTCTCCGGCCGCAGCACGCCGCCGGTACTCCGTGGTCCAACCGAACCGCAAGCAGAGCACGTCCCCGCGCCGGAGCTCCACCCTGGCCTCTTCGGCCGCGGCGACAAGGTCCTCCGCGGTGACGGGGTCGCCGCCGAAGGGATCGTAGCCGCCGCCGGCACGCTGCTTGTGGGCGGCGATGTCGAGCAGCACCCCGCGGCCGACGATGCCGCGCGCCGCCCAGTGGTGAATGCCCAGCGTGCGCGTCGCCTCGGCCTGGCTGGTGCTACCGCCGAACCAGCCGTGCTCGCGGGCCCGTACGTGCGCAAGCCCGTCCCATTGCGACGAAGCCTGCGGGTTGAAGTCGCCAAGGGTGTCTTCGAAGGTGTTGCGGTCGTGCAGGAAAACCTCGTGCCTGACCGGAGTACGGCCGAAAAGCGGCGGATCGAACGCGTCGACGCTGAGGTTGAGGGGTATCACGTCACCGGTCCGAACCAATCCGGCAGCATGCAGCACGTCCTGCGGACCGAGCCTGGACAGCGTGCCGAGCGGAGCAGGCAGCACGTCCCACGCATGCCGAATACCGAGGTTGCCGAGCTCGGGTAACGCGTCGTACTCCGGTTCGCCGATCACGCGGCCCCCTTACGCCCGAGCCGGATCTCCGACCCGGGCCTGCTGATGTGCAACGAGGTCACCGACCGCTCTTCGGTGATCAGGTCGACCACCTCGTTCACGATCGCGTTGGCCGAACGCCGGGGGTCCGTCCGAATAGGACCAGCCTGCTTCATCGCGTCGACCTCCTCGTCGGACGTCAGGTACCGCAGCAGGAGCTCTTCGTCGGACATCCCTGCCGGGAACTTCTTGCGGATCTCCTGGATCGATGGCTGCGGGCGTTCCCAGCCGGCGAGCTGCTGCGCCCTGTTCCCGGAGAGGATGCGGTCCCGCACATCCGGGTCCAACGGCGCGGCCAGTGGGCCGTAGTGTTCCAGCACGTAGTGCACGACCTCGTCGGGGACCAGCCGGTAGCGCTCGCCGGTGACGATATTGAGCACCGCTTGGATCCCGACGAACTGGGAGAACGGCGTGGCCATGATCGGGTGTCCCAGCTCCTCGCGCACCCGCGGGATCTCGGCCAGCACCTCGTTCAGCCGGTCCGCCATGCCGTGCGTGGCCAGCTGGTTCTTCAGCGTGCCGGTCATCCCACCCGGCAGCTGATGTTGGTAGATCCGCGGGTCGTACTCCGCGGGCACACCCGGCTCGAACCCGGCATCGCGGGCCGCCCAGACGAAGTTCTCCTCCACCGGAGGCAACTGGTCGACATCCAGCCTGTGCGAGACGCCGATCGATTCGAGGATCGGCAGCATGCCCTCTGTGCTTGGCAGCGACGGCCCGTTCGCCATCGGGCGAGATGCGGTGTGCAGGATCGTGAAACCCGCTTTGATGCCCTCGATGTAGTTGTGCTGCGCGAGGCCGGTCGACGCGTGGCAGTGCAACTCGAGCGGGATCGAGCCAGTTGCGGACCGGATCGCGGGCAGCAGCGTGCGGGCACGCTCCGGGGTGAGCACGCCCGGCGCGTCCTCGACGTAGATCGTCTCCACGCCGTCCCAGCTCGCCATCTCCTTGGCTTTGGCGGCGAAGAACGCGTCGTCGTGAACACCCGTCAGCCCGTACATGATCGCCGGAACGGCCTGTCCGCCGGCTTGGTGGATCACCTTCGCCAGCCGGTGCATGGTTGGCATGTCGTAGAGACAGTCGTAGATCCAGAAACTTGTGACACCGTGCTTGATCAGCGTCTGCACCCACAGGTCGACGATCGAGTCGGGCGACATCGCGAACCCGATCACCGCAGTCGTGCGCATGCCGGCCCGCAGCGTGCTGTTCGGCAGGTTCCGCACCAGGAAGTCCGTCGAGGCCCACGGGTCGTCTTTGAACTCCCGCAACAGCACAGTGAACATCCCCGGGCCGGTCAGGTCGACCACCCGGAACCCGGTGCGGTCCAGATGTGGCAGTGCATCGGTGGCCTGGTAAGCCCGCATCCGCAGGCCCCACAGGCTTTGCTGGCCGTCACGCAGCGTCTGGTCCACGAACTCGATGGCGGGACTGGTCATCTCAGTTCCTCTCACGCGTTCATACGGATCGCGACGAGCGGGGTACCCGCCTCCACCTGTTCGGCGTTCGCTGGGAACACAGCCGTCACCGTGCCCGCGACCGTCGTGACCACGTTGTTCATCAGCTTCATCACTTCCACGATGCCAATCGTGTCGCCGGCCGAGACGCCGGCTCCGACCTCGACGAAGGGGGCTGCTCCCGGCGATGGCGCGCGCCAGAACACGCCCACGCTCGGGGAGTTGATCACATGGTCGTCTGTCCTGGCAGTCTCGGTGGCCGCCCGCGCGACCGGTTCCGGCTCGACCGCGCGGGGCTGCGCAGGTTCAGGCGCCGCCACCGAGGACAGGGTCGGCGGCGTCGCGGCCGAGGGCAGGCCGTGCCGCCCCACTGCGATCCGGACGTCGCCGACGACGATTTCGGCCTGCTCCCAAGTGGACTCGTCCAGCGCCGCGAGGATCCGGGCAACATCGGCGGAATCGACGGTCATGACACTCCTTGACGTGATTCGAGGTCGTTCGACACCCGGCGGCGCCGGTGTGCGCCGGGCTTACCCTCGCGAGAATCTACCAAACAGATGGTTGGTACTCAATTGGTTGGTCGAAATTCGGGTTATGGACGGGATTATCGCAAGTCCTGCAGACGTGTTTCACCGTTTGCTATACACTGTTGGTTGGCCTTTCCGGGCGGCCGACAGGCGAAATTTCGGCCCACGCCGTCGGCGCTGCGGTGCCGACCTGGGACGCCTCGGGACGATATCGGCCATATCGAGCATGAGGGGACGACGATGGCGACCAGGCCCAAGGGACGGACCATCGACCGGCGCAACCGGGAACCAGAGATTCTCGCCGCGGCGATCGAGGTCTTCCACAAGAAGGGCTACGCGGCGGCCTCGCTGCGGGACGTCGCCGACATCGTCGGCGTGCTGAAAGGCAGCCTGTACCACTACATCTCCTCCAAAGAGGAGCTGCTGGCCCGAATCTGCGTCGAGTCGCACAAGCAGTCGTCGATGATCATGCAGGAGTCACTGGACTCCGCGGACACCCCCTTGGATCAGCTGCGCACTTTTCTGCACAAGACCGCAATCTGGTACCTCACCAATATCGAACGGGTGCACATCTACTTCAACGAAGGAAAGTGGCTCACCGGCGACCGCCTCGAGGAGGTGCGCACCCAGGGCCGCGAGTTCCACGCCTTCATCCGTTCGCTGATCGACAGGGCGCGCAGCGAGGACAGGATCCGCACAGACGTCGATCCGCGGGTCGCGGCTCAGCTGATCATCGGCGCGCTGAACAACATCTCCACCTGGTACCGGCCGGATGGGCTGTACTCACCCGAAGAGATCGCGGGCATCTACACCGACATGACACTGGCCTCGCTGGCGAACCCAGTCCCAGGCCTAGTTTCGGCTTGATCGCAGCCGCAGTCCCAGCCACACCGACAGGGGCGCCCGCACCCTCGCGCGGACGCCCCTGTCCTGCCGTACGCGTTTGCTCAGCTCGCCGCCGACACGGGCAGCTTCACCCGCGGCGCGACCTCCTGCGCGAGCAGGCGCAGCGACTCGTTCCACGGCGACGGGTCGTCAATGTAGTCGTAGTCGTAGGTCATGATCGTGCCGAACCCGCCGACCTCTTCCTGGAACTCCTCGAACTTGGCCACAACGGTGTCCGGGCTGCCGCAGATCCACACGTGCTCGGCGAGGAAGTCCACATCGATGTCCGACGGGTCCACACCCGTGCCCTCGGCAAGGCCGTTGAGGATGCCGAACTGCTTATACACCGGCAGCAGGTACTCGGTCCACGCCGCGCCCATGCCACCTTGCTTTGCGAGGCGCTTGGCCTCGGCGTCAGTCTCGGCAACGAAGACGTCCCGCACCACGTGGTGGACCTCGCGCTCGGCCGAACGGCCGGCCTCGGCCGCGGCCTCCGAGTAGACCTTCCAGTGGTTCTTCAGGAAGGCGCTGCCCGAGTACACCGACAGCGGCAGGTAACCACGCAGGCCGGCGAAGCGGATCGACGGCGAGTTGGCGCTCAGGCCGGTCACCCCCATCCTCACATTGCCGCCGTAGGGCAACATGTTCCGGAACGGGTGAGCCGGGTCCTCTTCCGGGAACCCGGCGCTGAAGTACTCGCCCTCGAAGTGGAACGGTTCACCCTTCCAGACCCGTTCCATGATGTCGATCGCCTCGCCGACCATTTTGTGGTTCTTCGACAGATCCGTGAGCCCGCGCAGCGCTCCGTCCGCGGGATAGGCTCCGGCGCCCACGCCGAGGATGTAGCGACCCTCCAGCACCTGCGTCAGCCAGGCAACCTGGATCGCCAGGGATGCGGGGTTGTGGTACGGGAGCAAGTGGGCGCCCGGGGCCAGAATGATGTTCTCGGTGTTCATCGCACAGGCCGACAACACCATCTCCGGGTTCGGGATGGATTCCCACGACTGAGTCGCGTGCTCACCGACCCAGTACTCCGTACAGCCGGCCTGGTCGGCGACTGTCGCGCGGTCGACCGCCCACTTGAACACCTCCCTCGCCGACCGTGTCGGCGGCATGAACGGGGTCTGGAACACAGCAGCGTGCACAGGTAGCTCCTTTGCCGAATGTTTCGTCCGGGCTCCACCCGTCCGATCTGCGGGCAGCCCGGTTGCCGCGGCTGACAACCAAGGTGACAACCAACCGACTGTTTGGCGAGCGTAGCCACAGCATGTGACCTAGTCAATGCATGGTTTGCGACCTTCGGACACCTCGCTCTGATTGTCAATCTAACGGGTGGTTCGTTAGCGTCCCGGTGTCGGCCTCCAGCGCGGGAGCCTAAAGGAACCGGCCCGTCAGCTGTTCGAGACGTACGGAAAACTGTTCAGCAACAGGGTTTTCAGCAATCGACGCAGCATCGCTACCGTCGGCAACCGGGTCTTCGTCGAGTACACGTGCAGCGGCAAGGCCGCGGCTGACGTGCCTGGCTAGGCCGCCGCGGGCGAGACCGCGAGCCTGGACCTCGGCACGTTCATGACCGTCCGCGACGGCCTGCTGGTGGAGCACCACGACTACGGCTGATCCCCCGGGCTATGCGATGAGGTGCCCGGCGTCCACAGGGAGCGTGACCCCGGTGACGTAGCGACCCGAGTCGGAGACCAGGTACAGCACGGCTTCGGTGATGTCTTCCGGTTCGACCACACCGACCGGAAGCAGGTTTCCCATGAGCTCGCCCAGCCGCGGATGTTTCGCACCGTACTCGGCCATGACGTCGTTGGTCACCATGGGCGTGTTGACACCTGTCGGGTGGACGCTGTTGACGCGAATCCCGTGTGGCGCGAGGTCGGCTGCGGTGCACCGCATCAGCCCGACAACCCCGTGCTTGGTGACGGTGTACGCAGTCAGGCTGAGATCGTTGTTCGCGGCATATCGAAGCCCCTGCGTAGACGATGTCAGCACGATGGCGCCGCCGTTGCCGGCACGGACCATCGCGGGCGCGGCTGCCTCGACGGTATTCCACACGCCGCTGAGGTTGATGTCCACAGTGGTCTGCCAGACCTGCTGACGCTGCTCGGGGTCCTCGGGCTCGGTGAGACTGATCGCAAGGATGCCCGCGTTCGCCACCACGATATCGAGCCTGCCGAACTCGGCTACCCCCTCGGCCACGACGGTGGCCAGCGCCGCCTGGTCACGCACGTCGGCCACCCTGACCAGCGCCCGGCGACCACGTTTCTCGACCTCGCGAGCGGTCTCCTCGAGCTCCGCCGGGGTGGACATCGGATAGTTGACCGCGTCGATCGGACCGCAGAGATCCACGGCGATGATGTCGGCGCCCTCTTCGGCGAGCCTGATGGCATGTGTTCGCCCCTGTCCACGGGCGGCACCAGTGATGAAAGCGACTTTTCCTTCGACACGACCCATAACGTGTTTCCCTTCCGACTCCGTTGTCGTCAATTGGTTTCGTGAAGCAGGCCCTGCACCAGCTCCCGTAGCGTGACCACGTGGCGCAGGTAAACGTGCACGCCCATCTCCCAGGTGATGCCCATCCCGCCGTGCACCTGGATCGCGCTCTCCACGATCTCCCGCGCCGTCGCGAGCGCATGCAACACGAGGCGCCGTGTGCTGATCGACTCGGCTCCATCGCAGTAGCCGTCGGCGGCCGCCCACAACACTGCAGTCTCCGCGCGTTCGGTGAGCTCCAGCATGTGCGCCGTGCGGTGCTTGATCGCCTGGAAGCTGCCGATCGGGACACCGAACTGCTTGCGCCCCTTGGCATAGTCGACTGCATCGCGGAGGCACCGCTTGGCTGCGCCCACGCCCTCCGCCGCCCACAGCACGGCAAGCTCACGTGCGGCCTCGGCGCCGAAGGCTGTGGCCTGGTCCGCTGTGACCGGCCGCAGTGTCAATGCGAACCCATCTGTCTCGCCGGTGGTACGGGACAGGAACGCATCCGGTTCGACACCACACCCGGCCAGGACCCGGACGTCCGGCTCGCCGCCGAAGGGGGCCACAAGCGCCCCGCCCGCAACCGCCACCGTCACCGGACCGGTGTGCTCGCGGGCGATGGCCGACCAGCGCTTCGCGGCGAGCGTGACGATCAGGGGCAGCGGGACACAGAACTCACCCCAGGTGATCGCGATCTCGGTGAGATCACGCAGCGAGGCGCCCGCTCCCCCGACCTCTTCCGGAACGCCGATCTCGTCCCAACCCCCCTCCCGCAGCGTGGCCCAGTCAAGCCCCGGCTCCTCCGTGTAGCGCAGCACCGGCTCGCCGCCAAGTGACCGGGCCAGCAGGTCACGGATGCCCTCGGCGGCCAGGTTCCCGATCTTGCCCGCAGTCAACTGTGTCATCGCCCCTCACTTCGGCAGGCCGAGCACCCGCTCGGCCATGATGTTGCGCTGGATCTCCGAAGAACCGGAGTAGATCGACGACGCCCTGGTCTCCAGGTACTGGTGGCGCCAGTGCGCGCGGTGCACCGGGCACGAGGCCGCAATGGCGAGCTGGGTCATCTCCTGCCACAGCTCGCTCCAGGTCACCTTCAGGACCGCGGATGCGCGGGCGAATGCCGCTGGATCGTTGGCGAGCTCGACGGCTTTGCTCACCTGCCAGCGCACCAGCTCGAGCCGGACCTCGAAGTCCGCGGCATCGAGTGTGCGCCCGACCCGGGCCGCGCAGCAGTGCAACAGCAGGTCCATGTCGCCGCGCATCTCGACATAGCGGGTGATCCCCTCGATCGCGCCGCGCTCGTTCTGCAGCACTGTCATCGCGACCTGCCACCCCTCACTTTCGCCTCCGAGCCGGTCCTCGTCGGCGACCCAGACGTCCTCGAAGAAGACCTCCGCGAAATGCGAGACGCCGGAGATCTGTTTGATCGGCCGGACGGTGACTCCCGGTTGCCGCATGTCGAGCAACAACATCGACAGATTGCGATATCGCGGCGCATCGGGATTGGTCTTCGCAAGAAGCAGGCTGCGATCGGCGACGTCCGCGAAACTGGTCCAAATCTTCTGCCCGGTGACGCGGTAACCGTCGCCGTCCCGGCGCGCACTCGTGGAAACGCTGGCAAGGTCGGAGCCCGCGCCGGGCTCGGAAAAACCCTGGCACCAGATCTGCTCGCCGGAAAGGATTCCCGGTAGGAACCGAGCCTGCTGCTCAGGAGTCCCATGCGCAATGAGCGTGGGCGCGGTGAGGATCTTGCCGATCCGGCCAAAGCCCTCCGGCGCATGAGCGCGCGCCGCGAGCTCGTGGAAAGCAACCTCTTCGGCCAGGCCTAAACCTTGCCCGCCATATTCGGCCGGCAGGGAGAGTCCCGCGTAGCCGGCACGGTGCAGTTGCTTGTCCCAATCCCGGCGGATCCCGGTGAGCTCAGCTGGTGAAAGCGAGCTGCGCTGGCTCCGCCAGCGCTCCGGCACAGCCTCGCGCAACCATCGTGCAGCGTCCTCGCGAAACCGCGCCAGGTCCGCACGCTCGGACAGCGTCATCGCCACCTCTACTTCCCAGGTAACCAACCAACTATCAGGCAGACTATGAACCAACTCACCGTCAAGTCAATGACAAAAAGAGTCTAGCCTGTATATGCTGCTCATCACTCAACATCTGAAAGACACAACCAAACGATCGGTTGTGAATGGCCGAGGAGGTCGGTGCGGTGCAGCAGGGATCGCCGGAGGCGAAGCCAGAGGTCACCCTCGAGCGCGAGGGACCGATAGCGTGGCTGACTTTCTCCAGGCCTGACCGGCTCAATGCGCTGTCGATGCGCATGCTGGACGAGCTGGTCGCGCACCTGACCGCCCTCGAGGCCTCGGACGCCCGGGTGGTGATCCTACGAGGCGAGGGGGACGCCTTCTCCGCGGGTTACGATGTTTCGCGCGAGTCGGAGGAGATTGGCGACGCACACAAGCGCAGCTCTGTCGCGGATCGCGACCGCCAGGCGGCCTACATCGAGCGCTTCACCCGCATCTGGAAGCATCCGCAGCCGGTCATTGCCGCGGTCCACGGCTACTGCATGGCCGGCGCCACCCAGCTCTCGTTGTTCTGCGATCTCACCGTGGTCGCCGAAGACACACAAATCGCCGCCTCACCTGCGATACCGCTCGGCGGCGGGTTCATCTCGCCGCTGTGGTCGTTCCAGGTCGGGCCGCAGCGGGCCAAGGAGATGTCGTTCGTACCCGGGCGGCGGATCGATGGGTGCACGGCCGCCGCATGGGGGTTCGCCAACACTGCGGTCCCCGCCGGCGCGCTGGAGCAGTACGTACGGGAGCTCGCGCTGTCTATCGCGAAAACACCCGCATCGATCCTGCGGATGAAGAAGCTCGCGATCAATCGCGTGCAGGAGCTGAGCGGGTTCCTCACCATCGCCGGTATCGGGGCCGACACCGACGCGCTGATTCACACCACACCTGACGTCTCCGAGTTACAGGAACTGATCAAGGAGATCGGCCTCAAGCAGGCGATCGCGCACTTCCGCGGCTGACACCCCGCACGGAAACGAGGAGGTCTTTCCCGTGCCCCTGACACCGGCCGAAGCAGTCCACCAAGCCGTCGCCGCGCTCGCAGACGGCCGGATGGTTGTCGTCACCGACGACCACGACCGCGAGAACGAGGGTGATCTTGTCCTCGCCGCCGAATGCATCACGCCGGCGCAGATGACGTTCCTGGTCCGGCACTCGACCGGGATCGTGTGTGCCCCGATGACCGGCGAACGCGCCGACACGCTCGGCCTGCCGCTCATGGTCGAGCACAACACTGACGCGCACGGCACGGCGTTCACGGTCCCGGTGGACCATCGTGACGCAGGCACCGGTGTCGCGGCCTCCGCACGGGTGCGCACCTGCCGCGCACTGGCAGAACCCGCCACCAGGCCCGAGAACCTGCGTCGGCCCGGCCATCTTTTCCCCCTCCGCGCTCGCGACGGGGGCGTGCTGGTCCGGGCCGGGCACACCGAGGCCGCGGTTGATCTGCTGCGCCTGACGAGCCGCACCCCAGTCGGCGTGATCAGTGAGCTGGTGGGCGCCGACGGTGAGATGCTCCGCGGCGCCGCACTCACTGCGTTCGCCAGCGAGCACGACCTCCCGCTGCTCGCGATCGCGGACCTAGTCCGGTACCGGCGGGCGACCGAGGAACTGGTGGAGCCAGTCGGCGAGTCCGCGATGCCGACTGTTTTCGGGGAATTCCGGGCGGTGGCCTACCGGTCGCGACTGGACGGCACCGAGCACCTCGCACTCGTTCTCGGTGACATCGCCGCGGCAGGTCGGACCGAGCGCGGCGCTTTGGTGCGCGTGCACAGCGAATGCCTGACCGGCGACATCGTCGGTTCGCTGCGCTGCGATTGCGGAGCACAGCTGGAACAGGCCCTCCAGGCGATCGCTGAGGAAGGTTGCGGAGCAGTCGTCTACCTGCGTGGCCACGAGGGCCGGGGAATCGGTCTCGGCCACAAGATCCGCGCTTACGCGTTGCAGGAACAAGGTCTGGACACAGTGGACGCGAACCTCGCGCAGGGCCTGCCCGTCGACTCACGCAGCTACGGCGTCGGCGCCCAGGTCCTTGGCCATCTCGGCATCCGGAAACTCCGCCTCATCACCAACAACCCCGCCAAGTACGGCGGGCTCGACGGGTACGGGCTGGAGATCGTCGGACGGGTCAGCCTACCGATCAGCCACAACCCCCATAACGTGCGCTACCTGCGCACCAAGCGCGACCGGTTGGGACATCTGCTTCCCGGCACGGCCGCACCATCGTCCATCGACCAGCAAAGGAGCTCGTGATCATGGCTGGACGTGTCGAGGACAAGGTCGCCTTCATCACCGGGGCAGCCCGCGGCCAGGGCCGAGCGCACGCCGTGACGCTCGCGCGCGAGGGCGCCGACATCATCGCCATCGACATCTGCGAGGACATTCCCGGTGTGCCGTACCCGGGCGGCACCCGCGAGGAGCTGGCCGAAACTGGGAAGGCGGTGGAAGCGCTTGGCCGCCGGGCCCGCACGGCAGTGGTCGACGTACGCGATGTGCAGGCCCTCACCGAATTTGTCGGCAGCAGCGTGGCCGAACTCGGCAGGCTCGACATCGTGGCCGCGAACGCCGGCATCGCGGCAGCGCCGACCACGGTCGCAGGTATGGAACCCCACATCTGGCGGGACATGATCGACATCAACCTGAACGGCGTCTACCACACCTGCCGGGCCACCATCCCGCACATCCAGGACGGCGGACGCGGCGGCGCGATCGTGATCACCAACTCGGTCGCCGGCCTGCACCCGTTCGCCAATGTCCCGCACTACGTGGCCGCCAAGCACGGCGTACTCGGGCTCGCCCGGTCATTGGCTCTCGAGCTCGGACCGGACAACATCCGCGTCAACAGCATCCATCCCACGCAGGTCGCCACCCCGATGGCAGACAACGAGGCGACCCACCGGATGTTCCGTCCCGACCTGGAGAACCCGACCCGGGACGACTTCCTGGAAGCCGCACGCACGCTGCAAGTGCTGCCCACGCCCTGGGTCCAGCCCGAGGACATCGCCAACGCCCTGCTGTTCCTGGTCTCCGATGAGGCTCGGTTCATCACCGGTGTCGCGCTGCCGGTGGACGCCGGCGCCTTGCTGAAGTAGCCGGCCAGGAGTGTCGATGCAGTACGAAGGTCCACTGAATCCGTTGGTACGTTTGGAGATCGGCGAGCTGTACGCCCGGTACGCCAAGTATTACGACGACGGGCAGGGCGAGAAGTTCGGCGCCCTGTTCACGTCGGCCGCCACCTTCGTGCGCGGACCCGGTACGGATCCGGTGGTCGGCCGCGACGAGATCGTCGAGCTGGCGCGCAGCGCAGGCACCCCCGGTATCCGCCATTTCGTGTCCAACGTCGTCGTGGATCCCGCACCCGGAAAGACCGCGACAGGTTCCGCCTACGTACAGGTCGTCACCGCGGACGAGGAAGCGGTCCGGCTGGTAACGATGGGCTGCTACACCGATGAGTTCCGGTACGAGGACGGCTCCTGGCGGTTCCACCTCCACCGCTACGACCCGTTCACCGGTGCCGGACTACGGGGCGCGGTACTCGCGACGATCTGCTGACAGCTGTCAAACCTGGGAGACATGGTGATCGAACTTCCCCCACTGGCCGGCGAGAAAGACGCGCTGCGCGAGGCATTCGGGTGCTTCCCGTCGGGCGTGACGGCCGTTTGCGCACTGATCGGCGGGGTACCGACCGGCATGGCCGCCAGCTCATTCACGTCGGTCTCGGTGGACCCGCCCCTCGTCTCGGTGTGTGTACAGAACACCTCGACGACCTGGCCGAAGCTACGGCCCCGCGCCCGACTCGGGGTTAGCGTGCTCGCCGAGGGCCACGACGCACAGTGCCGTAGCCTGTCGCGGAAAGAGGGCGACCGGTTCGCCGGTGTGTCCTGGGCAGCCACCGCCGGCGGCGCCGTGTACATCCACGGAGCCACAGCGTGGCTGGACTGCTCCATCGAACGCGAAGTCCCTGCAGGCGACCACTCGATCGCTCTGCTCCGCATCCACGGCCTGCGGGCCAATCCTGGCGCCGCACCGTTGATCTTCCACGGCAGCCGGTTCCGCACACTCGCCGCGATCAACTGACCGCTCCCGCAGGCGAGTCCCCGCTCCGGCTGGCGAGTCCCCCGCTCCGGCCCTAGCACGCGCATGGCGACCTGCCATCCGTGACCGTCGGCGCCGACAAGGTCCTCTTCGGACATTGACATCGACAGACATCGACATCGCTTCCGGAACGACACACCCTCCACTCCCTAACGCTTGTTTGCTAAATCTGCTACAGTGGCTTCGCGGGGTCGTCAAGCCGACGACGAGGAGTGCCATGACCGCAACCACACCGCCACCGCGTCGGTTCGCCAGTCGGTCGGATGTCGAGCACTTGCGCGAAGTCCCTGCAGTACACCTCATCGACAACAGGTGTGGCTGTCTGTGCCGGCCCATGGGCCACGACCACGGCATCTGCCGCGAGACTGCGGTATCCGGGCTCATGGTGCCGCTCGCGCGCAGCACCACTGTCCTCGTGTCGGCCTGCGGTGCCTGCTACAGCGCCGCAGCGGAACCTCGTCGTGGCGCGCCACCGGTACCGGGGCAGACCGATTCAACCAACCCCAGCGGCCGGGCCCAGCCGGCGAGGAACTTGGCAAGCTGAGAAGGCGGAGGGCATCGCCCATTAGTTGCCGGCCAGATCCCATCCTGGCATACCCCTAGATCGCGGTAGTGTCGACCAGCAACCCATCCGATCAGAGGGCGGTGAACCCACCGTCGACCGAGTAATACGAGCCGGTCACGAACGACGACTCGCGCGAAGCCAGAAAGCACACCACGGCGGCGACTTCCTCGGATGTGGCGAGCCTGCCCAGCGGATGCTTCGCCGCCAGCGCGGCCTTCTGCTCGGGCGAGCGCGGCGAGATCGCCGTGTCCACATAGCCCGGCGTGACCAGGTTGACACGTACACCATCAGCCGCATACTCCGCGGCCACAGCCTTGGTCATACCCAGGACGGCGTGCTTCGCCGCGGTGTAGGTGACGGCACCCGGCAGCCCCACCAGCGAACCGATCGAACCGATGTTCACGATCGACCCACCACCGCGTCCCGCCATCACCCCGGTCTCCGCCCGCAGGCAATGGAAAACACCGTCGAGGTTGACCGTCAGCACACGCCGCCATTCCGCGTCAGTCACCTCCGCCGTGCGAAAGGGTGTCGGAACGCCCACCCCGGCGTTGTTGACCGCCACGGTCAGCGAACCGAACTCCTCGACCGTGGCCGCCACTGCCGCATCGACCGCGACAGGATCGCGAACATCGAGCGCGAACGCGGCACCACCGATACTCGACGCCACCTCCCTGGCGGCAGCCTCGTCGATATCGGTGATCATGACCCGCGCACCCCGACGCGCCAGTTCGACCGCACAAGCCAAACCGATCCCGGCCCCGCCGCCGGTGACGAACGCGACCTCACCCCGCAACGCGTTCACGGGTCCACATGCGACTTGACGAAGCCGCGGATCGTCCGCAGGCTGTCGGACGCCTGCTCGAGGAACGGGAAAAGCGTCCAGATGTGCACCATGTCAGCAGGCAACGAAAGCTCCGCCGATCCCCCGGCCGCCCGCACGCTCTCGGCCATGCGGACGGAATCATCCCGCAACACCTCCGAGTTACTGGCCAGCAACAATAACGGGGGCAGGTCGTGGTGCTCGCCCCACAACGGTGAGCAGTACGGATGGTCGTGTGGGTCCCGGTCACCGATGTAGACCTTGCCCATCTCCACGACCATCGTCCGATCGATCAGCGGATCACAGTCCGCGCACTCCCGCATCGACAGGCCCTCCCCCGCCAGGTCGAGTAACGGCGAGATCGCAAAGGCCGCGGCCGGTTTCGGTTGGCTGGCATCCCGCAGCGCGAGCAGGGTCGCCATCGCCAGCCCGCCGCCGGCCGAGTCACCGCTGATCACGATGTGCTCGGGGCGCCAGGCCTCCAGCGCCCACTCGTAGACGGTCTTCGCGTCCTCGACTGCGGCCGGGTACGGGTTCTCCGGTGCCAGCCGGTAGTCGGGGACCAACACCGACAGACCGGTCGCGGCCGAGAGCCGGTAAGCGAAATCCCGGTACGACAACGAGGAACCCTGCACGTAGCCACCGCTGTGGAAATGGATGACCACGCGGTCCTGGCGTGCTCCCGGCGCACGTACCAGCCTGCCCGGGACCCCGCCAGCGTCGATCTCCTCGATCTCCGCATCGACCGCGATCTCGAAGCTCGCCGCGAGCGCCTCGAACCCCGCGCGCCACTCCTCGATCGGTGCCCCGACCGGCGGGGTCGCGGCCAAGAACATCTGGACTGCCTTGTCCAGCAGCGATTTCTGGTCGCCGGTTGCCTGATTCGTCTTCACTGGGAGGTCCTTTCTGCCGCCGTGACCAGGTCGCGGGTGTCAGCGAGGATCGGCAACGACGAGCTGATCCCTCCGTCGGCGTACACGATGTGCCCTGAGACGTACCGTGACTCGTCGGAGGCGAGGAACGCCACGACGTTCGCGATATCTTGCGGCCGCCCCACGTACGGCGTGAGACTGTGCCTGACGTAGATCTCCTGCGTCTTTTCGGGCATCGCGGCCGCGGTGTTCGGCGTGAGCACCAGGCCCGGCGCGACCGCATTGCACCGGATTCCCGACTTGCCCCATTGCGCGGCCACCGCCCGCGTGAGGTGCATGATCGCGGCCTTCGACATCCCGTAGGCCAGCATGTTCGCCTCACCCGCCACGCCGGAGACCGACCCCATGTTGACGATGCTGCCGCCGCCGGAGGAGATCATCAATGGAATCGCGTGCTTGCAAGCCAGCAGCGGGCCCAGTGCATTGACCCTCATCGT
This sequence comes from Saccharomonospora sp. NPDC046836, assembly GCF_040645195.1. NCBI lineage: Bacteria > Bacillati > Actinomycetota > Actinomycetes > Pseudonocardiales > Pseudonocardiaceae > Saccharomonospora > Saccharomonospora sp. NPDC046836. The sequence goes on from NZ_JBEYXW010000009.1 coordinate 98,084, forward strand.
GTCCAGCCACACCGCCGCCTGGCTGCCGGTCACGTCGGGGTCGTCCGGGATGAGCTCGAGCGCCGCGGCGTTGTTGTCGAGGATGTCGAGACGCCCGTACCGTTCGACGGTTTCCCTCAGCAGCGCCACGATCTGCGCCTCCTCCCGGACGTCGGTCTCGATCGCCGACGCCGTGCCACCCTCGGCCGTGACTTCTTCGGCGACCGCGGCCGCTCGCGGACCGTCCTTGTCGGCGATGACGACGGTGGTGCCGTACGAAGCCAGCGTCCTCACCACTGCCTCGCCGATCCCGTTCGCGCCACCGGTCACGACCGCGACCTTGCCCCGCAGGCTTTTCATGTCGCTTCTCCAAATCGGTGTCAGTTCGTTCCTGACCAGAGTTTCTTGTACGTAGCCCTGGCCGGACCCGCCGAAGACGATCAGTTTCGCCCCTGCTGCACCCCGCAGAAGATCTTGATCAGCGTGGACATTCCGGACCCGTTGCCGCCGCGCGGGGCGTGGATCTCGCCCACGGCGATCTCGAGGTCGACGCTGTCGAGTGCACGCGTTCCCGGAAATTTCTTGGACAGTGATTTCGCGGCCAACACGGGACCGCGGTCAGCCGGCATAGGCACACCCCGAATCTCCGTTGCTCAGCAAGCAAAAAGTAGATCCGGCGACCTCCACCTAATATCTGGTAGGCCGCTCGGCGCGGCCGTGGTTGGTGACACCAGGCCGGACCGACGTCGATTTCAGCACGCCTATGCCAAGCAGTCAACCAACCGGCCAAGTACGACGTCACGAACCGGTAACCCGGCAACCCGGTTTCGATGGTGGTCTACCAACCGAGTGTTTGTTAACATCTTCTTGGTCCCCCGATGGTGTGGTTCCGGCTTCCGGTCAGGAGGGTTCGCGATGACAGGCAGGCTGACCGGGCAGATCGCTTTCATCACCAGCGCCGCTCGCGGGCAGGGGCGTGCACGCGCGGTCGCCATGTCACACGAGGGCGCGGACATCGCGACGGTCGATATGTGCCGCCAGATTGAGGGTTTCCCCTACTCCCTCGCAACCGAGGACGATCTCGACGAGACGGTCGGACTGGCAGAGGGACTCGACCGCCACTGCCTCGGCGTCATCAACCACGGGATCGTGCTGACGGCGCCGTGGGACACGGTGACCGACAAGGACTTCGGCACAATGATCGAGGTCAATCTGAGCTTGGTCTGGCGTGCTGCGAGGGCTCCGATCCCGCACTTTGTTGTCCGCGGCGGTGGCGCACTGCCGACTAGCCAACTGCCCGGCATACCGCCGATCACGGCCACCCGGATCGTCAATCTTGAGGACGCATTCGACACACAGTCCGGAAAGGATGGTCGATGAAGATCATATACACCCCGGTGTGGCAGAATCCCGGCAGCAAACGGTCTGCCCGCGACTTCGTCCGCGAAGAGATCGAACTGATGGAGCTGGTGGAGGGGCTCGGTTTCGACGCGACGTTCAGTCCGGAGCACCATTTCGACATCGACTACTCGGCCTGCCCGGACAATTTCCTTCCGCTGAGCTACATCGCCGCCAGGACCACGACACTGCAGGTCGGGCTCGGCGCGGTAATCCTTCCCTGGAACGACCCGTTGCGCGCCGCCGAGAAGCTGTCCTTCTTGGACCACCTGAGCGACGGCCGCTGCCTTGTCGGCCTCGGCCGTGGCCTCGCCAAGATCGAATACGATCACTTTGGGATCGAAATGAGCTCCTCTCGCGGCCGGTTCGACGAGGCCGCGGAGATGGTCATCAACGCGCTGCGCACCGGGTACATCGAGGGCGACGGGCCGTACTACCCGCAGAAACGCACCCCCATCCACCCGAAACCGCGCCCCGCGCTGGCGGACGAGCTCTACTCGGTCGGGATGTCCCCCGACTCGGCCGTCGTCGCGGGAGAACTGGGTGCCCGCCTGCTGACGTTCGTCACCAAGCCGGTCCCGGACATGCTGCCATTGATCGAGGGCTACTGCGCAAAGTACGCGGACACCCATTCCGACGGCCGGTCCCATGTGGTTCTGGACGACTTCTTCCTGGTTCGCGAGAGCGCCGACGAGGCGCTGGAGCTGGGCATGCTGTACGCATCGAACTACTTCAAGACGGTGGTGCGGCACTACGAAATGGACGGCACGCACTTCGAGAACGCCAAAGGCTACACGGCGTACGCCGAGGACGCGAAAGCGCTGCGGGAAGCCGGAATCGACGCCGCCGCCGAAGCGTACGTCAACGCCCAGGTCGGGATCGGCACCCCCGCCCAGATTGTCGAGCGCATCGAAGAACGGTTCAAGCTGCTGGGCCCCGAAATCAGCCAGGCGGGCTGTTTCTTCTACGGCGGCATGAGTAAACAAGCCGCCGCACACAGCCTCGAACTGTTCGGGCAACAGGCGATCCCGGCCATCAGGGAACTGGCCCGAACCTATGTTACGGAGGAATCGTGATGGGACGAGTTGCAGGCAAGGTCGCGTTCATTACCGGCGCGGCACGTGGTCAGGGTCGGAGTCACGCGCTGACGCTGGCGGCGGAAGGCGCGGACATCATCGCCGTCGACGTCTGCCGCGACTACGAGACGACCGCGTACCCGATGGCCACGCGTGAGGAGCTGGCCGAAACCGGCCGGCTCGTCGAGAAGCTGGACCGCCGTGTGGTCACCGCAGTCGCCGACGTCCGCCACGCCGGGCAGCTGCGGGACGTACTCGTCGAGGGCGTCAACACGCTGGGCCGCCTGGACATCGTGTGCGCGAACGCGGGGATCTGCACGCTGCAGACCTGGGACGAGGTGACCCCGGAGATCTGGCGCGAAACGCTGGACACCAACATCGTCGGGGTGTGGAACACACTCACCGCCGCCGTGCCACACCTGATGGCGGGCGGCGGGGGCGTGATGATCGCGACCAGCTCGACGGCCGGGCTCAAGGGACTCCCCTTCCTCTCCCCGTACGTGGCGTCGAAACACGCCGTCGTGGGTATCGTCAAGTCGCTGGCGAACGAGCTCGCCAAGCACCGCATCCGCGTCAACAGCGTGCACCCGACCGGGGTGCCGACAACCATGCTGGAGGGGCTGGGCGGCCTCGACGCGCTCATCAACCAGGATGCCGAGCTCGGCCCGCTGTTCCGCAACGCGTACCCGATCGAAACCGTCGAACCGGTCGACATCAGCAAAGCCGTGCTGTACCTGGCCTCCGAGGACGCGCGCTACGTCACCGGTGCGCAGCTGTGCGTCGACGCAGGCCTGGTCGCCAGGTGAGAATTCGTCGGCGTGGCAGGGCCCGGCCGCCGTCACGCGCAGCAGCACCTGCCCCGGGCCGGGAACCGGTTTCGGTAGCTCGGCCACCTCGGAACCCGCGCCGCTACTGAAGCGCACGTATCAGGGTTTCCTCGCCGCGCCGGCGATCAGATCGCGTACCGCCGCACGCGAGACCTTCAGGCTGGGAGTCGTGGGCAGGGCGTCCAGGAAGACGACCTTTGTCGGCTTCTTGTAGCCCGCGAGGTGGCGGCGGCAATGGTCGATGACGTCTTGTTCGCCGAGCGTCGCACCGGGTACGCAGACCACTGCCGCCGCAACGGTCTGGCCCCAGCGCTCATGCGGCACGCCGACAACGGCGCACGCGGCGACCCGACGATCGGCCGCGATGACACGTTCTACTTCGGACGGATAGACGTTCATCCCGCCGGACACGATGAGATCCGTCCGCCGTTCCGCGATACGCACGTGACCGCCCGGATCGATCGAGCCGAGGTCACCGGAGTGATACCACCCGTTGCGGAAACTGCTCGCGGTGTCCTCCGGCCGGTTCCAATACCCGGACGCGAGCGCGGGTGAACGGATCAACAGCTCGCCGACCGTCTCCCCGTCGTGTGGCAGGTCGCCGGCCAGCCGAATGGCCGTCTCCACCGCCGCGCGGCCGACGGTGCCGAAGTCCCCACGGTCGATGTCGGCCGGCACGGTCACGGCCGCCAGACCGCCGGAGTTCTCCGTCATTCCCCAGCCTTCGACGAGCCGGTTGCCGCTGGCTTCCGCGAATGCCCGCAGCTTGTCGGGATCCGCCTTCGACGCCGAATGCAGGACCGTCAGCACCGTGCGCCATCGATCTGGGTATTTGGCGACGGACTGGGTGAACTCCTGCAACAGGGGCGTTGGTACGTAAGTAAAAGTGGCTTTGGTCCGGGCGATGGCGTGTGACAGCGAATCGACGTCCCATTTCCCGAGGAACACGACCGTGCCACCGACCTGGAAATGGGAGAAGACGTGCGCCGGTACCACGGCCACGAACGACATCGAGCCGGTCATCGCGGCGATGCTACCGACCGGCAACCGGTACGAGATCGCATTCAACCGCGCGATCGCCGTGACAGACCGGTGCGTCAGCATCGCGCCTTTCGGTCGCCCGGTAGTCCCGCTCGTGTAGCCGAGCACGAAAAGGTCATCCGGTGCCGGTGCGGGTAGCGGTGCCGCACTCGCGACGGCCTCCAGCTCGGGTCCGAGCAGCGCCAGCGCGACCGTCGTCTCGTCCAGTTCGGAGACACGATCTGCCACGGTCGCGTCGAACACGAGCGCACGGGCACACGAATCCTCGATGAGATGGTGCGCCTCACTCGCCGTGTAACGCGCATGCACCGGAACGACGACGAAACCAGCGAACGCGCAGGCGACGTACAGTGCCACGTACTCCGGACCGTCCGCCAGCCAGGCCGCGACGCGGTCCCCGTGCCGAAGACCGCGCGCCAGTAAGGCGTAAGCCAGCTCGTCGCCGCGCCGCTCGAGTTGGGCGTAGGTCGTCGTGGAGCCGTCGTGGTCGATGACAGCCGCACGTCCGGGATGGATCGAGGCGCGGTACCGGATCTGACTGGCGATCGTATCCATTTCCTCTCCACCACCGGTCTACGCGCGCAGCGCGCCGACCGACGAACCGGACGGCGACGGATGCCATGGCCGGAAGCGCGCGCCCGCGATCGCCGTACAGCTCCCGGACATCACCCCTCGCCGAGGATCGGCTCGAAGTAGTCAATGTCGGCCAGCGCGCCGCGCGGCGGCACGCCTTCCTTCCACACCGCGCGCACCGGCATGCCGATGTGCAGGAGTTCCCCGGCTTCGTCGATGTCGAACCCGCCGACGTTGTGGATCAACCGGGTGCCCGATCCATCGAGCGTGATTTCCGCATACACATATGGCGGTGTACGCGTCTGGCCTTCGAATTCGAGATGGATCACCGAGAACGCCTTCAGGATGCCGGTGTCCGCGACATCGACCACCTGTGCCGTCGGCACGAAACACGCGTCGCAGTTGCCCCGCGGCGGTACCAGTACGTTCTGGCAGCTCGGGCACTTCACGCCGACAATCCGGCGGTGTGCAGCCAGCTCGTCGAACATCCTGCCGTAGTACGGCCCGTAGGCGTGCCGGTAGTCCAGCTCGAGCCGGTACGGCAGCATGCTGATCGGCTCGGCGGTGGAGTCCAGCGGCGTCACCGCGTCCGCGACGGGCGCGTCGCCGAGTTCGAACCCCGCCAGGGTGAGGAAACCCTGGTCGGGTTCGGACGACCACACCGCCTTGACGCGCGCGCCGTTGGCGAGTCCACCGGTGTCGCCGAGGACGCGGTGCACCAGGTCCGTGTCGGCGCCGTCGAGCCGGATAGTCGCGAGTGCACCCGAGGCGGTCCGGGTCCAGGCCGTGACGGTCCCGGTGCCTGGCACCACGACGAGCTCCGCCGCTTCTTCCCCGTCAATGTAGTCCTGCGCCGGCACCACGACCTTGCCGCCGGCCGATCGAGAACCGACGATCCGGTGCTGGGCCAGCTCCGCCAGGAAGGTACCGGCCGCGCGCCCCGTGGTGAGCGTGTAGGGCATCGTGAGCGTCGTCTCGTAGGCCGGTGCCTCGTCGATGCTCGTCTGCAATCCGCTTGTCACGATTCGTCCTTTCGTTGCCTCACACGCCGGCAGGCTCCCACCGCGCTCAGTGCCACTGATCCGCTGAGGCGCGGTGCCGGCCGCGCAATCCCTTGCCGCACACCGTTCACGACTTAGTCGAGCTCACTACCGCGACACCACGCAGGTTCGCCCAGCCACCACCGGCCTGCATGAGACCGACCTTCGCGCCGGGGATCTGGTAGTCGCCGGCGCGACCTCGCACCTGCTGCGCGACCTCGGCCAGCCGGATCAGCGCCGTCGCACCGATGGGGTTGGCACCCATGCAGCCGCCTGACGGGTTGACGGGGATGTCGCCGTCGATCTGGGTGGCGCCGGACGCGATCAGCTCGGCGGCGCCGCCCTGGCGGCACAGACCCAGACCCTCGTAGTAGCTCAGTTCGAAACAGGTGTAAGGCTCCTGCACCTCCACCACATCGCACTGGCGGCGCGGGTTGGTGATCCCGGCCTGCTTGTACACTTTCTGCGCGGCCAGGGTCAGCGGCTCGGACTGCAGCATCGAGCGCCCGATCGCGTTCTCGGCCTCCGCGTAGTAGGCCATGCCGCGGATCCACGCCGGGTTCGGCGATTTCTTCGCCGCTCCTTCGCTCGCCAGCACCACGGCACATGCGCCGTCGGAGATCGGCGGCACGTCCAACAGCTTGATCGGCGCGCACAGCGGTCGAGAGTTCAGCACGTCCTCGACGGTGACTTCCTTCTTGACATGCGCGTAGGGATTGCGGATCGCGTTGCGGCGGTTCTTCACCGACACCATGGCCGCGGCTTCCTCGGTGTGCCCGAGTGGTTCCATCCGCGAACGCCAGTAGGCCGCCGAGAAACCCATGATGCCGACCGCGAACTCCCGGCCCCAGAACGGGTCGTAGAGCGTCGAGATCGAGTACTGGAGGGCACCTTCGGAAAGCTTGTCATAGGCGACCACCAGCACCCGTTCCGCGGCCCCGCCGGCGATCTGGTTCACCGCGCTCAGCGCACCCGCGAGCCCGGTACCGCCACCGCTGGTCACCCGGACCACCGGCTTCAGCCGCGCGCCGAGCGCGTCGGCAAGCCATTTCTCGGGCTGGTTCACCGCGGCGAAGAGCACCGGCCCAGTGCAGACCACCACGCTGTCGATGTCGTCGATCGTCAGATCGGCGTCTTCCAGCGCCCGCACCGCGGCCTCGCGAGCCAACCCCACCTGGGTCACATCGGTCCGGCGCCGCGCGTGATGAGTCTGGCCCGCACCAATAATGGCAACGTTTCGCACGCTCAAACCTCCAAGGTGAACACACAGTGGTTCTGCATCCCGAGCCCGCCCGCGCCGTGCACGACGGCACTGCGTGCACCGGACACCCCGATCTGCCCAGACAGCCTGCCGACGGCCTCATGCAGCCGCACCAGGCCGGTCGCCATGATCGGGTCGGCAGGGATCGCCCCACCGGAAGGATTGACCACAGTGGATGATGACCCGTCGTAGAGCGCGACCGCCTTGCCCTTCCCGGCGAGGCCGAGCGCCTCCAGGACCATGAGCTCGGCGGCTGCTGAACCTGCGCTCACCTCGGCGAGGCCGAACGTCGACGGGTCGTCGATCCCGGCGCGCCGGTAGGCGGTCTGCGCCGCGGCCGCGCAGGCTTCCAGCTCTCCCGCCTTGCGTTCGGCCAGCATGTGCGCATCCATAGCCGAACCCGCACCGGTGAGCCACACCGGAGTCTGCGCACAGCGGCGGGCGACCTCCTCGGTGGCCAGGACGACCGCCACCGCACCATCCACCGGGCGGGAAACCTCCCACTGGCGCAACGGTTCCGCGACCCACTTAGCGTTCGCGATCGCGTCCCGGTCCGGCACCTGGCCGGTTTCCACCCCGGCGTTCTCGGCAGCGCGCGCCCAGTCGTAGGCGGCGACATCGGCCAACGAGTCGGCCGGAAGGCCCACGGCCGCGAGGTACTGGTTGGCCATCAGACCGGCGGCCGAAAGCTGGTCAAGCCCCACCGGGCGCTGGTAGAACGGCTCGGCGATGCTCGAGTAGTACAGGGAAACGTCCGCTTCGGACGGTTTGGAGTAGGCCACTACCACGGCGACCTTCGCGTCGCCCGCGGCGATCTTGTTCATCGCGTAGGCGGCGCTCCACAACCCATCCTCCTCAACCCGCGACTCCTCTTTGTGGTGCGCGCCCATCGCACCGAGGAAGCCACAGTTCGAGATACTCCGGCCGTCCAGCACGTCACTTCCGGAGTCGACGACCAGATCGACATCCTCGATGCCGAGGCCGGTGCCCTTCAAAGCACTGGAGACCGCCGAGAAGATCAGGTCCACATGCTGCAGGCCGCTCCATGCTTCCCGGAGCTGCGTCTGAGCGGACGCGACAGCAGCTACCCGGCTGAGATCGGATGACGACATGGATCGACCCTAACAAACCAACTACTCGTTTGGTAGACCTTCTCCATCGTGACTTTTCTTGTGTGGCTTGGGTTTAGCCGTATCCACGGCACTCGAGAATCGTCCCGCGTCGAACGGTGAACCGGACGCATAGTTGAGCCGCACGCGCTCGCCCGCCCCGCAGGTCCGCGGCGGCCGTGGCCGTCCAGGTGTGTTCGATGAGGACAGTCTCGGCGTCGAGACTTCCCATGAATGTCAGGCGTCCTGGAGCTTCGGCGCCACCTCGGTGGTGAGCAGCTCGAGCGAGTGGTTCCAGGGGCCGGGGTTCTCCGTGTAGTCGTGGCCGTAAACCAGCGTGGTCCCCCACCCGCCGGTCCGTTCCTGGATCGAGGCGAGCTTTTCCGTCACGGTGTCCGGCGAGCCCACGATCCACACGTGCTCGGCCAGGGTGTCCACGTCGACATCGTTGAGGTCATGGCCTGGCAGCATCTTCTGCAGCAGGCCGAACTGCTTGTACACCGGCAGCAGGTAGTTCAGCCACGCCTGGCCCATACCGCCCTCCACGGCGAGCTTCTTGGCCTCGGCGTCGGAGTCGGCGACCACGACGTCGCGCACGACCCGCAGATCGGACCGGTCCACGGCGTGCCCGGCCTCCTTGGCGGCGGCCTCGTAGGTCTCCCAGTGGTTGGCGATCGCCGCTTCGCCCGCATATACAGACAGCGGCAAGTAGTTGTTCTTGCCCGCGTAGGCCAGGGTCGGTGAATTCGGGCTCAGGCCGGCCATCGCGAGCCTGACCTTGCCGCCGTACGGCCGTGGGTCGCGCCATTCGTGCCCGTCGACCGCCTCGGGGAAGCCGGCTTTCCAGAACGCGCCCTCGTAATGAAAGGGCTTGCCCTGCCAGATCCGCTGCATGATGTCGATCGACTCGATCATCATCTTGTGGTTATTCGACAAATCCTTGAGCCCGCGCACGGCGCCGTCACTGGGGTACGCGCCCGCGCCGACACCGAGAATGTAGCGCCCCTGGGTGACATGCGTCAGCCAGGACACCTGCAGTGCCAGCGTCCCAGGGTGGTGATACGCGGGAAGGTGCGCACCCGGCGCCAGCACGATGTTGTCGGTTCCCCGCGCCGCGGCGGCGATGACGAGCTCCGGATTCGGGATGGACTCGTACGACATCGTGGCATGCTCGCCGATCCAGTACTCGGTGAAACCGAGCCGATCACACACCTCGGCCTGGCCCACCGCCCAGTCGAAGACCTCCCGTGGGGAACGCGTCGGCCGCATGAAAGGCGTCTGGAACATCGCAAACTTCATTGTCCGGCTCCAAGAAGAATGTGGAATACCTGAGGTCGCGCACTGTGACGGCCACCATACCAAACCACTAATTGGTAGACAAACTGCGAGTTAAATGGGCTAGTACGGCACTATCTCAAACAGGTGGTTGTGACTACCGTCCGCCGAAGGATGGCGCGCGCCGTTCGGTGAACGCGCGCACCGCCTCGGCGTGGTCCGCACTCGCCGTCGCAAACGCCTGCCCGTAGGTCTCCAAGGCCAGCGTCGCGGCCAGATCCGCGCCCGAAGCCGCGTGGTTGAGCAGCCGCTTGGTCACGCCCAGCGCCGCGGTCGGGCCGGCCGCCAGCCGCGCGGCGAAGCCGGCGAGTTCGTCTTCGAAGTCGTCGTCCTCGCACAACCGCGTAACGAGGCCGTATTCCTGCGCGGTCCGCATGTCCAGCGGCTGCCCGGCGAACAGGATGTTCTTCGCCCGCAGCAGCCCGGCGTGCTGGACCAGCAGGTGCGCGCAGCCCCAGTCCGGGGCAAGGCCGCGGTCGGCGAAGATCGGCCGAAACGACGCACTCGCGGCCGCCACGACGAGGTCGCAGGCAAGCACGAGACTCAGGCCGGCGCCCGCTGCGGTCCCCCGCACCGCGGCGATCACCGGTTTGGGCAGGTTCGCGATCGTGGTGATGATGTCGCGGCCGAGATCGAGCATCTGCACCGTGCCCAGCAGCCCGTCGCCGAGCTCGCTCACATCGACGCCGGCGGAGAAGGCCGGCGGCGTCCCGCCGATCACCACGGCCCGGACATCCGGGGACTGCCCCGTGGTGGCCAGTGCCTCCAGCAGGCCGCGGCGCATGTCCGCGTCCATGGCGTTCAGCTTGCGGGGCCGGTTCAATCTCAGCCACAGCACACCGTCGGAGACCTCGCACAGCAGCGTGCCGGTCGTCATGTGGTGCTCTTGCGCAGGGTGACCGAGAACTCCGGCGTGGTCACCGAGAGGGACCCCGCCCTGCGCTTCTCGCCGATGAGGGCCTCGATGTGGTCGACGATCTCGGAACCTCCGGTGCGCGGATCCGTCCGAATCGGTCCGGCGGCGAGCATGTTGTCGACCTCTTCGCCGGAGAACAGGGCCCGCAATAGCAGTTCTTCGTCCGAAATGGACTTGCCGAACCGGTTGCGCAGCTCGGCGAGCGTCGGCTGCGGCTGGGTCCAGTTCGCGAACTGCTGCGCACGCTCCGAGGAAAGAACCCTGTCCTTGACGTTCGGCTCCACCTCACGGGCCAGCGGACCGTATTGGCCGAGCGTGTACTGGATGACCTCGTCGGGGATCAGCGAATAGCGCTCGCCGGTCACGATGTTGAGCAGCGCCTGGATGCCGACGAACTGTGAGAACGGGGTCGCCATGATCGGCTCGCCGAGGTCGCGCCGGACGTTCGGAATCTCCAGGAGCACCTCCTTGAGGCGATCCTGCATCCCGTACTGCGCAAGCTGGCTCTTCAGGCTCCCGGTCATCCCGCCGGGCAGCTGATGCTGGTAGGGGACGAGGTCGAACTCGTTGGGCACGCCGACCTCATAGCCGGCCGCAGCACCGCCCATCCGCGCCGCCTCGGCGGCGAAGTGGTCGCTGACCGGCGCGAATGTCGATGTGTCCAGGTTGTGGGTGTGGCCGAGGATCTCGAGGTTGGCCACCATCGACTCGACAGAGGGCATCGACGGCCCGCTGGCCATCGATTTCACGCACGTGTGCAGGATCGAGATCCCGGACTCCAGCCCGACCAGGTAAACGGCGGGCGCCATACCGCTCGTGGAGTGGCAGTGCAGTTCCATGGGCGTGGCGCCGGTCGCCCCGTTCACGGTGGGCAGCAGCGTGCGGGCCCGCTCGGGCGTCAGTACACCGGCCGCGTCCTCCAGCTCCACGGTCTCCACGCCGGGCCAGGTTGCCATCTCGGCAGCCCTGGTCGCGAAGAACTCGTCGGTGTGCACGTCGGTCAGTCCGTACATGACGGTTGGGACCGGTTTCGCCCCCTCCTTGTGCACCACCTCGGCGACGCGCCGCATCTTCGGCATGTCGAAGAGGCAGTCGAAGATCCAGAAGCTGCCGATCCCGTGCTTGACGAGCATCTTGACCCACAGGTCGACCACCGAGTCCGGCGAAAAACCCATCCCGCCGACCGAGATGGTGCGCGTCGCCGTTCGCAGCTCATTACCTCGAAGTCCGGCGACGAGGTGATCGAGCGTCGCGAACGGGTCGTCGGCGAACGTGCGCAGCAGCACGGTGAACATGCCGGCGCCGGTGAGGTCGATGACCCGGTACCCAGCCCGGTCGAGGTAGGGCAGGGCGGGGGTCGCCTGGTAGGCGCGCATCCTCAGCCCCCACAGGCTCTGCTGTCCGTCGCGAAGTGTCTGGTCTATGAACTCGACTTGCATCGTCAAGGCTCCTTGCAAGGCTCACCACGGCGTGAACGACCATCCAGTCGGCTACTACCCACGAGATCGTAGGACGGTACCAAGTGCGAATACCAGTAGCATTGCATGTCGATCTGGCACAGGAGGCAACCATCCGTTAGGTTCGTGGTTGTGCTCAAGCTTCGGGCCACCTGGAACATCCCAGGCGCGGCCACTCCCACCGAGCCGGACGCCGAGTTCTCCGGCGTCCATGTCCCGCTCGTCCGCACCCTGCCCGGCATCCGGCGGCACACCGTGCTGACGTTCCTCCGCGACACGGCCGGCGGCCATCCGGCCTGGTGGCGAGGTGAGGAGCTGTACTTCGACGATGTGGCCGAACTCGATGCCGCGGCGGCGACCGGCACGTGGACGCAGCTGTGGCAGGGGCGGTTCACGTCGCTGGTGGCCGGCCTGCGCCGACACGTCTTCGACATCGTCGAGGAGTTCGAGCCCGCCGGTCGCGGCGCACCGGCGCCCGGCTCGACACCCACCGCACTCAGCGGGATCTGGCAGGTGCCCGCCCGGCTCACCCCGGCCGATGTCGAGGACGTCTACCTCAACGTCCACGTCCCCGGTGTGCGGAGGCTGCCCCGGCTGCGCCGGCATACCGTCATGCGCGCCGTCGACTGGCCCGCGGGCGTGCACGCGCAGGCATGGCGTAGCGCGGAGATCCGCTTCGACAGCGCGGAAGACTTCGAGGCCACCTTCGGCTCCGAGGACTACGCCCCGATCCGCCGAGACGGCTTCACCGCCTCGGTCGCCGGCCCGGACGTCGACATCTACCGCATCGACGAGGAGTGGACCCCGGCAACCTGAGGAGGGCCCTCAGGTAGGCCGGCAGGCGTTCGGGATGTCCTCCGACTCAGGGCGTAGGCAGCACCTGCAGCGTGCGTGCCGCCTTTAGGAAGTCCTCGTGGGTGGGTTTCTGCAGATCCGGCCGAACATCTTCCACGTCGCGAAGTTGTCGGCGGCCGGCGTGGTTCTCCGGCCCCAGCTCCGGCGACGGCGCCTTCATCAGGCGTGCCGTGAGTCGTCCAGCCGCCGTTCCACGCAACTTCACCCGCTACTGGCAACCGATCGTTTGGTTATGCTGCCGGGTCCAGCATATTCTAGCTGTACTTTCGCCACCACTGGCTGACGAGCGTTCATCTGACTCACCGACCTCTGAGGAGCAGCATGCTCGACCGGATCCACATCGCGCTGGGCACCGATTCACTCTCCCGGGCCGACCTCGTACGGGTGGCTCACTCGGCGGAGGATCTCGGGTTCCGGGGACTCTGGCTCACCGAGGCGCTCGGGCGCGACGCGTTCAGCGTGCTCACCGAGATCGCGCTCTCCACCAGGCGGCTCGAACTCGGCACGGGCATCGTCAACGTGTTCGGCCGCTCTCCGGCGACGCTCGCCCAGGCCGCGGTCAGCCTCAGCGAAGCCGCCGGCGGGCGGCCGGTTCATCTCGGTATCGGCACGAGTGGGAGGGCGGTCATCGAAGGTTTCCACGGTGTCCCGTTTCACCGGCCCGTCGCGCGCCTGCGGGACTACGTCCGGATCCTGAAGTCCACTTTGGCCAATGGGGTGGTCGGGTTCGACGGCGATGTCGTCCGGACACACACGTTCCGGCTCGCGGCCCGGCCGGCCGGGCCGGTGGACGTGTTCGTCGCGGGGCTCACACCCGCCTCGCAAAGCGTCGCCGCAGAGGCCGGCGGCTGGCTGCCGATCTGGTTTGACGAGCAGGAAATCCCCGACTCCCCCGCGGCCACTGGCCGGATCGCGGCGTACTACTACACGTCGGTGAACGCCGGGGACCCGGCAACCGCACAGGACGAGGTCCGCCGGAGCGCGGCGTGGTACCTGGCCGCGAACGGCACCGCCTACGCCAACTTGTTCCGTCGGCGGGGATACGGCGAGGAGGTCGACCGGGTAATCGACCACTGGCGGCGTGGTGACCGCGCGGGCGCCCGCGCGGCCGTGCCGGACGAGATCGTGACGACCAGCGGCCTGGCCGGCACACCGGATGCGGTGCTGGCGAGGCTCGCGACGGTGCTGGCCGCGGGCGTCACCGACCCGGTCCTCCGCTTTCCCGACGGCGCCCCGGCCGACCGGATCGCCGAGATGCTGACCCTATTGTCCACGGTGGACTAGCCATAATCGTGGTACTCGACGAGCGCATGCGGTCGAATCGTTAATATTTGCTCCTCGTCGAGACTTCGCTCAATGTGACCAAGAGCCATCGTGTGCTGATTGATGACAGGTCAATCAAACAAGTAGTCACTCGTCCCAGGAGCGGCGTTGTTGTACCGGCGAATCGCCTCCTTCAGCCCAACCTTCCTGACCAGCTCGTGGATGTCCCCGACCTCCGCCGTGCCATGGACGAACGCATCGGTCTCCGCACCCATCCCGGCCACGGTGAGGAAACCCTGGAGCTCCAGCACCCGGTTGATCGCCAGCTTCTTCATCTGCAGCACATTCGCGGGCACCCGCGCGATCGACAGTGCCATGGCTCGCACGTGGTCCTCAAGTTCCGCCGCTGGCACGGCGACGTTGGCGAAGCCCCACTCTGCGGCGGTCCTGCCGTCGATCCTCCGTCCTGGCATGAACGACATTTCCTTAGCCCGTTGCTGTCCGACCCGGTACGACCACAGCGGCGAGATGAACCCGCCCCCGGTCGGCAGAAACGGCGAAGCGGCGACGACGGCGTCTTCTGCGACGACGGTGATGTCGCAGAAGCACACCAGCTGCGAGGCGCCAGCCAGGCAGTAGCCGTGCACCGCGGCGATCACCGGCTGCGGGTGGCGCCAGATCCGCGTGAAGCGGTCAATGTAGGCGGCCTGCCGGTTGCGGTCGGCCACTGGGCTCACGGCGACCCCCAACTCCTGCCCGTCCGGCTTGAGGTCGTGCCCCGCGGAGAACGCGCGGCCGGCGCCACGGAGCACGACCACACGAGTGTCGCTGTCTTCGAGATCGCTCAGCGCGCCCGCCAGCTGGTCGAGCATCTCCATCGAGATGGCGTTCAGTCGTTCCGGGCGATTGAAGGTGAGCCAGGCGATCGGTCCTTCCCGGTCCACCAGCAGGCTGTCGGCCATTGTCTCGACTCCGTCCATACGACTGTTTGGCTAGCATCGTAAGACGTGTCGCTTGGGTGTTGGCCTGCCTAACACATATGGACGAACCCGGACGACTTCCGCCGACGGGCTCGCGAGTGCCTCGATCGGTCGGTGCCGAAGCGGAAAAATCGGCACGCGGGGCGCCCTGGGAGGAAGAGACCACAGAGATTCCGGCGCGATTGGAACCGCAAGCTCATCGAGGAGGCACACACACAGAGGGATTCGACCGGATCGGGATGGATCCTCACCGCGAAGTTCAGCGCGCACGGTACGGTCGATCGACGAAGCTGGTTGCTGCCGGGATTCTCAATGGCACGCGAATCTGGTGCCAGGGTTTTGTCAGAACCCAGTGCCGGATCAGACCTCGCCAGTGCCCATCAACCGACGGGCCAGATTATTCAGCACACTCCTATTTGGCGCGCGCGCGGCCCCGGGCCGGCTGCTTGGTGCGGGGCGACGGGCTCTCACCGGTGAGCGAGGCCAGCGCCATCTGCGTGAACGCCTCGACGATCTCCGTCGGCGCGTACAAACCGTCTGGCCGGTACCAGGTGGACACGTTGTTGAGCGACCCCAGGATGAGATGCGTCGCCAGGCGAGGCTCAACGTGGGGCGCGATTTCGCCCTGCTGCGCGGCCTTCTCGATCAGGCCGCGCAGAAATCCCTGGAACTCGCGCCGCTCGTCGCGCACCTTCTCCAGCCGCTCACCGGTGAGCCACCGGCCCTCGTTGAAGTAAATGCTGACGCGTTCGATGTTGTGCAGGTACCAGGCCCCGATGTCGGTCAGGTACGTGCGCAGTTGCTCGAGCGGGTCGTCGGAGGCCTCGACGGCCGCGCGCATGATCTCCGAGGCGCGCTCGTGCGAGTGGGCACAGATCCGGTACAGCAAGTCCTCTTTGGAATCGATGTAGTGATACAGGCTGCCCTTCAGCACACCGACGATGTCGGCGACGTCCTGCAGTGAAGCCGCGAGGTAGCCCTTGTCGTGAAAGACACGAACCGCGGCATCGACGATCTCCGGCTCGCGGTTCCGGCGATCGGTCGTGCCGGACTTGCGCCTGGTCGCCATGGACTTCCTTTCGACGAGGTTCCGTCAATGCTACCTCCTCAAACGGGTGGTCGACTACTTGACCGCCGTGAATCCCGCAACAAGAGGCTCAGATACCGGTTTGTCCCTGGTCCAACCAAACGAGGGTCGGGCGTTTGCTCAACCGCCGACGAGGATCATCCCGATGTTCCATCCGATCGACGTCCCGGTGAACCGGATGGCGCGCGGGTACAGCTCCGGTGACAGCGCGTAGCCAGTGACGTGCAGGAACTAGCTGTTCACCAGGGCCGGTTCTTCACGCGGTTTGGTCGTCGTAGGCGGCCTCGCTCACCACGTCACCCCCTGGGCTTCGCGGTCCCACGCGTTGCCCACGCCCTCCTCGCGTAGCTTGTACTTGTGGATCCGGCCGGTTTCGGTGCGGGGGAAATCAGTTCGGAACTCCACGTAGCGCGGCACCTCGAAGTCCGCGAGCCGGTGGCGGGCCCACTCGATGACGTCACGGGGTTCCAGCGTCGCGCCGGGCCGGGCACTGACGAAGACCTTGACGTCGTCCTCCGAAAGCTCGGACGGGACCGCGACCGCGGCGGCCTCAAGGATGTCCGGATGCTGGGTGATGGCCTTCTCCACGAGGAACGACGAGATGTTCTCGCCGCGGCGGCGGATAGTGTCCTTCATCCGGTCCACGAACACGTGGTAGCCGTCCTCGCGCCGGTAACCGGCGTCGCCGGTGTGGAACCAGCCGCCACGTACCGCTTCCGCGGTCTTCTCCGGTTCCCGGAAGTATTCGGACAGGAACGCGCCGGGAATTCGGCTGCGGGTCACGATCTCGCCGATGACCCCGGGGGCGCATTCGGTGCCGTCCGCGTCGACGATCTTGATCTCGTTGTGGTCGAGCGGGATGCCGATGGTGCCCGACCTGGTGTCCGACACCGGGTTCTTGCACGCCATGGTGCCGGTCTCGGTCAGCCCGTAACCGTCGACGATGCGCACGCCGAAGCGTTCCTCGAGCGGCCGGTGCAGCGATTCCGGCACTGGCGCCGCCGCCATGAACCGCAGCCGCGTGCGCCGCTCGATGGGATCCGGATCGCGTTTTTCCAGGAGCGACAGCATCGAGCCGAGCAGGTTGGTGATGGTGGCACCGCTGTCGGCGATCCAGGTCCAAAAGCGACTCAGCGAGAATTTTCCGTTGAGCGCTATCGCGCCGCCACAGACCAGCGAGGCCATCATCGTCGTCTGCTGGGCGTTGCAGTGAAACAGCGGCAGGCAGGTGTGCAGCACGTCCTCTTCGCCGAGACCGTAGTGCTTGGCGAAGTAGCGGCCGGTGTTCAGGTAGCTCGCATGCGAAAGCACCACACCCTTGGGCGGTCCCGTCGTGCCGGATGTGTAGATGATCGACATCGGGTCCAGCAGTTCGTGCTCGACCGGCTTCGGATCTCCGTGTGAATCGAAGACTTCGCCAAGGCTCCCGGTGGCGACTCGCCACCTCAGCGCCGGGAGCGGGTTGATCGCGTCCAGCCGAGGCACGAGATCGTTGTCCGCCACGATCCCGGCGGCACCCGAATGCTCCAGCGTGTAGTGCAATCCCTCCCCCACCGAGGAAGCATTCACCGGCACTGAAACCGCTCCCGCGCGGGCGATGCCGAAGAACACCGGCAGGAACTCCAGTGAGTTCGTCATCAGCATCGCGACCCGGTCGCCGCGTCGGATTCCGTTGCGCCGCAACCAGACCGCAACGTTGGCTGATAGCCGATCGAGATCCGCGTAAGAGTAGCTCCTGCCCTCGAAGGTCGCCCACGTTCGTTCGCCGTACCGGGCGGCGCGTGCCCGGACGAGCTCGGGCACTGAGCGTGCGGGCAACTCGATCTCCTGCGACGTCACAACTTATCCTTCCTCAGGAACTCCTCCTCCAACCAGCGTGTGGTAACCGGGGACTTCTGGAAGTCCCCGGATTCCAGGACGGCGCACTGGAGGGGGATCGTGGTCGAGATGCCCTCGATTCGCGCGCCGCGGAGCACCCGCGACATCAGCGCGATCGCCCGGGCGCGGGTCGGCGCATGTGTGATGATCTTGGCAACGAGCGAGTCGTAGTGCGGCGACACAACCGCGCCGGGGTGGGCAAAGGTGTCGACGCGCACGCCCGCGCCCGCGGGTAGCGCCCAGCCGATGATCGTGCCGGGCGTGGGCAGGAATCCCCGCTCGGGATCTTCGGCGTTGACGCGGACCTCGACAGCGTGTCCGTTGAGGACAATGTCTTCCTGCCGGAAGGACAAGGGGCGCCCGGCGGCCACCCGAAGCTGCTCGCGGACGATGTCGATGCCGGTCACCATCTCCGAGACCGGGTGCTCGACCTGAACGCGCGCGTTGACTTCCAGGAACACGAAGTCTTCGCGGTCGACGTCGACGAGGAACTCGACCGTGCCCGCGCCGACGTAACCCAGCTCCGCGGCGAGCCGCACCGCGGAGCTGCGGATGGCCTCCGACAGCGAGGTCGGCAGGTTCGGCGCCGGTCCCTCCTCGATCAGTTTCTGGTGCCGGCGCTGGGTGGAGCAGTCGCGGTCGCCGAGGTGGCAGACGTTGCCGTGGGTGTCGGCGATGACCTGGACTTCGACGTGACGCGCATGGGCGACATACCGTTCCAGGTAAAGCCGCCCGTCACCGAAGGCCTGCTCGGCCTCGCGATGGGCGTTGTCGAACCGGGGGCCGATCTCGGACTCCGCGCGGATGATGGACATGCCGCGCCCGCCACCACCGGCGGAGGCCTTGAGCATCATCGGCAGGCTCGCGTCCCCGTCGAGCGCCTCGGCCAGGGCATCCTCGGCCTCCGCGCGAGACGACAGCAGACGGCTGCGACCGCCGATGGGGATGCCGGTCTTCTCCGCGACGTCGCGCGCGGTTATCTTGTCGCCGGCCCGGCGCATCACCTCACCCGGCGGGCCGACAAATATCAGCCCGTTGTCCGCGCACGCCTCCGCCAACTCAGGGCGCTCGGAAAGGAACCCATAGCCGGGATGGACGGCGTCACACCCGGTCGACAACGCGGCCTGCACGACACGGTCCACCGCGAGATAGCTCTGCGACGCCACGCCGGGCCCGATCACCACCACGCGGTCGGCGAGCTGCGCTGCCGGCGAGTCACGGTCCACATCGGACACCGCGAGCACGGCCTCGATCTCCTCGTCGAAGCACGCGCGCAGGATACGCAGTGCGATCTCCCCGCGGTTGGCAACCAAAACGCGGCGCAGGCTCGGCTCAGGCATCGGGCCGGATCGCAACGAGAGGCGTGCCGTACTCGACCTGCTCGGCGTTCGCCGGGAAGACCGCGGTGACCGTGCCCGCGCGATCGGCGGCCACATTGCTCATCAGCTTCATCACCTCGACGATGCCGATGGTGTCGCCCGCCTCGACCTTCGAACCGATGTCGACGAACGGCGGCGCACCCGGCGAGGGCGAGCGCCAGAACACGCCGACACTCGGGGAAGGCACCACATGATCCTCCGCGCTGGAGGTGTCCTGCGGTGCGGGCGGTGCCGGTTCGGATACGGCGGCAACGACGGGAGCCGGGGCCGGATCGGGTGCTTCCGGTGCCGGCGTGGCGGCGATCGCGGTGGGCGCGGTGGGCGGCGGCAGGTCGTCGCGGCCCACAGCGATGCGCACGCCGTCCACGACGATCTCCGCCTGGTCCCAGCTGGACTTGTCGAGCGCGTCGAGGATGCGCGCGATGTCGTCGGGGGTGAGGGGCATGGCACTCGCTCCTTGCGCCGATCCGGCCGTCCGCTCGGTAGCGGGACTACTCATCGCATCCTGCCCTCGCCACGCCCGCTCATGCGAACTCGCGCCATCACAGACCTCCTCGTCCGCACTGCTGCTGTCTCACAACGAAGTTACCAAACGGGTAGTTGGTTCACAAGACGGCGAGCAGGGCCGAGGTCAGCTCGCGCGGTTCGTCCAGCAGCACCTGATGACCCGCACGTAGCACGCGGCGCACCCGGACGTCACCGCCCAGCAGCCGCACCATGGTGCGCTCGATCTGGTCGGTGAACAGGCCGTGTTCGGCCCGCACGATCGTGACCGGGCAGGCCATCGGCGCCAGGTCAGTGGGCAGCATCGCCGGTCGGTCGTGAACGAGGGGATCGACCTTCCAGGCCCAGCCACTGGTCACCTGGCGCACGGAGGTCTCCGCGATGTGGTCGAGTATGTACGGCAGACCCTGGTGCCGCAGCGCCTTGCGAACCCGTGCCACCGCTTCGGCGCGCGTCGGCAGCACGCGCGCGGACGGCTGGGCACGGCGACGGCGCAACGCCTCCTGCTGGTCGGTGCGCTCACGCACGGCGCCGTCCACGACCACTGCCCTGCCGATCCGTGCGCCCACGAGCCCGGCCACGGCGAGCGTCACCATGCCGCCGAGGCTGTGCCCGACAACGGAAGGACGGGGCCCCAACCCGAGCGGCCCGAGAAGATCGACGACGTCCGCGGCCCATCCGGCGATGCTGTAGCGCAGGCGCCGTCCGGAGTCCCCGTGCCCGGCAAGGTCGATCGCGACGACCCGGCGGGATCCCGCACCGACGAGATACGGTCCGATGTGATCCCACCAGTGCGCGTGCGCAGCCACGCCGTGCAGCAGTAGGCAACCGTTCTCGGCGCGTTCCGGGCCCCAGGCCCGGTAGGCGATCGATGTACCCCGCACGTCAACCTTGCCGGTCGCGACCGGACGGGCCAGTGTTTCGGTGAACCATGCAGGGACCGCCGACTCGGAGGTCTCACTCATGGCGGCTCCTCCGTTTCCTCCACAGTGCGACCAGCCGTATGGTTGGTAACCATACGGACCGCCAGGGAACCGTCAAGAAGGAGGTTCGCCAAGCAGGTTGACCCGTAGACCATCTGCGATCTACCTTCAATCAAACGACTGGTTGGGCACGTAGGAAGAGTGAGCCGGAGAGGAAGCACGTGGCAGACAAGACCATCGTCACGACGGAGTTCCGCGGCCGCACGGCGCTGCTAATCCTCGACAACCCACCCGTCAACACGGGGAACACCGCCCAGCGGCGGGCACTGGCCGGCGCGCTCGAAGCCCTGGCAGGCGCGGATCTGGACGGTGTGGTGATCGTCAGCGCTGGCCGGCATTTCTACGCCGGCTCCGACCTGCGCGAGTTCGACGCCGAGGTCCTGGAGTCCCCGCAGCTACCCGACATCATCGACCTGATCGAGCGGCTGCCGGTGCCGGTGGTCGCTGCGGTCAACGGGCTCGCGTTGGGCGGCGGGTTCGAACTCGCCCTGGGCTGCGACGCCCGCATCTGCGAGCAGTCAGCCGCATTCGGCTTTCCCGAGGTCACCTTCGGTATGCTGCCGGGCGCAGGTGGCACGGTACGCACCGCGCGGCTCATCGGGGTACCGCGGACGATCGACCTCGTCACTTCGGCCCGCCAGGTCCCCGCAACCGAAGCCCTCGAGCTGGGCCTGGTGGAGGCGGTCGTCGCGCCGGAAGACCTGGTGAACGCGGCTGTTGACCTGGCCCGCGCACGGAACGGGAAAACGCTCGCCCGTGATCGGGCTGTCCCCGACGACCAGCCCGCGGAGGTGCACGCGGTCCTCGCGAACCTGCCGAAGCGCGCCCGGCCCAACGTGCGGCAGGCAGCCGAGACCGTCGTGCGCGGCGCCACGCTCGACGCGGCAACAGCGTTCGAGCAGGAGCGCGCACTGTTCCACGAGCTGCGCCTCACCGAGGAAGCCCGCAACCTCCGCTACCTGTTCTTCGCCCGCCAGCGCGCGGCCAAGGCGCTCCGTAGCGAGGCGCCGCCGCGCGTCGTGCATTCGGTCGGCATCGTGGGCGCCGGAACGATGGGTGCCGCTCTCGCGCGCACGTTCGCCGCGCGGGGATTCACGGTCACCGTGGTCGACAAGAGTCGCGATGCGCTCGCGAAGCTGAACAAGCAGATCCACACGGCGCAGTCCCTCGACGCGTTACAGGACACCGATCTGGTCATCGAGGCCGTGTTCGAGGACATGGCCGTCAAGCAGGAACTGCTGACGAAGCTGGAGCCGGTGGTACGCGCGGACACGGTGCTCGTGAGCAACACCTCCTACCTCGATCTCGACCAGATGGGCGCGGCGTTATGCCGGCCCGAGCGCTTCGCCGGGCTGCACTTCTTCAACCCACCCGACCGCAACGCGCTGGTCGAGGTCATCCGGACCGCCATGACGGACAGCGTCACCGCCGCCACTCTCGGCAAGATCGTCGGCCGGCTCGGCAAGTCCGGTATCGCAGCCGAGGTCGGCGATGGCTTCGTCGGTAACCGGGTCTACGCGGATTACCGCAGCCAAGCGGAATTCTGCGTCGAAGACGGGGCATCTCCAGAGGAGGTCGACCGGGCCTGCGTTGAACTCGGGTTCGCGATCGGGCCGTTCGCAGTAGCAGACATGTCCGGCTTGGACATCGCATGGGCGCGGCGCAAACGGCTCGCGGCCACCCGTGACCCGCGGCAGCGCTACGTCGAGATCCCGGACCTGCTGTGCGAGGCAGGGCGGCTCGGCAAGAAGACCGGGGCGGGCTGGTACCGCTATCCCCCCGGTGCCCGTCGCGGTGAACCGGACCCCGAGGTGGCCAGGATCATCAAGGAATACCGTACAGCGAAAGGCATTGAGCCCCGCCCAGTGTCCGCGGACGGGATCCGCGACCGCGTGCTGGGTTCGATGGTCGCCGCGGCCGCGGTGATCGTCGGCAACGGGGTGGCGCGGCAGGCCTCGGACATCGACGTCGCGCTCACCGAAGGCTTCGGCTTCCCGAAGGCGCTGGGCGGACCGTTACGTGCGCTCTCCGAGCGCCCGCCAGAGGAACTCGTTCGCGTGCTCGCGGCGGTGTACCGGACCTGCCCCATCACGTTCGCGATCCTCGAGCCCGCCGCGCGGGGCGAGGTGCCAGCGGAGGTCGGGACTGTGCTGTCTCAGGTTGACCGGAAGGAGACGCGACGATGAGCGGAACGACGGTGCCTCAGCCGTGGGGAGGCGCGGTCTGGGAGGGCGCGACCACCTGGCCGGAACGCGGTGCGGCCAGGGCGTACGACCTGGCCGTGCGCATGGAACACGGGATGACCCACCACGCCGCGCATCCACCGTTCTCCTACGCGCTCATCAAGAAGCACGGCGAGCACAACTACCCGGGCGGCATCTCCAGCGCGATGGAGTTGCTGACGCTGCCCGGACATTGCGGCACCCACGTCGACTCCCTCGGCCACATCTCGCTCAACGGCTGCATCTACGGTGATCGTCCGATCGGCGAGCATCAGTCGTGGACCGAAGGCGTGGAGATCGGGTCCGTCGAGGAGCTGCCCCCGCTCGTCGGCCCGGGCCATCTCGTCGACGGCGAGGAGCTCTTCGGCCGCGAACTATCCAGTGCGGACGGTTTTGGCGCGCCGGAGCTGGAGCGGTGGTTCGCCGACCGTCCCGCGCCGGGTCCGGGCTCGATCGTGCTGCTCCGCACCGGCTACATGAAGCACTGGACCGACCCGGAGCGTTACCTCGGGGTGGGCCTCGGCCTTCCAGGGCTATCCCTCTCCGGTGCTCGCTGGCTGTCCGAACACGGCGTGCTCGCCGTCGGCGGGGACACCGCCAGTTTCGAACACAAGCCACGGTGGACTGTCCCGGCGCTCGACGTCCACGTGCACCTGCTGGTGAAGTCCGCGATTCCCATCATGGAGTCGGTCTACCTGGAAGGGCTGGCTGCGGACCGCGTGTACGACGGCTTCTTCTTCGTCGCGTCGGCGCTGCGGATCAAGGGCGGGACCGGCTCACCGATCCGCCCGCTCGCCTTCGTGCCCGCCTGACCGGGTCCGCTCACCGCCAAGGAGACCTTCTCCATGACCACCACCGACCCTGTCCGGAGAACCAGCGCGCTCGGCCACGCCCCGCTGTCGCGACGGGTGCTGGGACCGGAAAACGGCGCCGTTCCCTTCGAGCACCCGTTCCGTGCGGAGTTCGCGAGCTGGCTCGACTGCCACGCGCCCACCGAACCGGAACCCGCGCACGAGGACGAGCGCTTCGCGCACCGGCGCGCATGGCAGGCGACTATGCACGCCGGCGGCTGGGCCGGGCTGACTTGGCCGGCCGAGTACGGCGGCCGCGGTGAGGGTCCCCTCGTGCAGCTCATGGCCTATGAGGAACTCGCGCTGCACCGGGCACCCGAACCGGCCAACACACCCGGGATGATCCTCCTGGGACCGACGCTGATGCTGCTGGGCACCGACGAGCTGAAGGAGCGGTTCCTCCCCCGCATCCTCAGCGGCGCGGACCTGTATTGCCAGGGTTTCTCCGAGCCCGACTCCGGTTCGGACCTCGCGTCGCTGCGCACCCGCGCCCGCCGGGATCGGTCGACCGGTGACTGGGCGATTGACGGCCAGAAGATCTGGACCACCTTCGCCGACCGTGCCGACTACTGTTTCGTGCTGGCACGCACCGACCCGGATTCCCGGCGGCACAGGGGATTGACGCTGTTGATCTGCCCGATGGATCAGCCGAGGGTGTCCGTGCGGCCGATCCGGCAGATCAGCGGCGACCGCGAGTTCAGCGAGGTGTTCTTCGACGACGCGCGGGTCCCCGCCGGCTGGGTCGTCGGTGAACCGGGCGCGGGATGGCACGCCGCAATGACACTGTTCCAGTTCGAACGCGGCGATCCCGGCTACACCGACCACGCGCGCCTGCTCGTGGAACTCGCTGACATCCGGACGACGCTCGCCGCCGCGGCACTCTCCCCCGCGGCGGCCGCCGACATCCGCGCACGAGCGACCTCGTTGTGGTTGCGATGCCAGGAACTCCGTGCACTCAACGTCCGCCTCGCGGTGCTCGCCGAGCAAGGCCGACCGATCGCGGAAACCGGTTCGGTGACCAACCTCGTCTGGGGCGAGCTCGCC
Organism: Saccharomonospora sp. NPDC046836; assembly: GCF_040645195.1. Lineage (NCBI taxonomy): Bacteria > Bacillati > Actinomycetota > Actinomycetes > Pseudonocardiales > Pseudonocardiaceae > Saccharomonospora > Saccharomonospora sp. NPDC046836. Next base: position 123,142 of record NZ_JBEYXW010000009.1, read on the forward strand.
AAGGACGTCGCCGACCTCAACGGGGACGTCGCAGACCTCGCCGGCCGGGACGTGGCCGCCGCGATTCACCACCGACTCGCGTGCCGCGCCAAGTCGATCTATTCCGGCACAACGGAGATCCAGCGGACGATCATCGCCGAACGGCTCCTCGGGCTGCCGCGCTGACAGACCACAGAAGGAGCACAACGATGCTGACCGAACCACTGACCGATGAGGACACCGTAGCGATCGCCGAAGTGGTCCGTCGTTTCCTCACCGAACGGTGCCCAACCGAGCGCGTGCGACGGCTGGCGACGACCGACGACGGCTACGACCCCGCGGACTTCGCCGAGATGGCGGAGATGGGCTGGGCCGCGCTGGCACTGTCCGACGAGGACGGTGGCGCAGGGTACGGGCCGCCACAGCTGGCGGCGCTGTTCGAGGAGTCGGGACGTGCGCTGGGCTCAGGGCCCCTGCTCGCCTCCGCCGGTTTCGCCCTGCCTGTGCTGACGGCGTGCGACGATCCCGTTGCGACCGAGCTGGTCAGCGCGCTCGCGACCGGGGAGCGGATCGCCACGCTCGTGTACGCGCCGTTGACCGTCTCCGCGGGTGACACCCTCACCGGGACAGCCCGGCGGGTGCTCGACGGCACCACCGCCGACATCCTCGTTGTCGTCGCCGGAGATCAGGTGTTCGTGGTCGATCCGGGCGGCGAGGGCGTCCGGATCGACCGGTCACCGTGCGCCGACGACACCCGCCGCGTCGCGGAGGTCCGGTTCGCCGGCGCGCCCGCGACACGGCTGGACCTCGGCTCGCCGGACCGGTTGCGGCGAGGGCTGTCCGCCGCCGATATCTATCTCGCGGCCTCCCTCGTTGGCGGCGCCGGCCGGGCGCTGGAGATGACGCTGGAGTATCTACGGACCCGGCACCAGTTCGGTAAGCCCATCGGCTCGTTCCAGGCGCTGAAACACCGGTGCGCGGACGCCGCGGTCGCGGTGTCGCTGGCACGCGAGCTGGTGCACGGTGCTGCGGCGCTCGTGTCAGACGGGCCGATCGACGAGCTGACGGTAGCGGCTACGAGTGCACTCGTGCGCGCGGCGGGCTGCGCCCAGCGCATGACCGGCGAGGCGATCCAGTTGTACGGCGGGATCGGCTTCACCGACGAGCACGACATAGGGCTGTACTATCGCCGCGCCCTCGCCGACCGTGACCTCCGCGGACCGATCGTCGAACGCGCGGCGGAGCTGTCCCGCGCCCTCGGCTTCAGTTGATTACTCAAACGATCGTTTGTCCAACAACTTCCTCTTCTTTATCACTGTAGGCGTTGACACTCACCCCGGAACGAGTGAATATAACCAGACAATCGGTTGGTTCTCTAGCTGGGAGTGTTCAATGTGGAACGGCCAGTATGTGATCGACACCGTGCTACACGCCTTCAATCTCGACGAGAGCAACTTCGCGGTTGACGGTCACGCGCGACCGATCGCCGAGCTGACCTACAACCTCACGCAGACGGGCCTCCCGTCGGGCTATCCCCTCTCGCGCGCGGCGCTCCTGCGGGACTGGCCGGTCCACGACGTCGCCGCCATGACCTTCGGCGAGAGCGAGACCGACTTCGCGGTGTACCACCCCACGCCGATCTTCGCCTTCTCCGACGGCATGTCCTCCGCAGACAAGGCCGTGGAGATCCTCGAGAGGTACCCGGACCGGATGCTCGGCGCGTATGTGGCCCTCGACCCGCTCACCGGCAAGGAAGCCTTGGCAGAGCTCGACCGCCGCTGCGCGCAGTACCGGCCGCTCGGCGTCAAGCTGTACCCGACCAGCTGGCGGGGAGACACCGTCGCGACCTGGCGGATGGACGACCCGCAGATCGCGTTCCCGATCTACGAAGCGGCCGCCGAGCGGGGCATCAGGACCATTGCGGTACACAAGGCAGTGCCGCTCGGCCCGGCTCCGACCGGTCCCTCCTTCCACCCCGGGGACGTCGAGGGCGCAGCGGCGGCCTTCCCGGAACTGAACTTCGAGATCGTGCACGGCGGTGCGGCCTTCACCGAGGAGACCGCCTGGCTGCTCGGCCGCTACGAGAACATCTACGTCAACCTCGAGACGCTCACCGTCCTCATGCTCAAGCGCCCTGACATGTTCGCCCGCCTGGTCATCGGCATGTGCCATGTCGGTGGCGCACCGGTTCTCGACCGAATGGTCTGGTCCTCGGGTGCGATGCAGGTCCACCCGCGACTGTGCCTCGAGGTCTTCGAGGATGTGAAGTTCCCGGACTCGCTACGCGCCGAGTACGGCCTCTTCAGCCAGATTCCCGAGGTGACCCAAGGACAGAAGAACAACATCCTCGGCAGCAACTACGCGCGGATGCACGGCATCGACATCGAAGCCAGGCTGGCAGCGATCGCCGGCGACGAGTTCTCCCGTGCCGCGGGCACGCCACTGCCGGCGCCGTTCTCCACCACCTCCGTCGCCGGCCAGGTGATCTCGTGACATCCGCACTGCCGTCGCATGCCGAGGTGCTGGCCGCGCTGGAGGATGTCATCGACCCGTGCAGCGTCGCGACCGGAATGCCGCTGAGCCTGCCGGGCATGGGGCTGGTCAAGGACATCGAGATCGAGTCGGGCACTGTCACCGTCCACATGCGACTCAGCTCCCCCGGATGCTACATGCTGGGATTCTTCACCGACGAGATCACCGACCGGGTGACAAGGCTGCGCGGCATCACCTCCGTGAAGGTCACCTTCGACGAAGGTCTTGACTGGGACCCCTCGTTCATCCGGGCCGAGGAAGCGCAGCGCCGGCGCCGCAAGTTCCTCGCGCTCGAGGTCGCCGCTCGGGTGGCACGGCGGGCGCCGGTATGAGCGGGCGGGTCGCCGGCAAAGTGGCCCTGGTGACCGGCGCGGCACGGGGCCAGGGCCGCGCCCACGCCATCCGCCTCGCGGAAGAAGGTGCCGATGTCATTGCGCTCGACGCGGACAAGCAGATCGAGGGCATGGTCTACCCCACCGGCACTGCCACGGAACTGGCCGAGACCGCGCGGCTCGTCGAGGCCACGGACCGTCGCGTCGTCACCGGCCGGGTCGACGTCCGTGACGCCGCTGCGCTGAAATCCGTCGTCGATGCCGCGGTCACCGAACTGGGCGGGCTGGACATCGTCGTCGCCAACGCCGGGATCGCCGGCCTGCCGTTCGAAGCGCACGCGATACCCGACACCGTGTGGCAGCAGATGATCGACATCAACCTCACCGGGGTGTGGCACACCGTCAAGGCCGGCACGCCACATCTGCTTGCCGGCGGGCGGGGCGGGTCGATCGTGCTCATCAGCTCGGCCGCCGGCCTCCGGGCGTACGCGAACATCGCGCACTACGTGGCGGCCAAGCACGGCGTCGTCGGGCTGATGCGCACCCTCGCGGTGGAGCTGGCGCCACACGGGATCCGGGCCAACAGCATCCACCCGACGCAGGTCAACACCCCGATGATCAACAACCCGAAGACCTACGAGCTGTTCTGTCCCGGCGTCGAGAACCCGACCGTCGAGGACTTCCTGCCGGTGTCGCAGGCGATGAATGCGCTGCCGACACCTTGGGTCGAGCCCGTCGACGTGAGCAACGCGGTGTTGTTCCTGGCGTCCGACGAGGCCCGTTTCATCACCGGCGCGACGCTTCCTGTCGACGCGGGCTGCCTGGTCAAGTGACCACTCCAAGTTCAGTGGAGGAACAACGATGTTCTCGCTCCGAAACACATTCCGGGGGTGCGCGGCCGCCCTCAGCTTGGTGCTGACCCTCGCCGGCTGCTCCAGCGAGGGCGGTGGCAATGGGGCGACACCGGCCGCCGCCACCGGAGCCGCCGCCGACGCCGTCGCAGCCGCCTCGAAGAAGGTCGAGGAATACTCGTCGGCAGCGCAGCAGTTCCCGGTGCCCACGGAGTCATTCGACCCCGGCCAGGGCAAGGCCGCGGTCATCGCGTTCGGGTCCTCCGTCGAGGTCGTGCAGCAGAACGCAGCGCGATCCGTCGACGCGTTCAAGGCCATGGGCTGGGACGTCACGGGACCGCTGGACGGTCAGTTCTCGCCGCCCGTCATCGGCGGTCTGGTCGACAGTGCCGTCCAGGAGGGCGCCCGTGCCATCGTGCTCACCTCCGTTAACATCGAGGACACCGGCGAAGCGATCAAGAACGCGCTGCGCGCCGGCGTCACGGTCTCCTGCGTCATGTGCCCGCTGAACCATGAGTATGCCGACCTCGGCGTCCTCTACGCGACCGTCGACTTCGAGGCAGAGGGGCAGATTCTGGGCTGGTATCTGATCGAGCGCTCCCAGGGCTCCGGCACCGTGGTGAACACCGTCGACCCGGGCTCCAGGGCGACGGTCAACCGCGCCGCCGGTGTCAGGTCGATAGTCCAGCAGCACTGCCCCGGCTGCCGCGTGCTCGACGACCTCGTGATCCCGTCGGCGGACATCGCGCAGCCCGGACCTCCCCAGTGGAGCGCGTTCCTCAGCGCCCACCCGGACGGGATCACCGACGCCGTCGGCATGGCCGACGTGCTCGGGGTGCCGATGGCCAAGACCCTGACCGACGTGGGCCGCACCGACGTCGCGATCACGGGATACGACGCCGACCCAGAGGCGCTGCACATGATCGGAGCCGGCAACACGCCGTACTCGGCCACGGTCGCCCTGCCCTACCACTGGGCCGACTGGGCGGGCGCGGACCTGGCCGCGCGGAAGGTCGCCGGCGTCGCCACCTACGACGCGACCAAGCTCCCCGTGCGCCTGCTCACGGCGAAGGACGCCGGAAACTTCTCCGAGTTCACCCCCGAGGGCGACTGGCAGGCCGCGTTCAAGGGTCTCTGGGGCATCAGGTGACCGGCAGTGCCGCCCCCGCGCTCAGCCTCCGCGGCATCTCGAAGAGCTTCGGCCGGCACGCGGCGCTGTCCTCGATCGATCTGGACATCACACCGGGCGAGTTCGTCGGGCTGCTCGGACCCAACGGAGCGGGCAAATCCAGCCTGGTGAAGATCCTCGCCGGGGTGTACCAGCCGACCAGCGGCTCCATCCTGCTCGACGGGGAACCTGTCGGCTCGCTGGCTGGGCATCCCCGCGTCGGCTTCGTGCACCAGGACCTCGGGCTGATCAACGACCTCTCGGTGATGGAGAACCTGCGGCTGGGCGCGCCGCCGTTGGTCAGGCTCGGCCCGATCGTGAACAGGAAGGCCGAGCAAAAAGCGGCCGAGGCGGCACTGTCCACAGTAGAGCTTGACATCGCACCATCCACCCTGGTGAGTGAGCTCTCGCCCGCGGAGCAGGCTCTCGTCGCGATGGCCCGGGTTTTCCAACGCGGCGCGCGCATCATGTTCGTCGACGAGGTCACCTCGACCCTGCCTCCCTCCGATGCCCGCCGGGTCACCGACACCCTCGCGCGCAGCGCCGCACGCGGCGCGTCCATCGTCATGGTCACCCACAAACTGTCCGAGGTTCTCGATGTCACCCAGCGCATCGTCCTGCTCATCGACGGCAGGCTCGCGCTCGACCGCGCCACGGCGGGCCTCGACCATGCGGCGCTGACGGGGCTGCTGATGAACCACGAGAACCCGCACAGCAGCGCGGCGACGCAACCCGTAGCCAGTCACGGCGCGGGCGAGGTGCTACTCGAACTGCGCGGCGCCCGCCGCGGAGCGCTGGGGCCCATCGATCTCCGGCTGCGCCGCGGCGAGGTGACCGGCATCGGCGGGCTTCCTGGCTCGGGTCTCCACGATCTCGCCTTCCTCGTCCACCGCACGACGAAACCGTCGCACGGTGAGGTCAGGCTCGCGGCCGGCGCCGCGACCGCGCTGGTGCCACCGCACCGCGAATCCCAGGGCGGCTTCGACGACCACACGGTCGAGGAGAACATGGCCGCCTCCGCGCTCTCACGGTGGCGGCGGCCTGGCGGGCTGCTGTCGGTCTCCCGTCAGCGCCAGGCCTGCCAGGAGACAGCCCGGGCGCTGGCCGTCGACCCGCCGGACCTCGGGTACCGCTTCGGTGCGCTCTCGGGCGGAAACAAGCAGAAGGTCATCTTCGGCCGTGCGGTGCTGCGCCGGGCGAACGTCTACGTCCTTTGCGAACCGACCCGGGGCGTCGACGTCGCCACCCGGCTCGAGATCTACTCCCTCATCCGTGGCCTGCGCGACGACGGCAACGCGGTGCTCGTGCTGAGTTCGGACTCAGCCGATCTGTTCACGACGAGCGACCGCATCGCGGTCATCTACGACGGCGTCCTCACGCCCGCGCGCCCGGCAGAGGACATCTCAGTTCATGAGCTGGAGGCCTTGCTGTGACTCAGGAAACACACGAGAGGGCCCCGACCGGCTCGCGAGCCCGCGTCGCGGCGAAGGTCAGTGTGTGGTCCCACGATCTCGTCATCAAGTCGGCGACCGTCACCGGCTTCGTCGCCATCTTCATCGTGATGCAGTTCTGGCTCAGCCGTGGTTTCTTCGTGGCGGCGCCGCGGATGCTGAACATCCACCAGAACGTCCCCGTGCTGCTGCTGGCCACCGCGGCGGTGGTGGGCCTGCTGGCCGGCGCCTTCGACCTGTCGATATCGGGAACAGCGACGCTGACGGCTTTCCTCGCCGTGGGGCTTACCGCCCAACAGGGTCTGCCATTCCCGCTGGTGCTGGTCATCGTGCTCGGCGTCGGTGTGGCAGCCGGTCTGGTCAACGGCCTGATCGTCTCGACGCTGAACGTCAACGTCATCATCGCGACCCTGGGTACAGGCAGCATCATGGTCGGGATCTCGGCCGTCTACTCGGGCGGGGCCGTGGTCACCTCCGCAAGCGGCACGCCGCTGCCGGGCTGGTTCCTGGACTTCGGCCGCTTCACGACCAAGCTGCCATTGCCACTGCAGCTGGTGCTCGTCGCGGCGGCCTTGTGCTGGGCCTTCGTCGCTCTGGGCAGGGTGCGGCCACCGGCCGCGCTCGCACCGGCCTGGCCGGTCTGGCGAGCGGTGCTCGTCCTGGTGCTGGGCGCTGTGGTCTATTTCGTGTTCGACCTCCAGGGCTGGATCAAGGCCATCTCGGCATTGGTCGGGCTCTACCTCGTGGTCGTCTTCCTGATCTGGGTGCTGATGGAGCGGACGGTTCACGGTCGCAGCATGAAAGCGACGGGCGCGAACCCGCTCGCCGCCCGCCTCGCGGGCGTGCGGACCGGCAAGGAGACCTACCGTGCGTTCATCGGCACCGGGGTCCTGGCCTCGCTGGCCGGGATCGCGCTGGCAGCCAACCAAGGCGCTGCGTCGCCCGACGTGGCGGGCGGGTTCCTCCTGCCGGCGTTCGCCGCGGCCTTCCTGTCGACGGTGATCTTCTCCCGCGGCCTGTTCACGGTGACCGGGACGGCGATCGGCGGCATCTTCATCATCTGGGTTGCCCAGGGGCTGATCGAAGCCGGGCTCAAATTCACCTGGACCGGCATCGTCAACGGAGCCGTGCTGATCGTCGCGGTCTCCCTCTCCACCCTCCTCCAGCGACGGAACCGGTGACCCGGACGACTTTCCGGTCGATCCGACGTCCCGCGGATCTCCGCCGGCGTTGTGCACCGCGTCGGTGAGCAGAATCGCGGAACGGCGGCGCGTATTCGAGCGCGCGAGTTCGGTGTGCGCAACGGACAGTCCGAACGCGACATTCGTGAGCCCGCGAGCGGCGATGCGCACCAGCTTGTCCACCAACGAGTTCGGTTACTCACGGACCGTCATGGGTTTGAGCACGGCGGCGTCGGACCAGAAGGCGATCAGGGCGAACTGATCGCCGGTCTGGCTGAGGTCCGCCGACAGCGCGGCCATCGTCGCCGCCGCGATGCGTACCTTCTCGTCCCGCATGGAACCCGACACATCGACGACCAGTGCCACCGCACGGCGCGTACCCATCCGTTCGCGCACCACGATATCGGTGTCCTCGGGCCGCGGCCGTTCGGCGAGTACCTCGATGGTGCGGTCCAGGTCCAGCTCGTCGGACTGGTACCGGTACGGCATCGACGCGGACGTGCCGGTGCCCCGCTCCGCGTGCGGATCGTGGCGCCGGCGCCGCACCGCCAACCGGCGGGCGATCGCCTGTGCCATGGCCGCGACCTCACGGTCGCCGGCGTGGTCTTCCAGCAGATCCGCCAGTGGGCGCAGCTGGGCGGCCTGCGCGGTGACGAGCACGCCCTGACCGCCGACCGGGCCGGTCGGGCCCGAGGACCGGTCAGCGTCGAGCTCGGCCAGTACCGGCGTGCCCTTCGCGCCATCCGGTAGGTAGAGGCCGGGCGCCTCTGTCAGCTTCTTCGGCTTGCGACGTAACGGAGTCCGCTGCCGGTCGTTCGCGGCGGGCAGCTCGACGGCGGACTCGACGTTCAGGCGGTGCGGTCCCAGAGCTGCCTGCCGGGGCTGGAGAAAAAAAGGTTCTCCCAGATCTCGGTGATGACCTGCTCAGGCGTAGCTTCGGCCACCTCGTCCACCCCGACGCGGGCCGAGAGGGCGAGTAACGCCGCGTCCAGGATCAGCCGCTCGCGATCGGCCGGCCCGTTCAGCCGGGCCAGCTCGACCGTGATCGCGACCAGATCGATTGCGCCCCGCACCGAGGATCCCCTTCGCAGCAACCGATGTGCTCGCGTGGCCCGGGTGATCGCCACCGCGTCCTCGATCAGCCGCTGGTCCTCGCAGCCGGTGCGCACCGCGACGATGTCGGCTTCCGCAGCGGCGTCCTGGTACGACGACGAGCCGCACCAGCGGTCGTACACCGAGTCCGAGATCCGTGCGGTGCCGACGTTGTCGAACGGGTTCATCGACGCGAGTACCCGGAACGTCGGTTCGGCTCGGACGGTGCCGATCCTCGGCACCGCGATCGCGCACTCGGCCATCGCGGCGAGCAGGACGTTCAGCGTGTCCTCGGTGGTCCGGTTCAGCTCCTCGATGTACAGGAACCCGCCCGACCGCATGGCTTCGAGCAACGGGCCGGGCACGAAGTTGTCCGCCGAGTAGTCCTCGGTGAGCACCCGCGAGGGGTTGTGGTGCCCGACGAGCCGGGCCGGTGTCAGCTCGGCATTGCCCTCCACCAAAACCAGCGGCACATCCCAGCTCGTGCAGATGGCCCGCAGGATGGTCGATTTCGACGTACCCGGCGGGCCTTCCAGCAGGATGTCACGTCCGGCGGTCACTGCCGCGAGAACCAGGTTCAGCTCACGTTCGCGGCCGACCACCGTGCGCGAGGTCTTCCCGCACCGACGACAATGCCTTCATCTCGCCCCTTCCCCCAAAGGACGCCGGGAGTCCAGCGCCCGCCAGTCGTCCGCGCGCCCGTGGTGGTAGGGCAGGAAGTCCTCCGCCGCGACCTCGTCGGCGACCGTACAGGCGGCGCGGATATCGTGCCGCTGGTACTCCGCGTCGAGCACCTCCAGCACCGGGATCTCACCGAGCGGATCGTGTACGGTCGAGGAGAACCTGACCGATCCGGGACCCCGCCTGCGCTCGTGGATGGTCGTGCTGAATACCGTGCGCGTGAGGACCGCGGGACCCTCCAGGCCAATGCCGTTTGCCGCGGTCCGCGACCGGTAGTTGAACGCCAGCCGGTCGATGCTGGCCGGATCCTCTTCGATGTCCACAGTGCACATCAGCTCGACGAGCCGGACACCGTGGCGGTCGATCCACGCATGCGCCCGCTCGCCGTCGCGGGCAAGTCCGCTCTCGGCGAGCTTTTTGGGTTCCCCGAAGACATCCCGGCCGAACATCACCGAGGCCTCGGTGTTCATCCACATCGCGACGGCGAACCCGCCGGCGTCGCCCTGGTGGGCGGCCGACAATGACACGCTGCCGCCCGCATAGTCGCCGACACACGAACCTTGCCACCGGCCGATGGCCGCGACACACAGCGGATCATCGAGCGGCTCGAGCGGGGGCGGGAGCAGCCGCCGGTAGGTCTCTTCGCTGGTCCGGAACCGGACCAGCAGCTGCTCCCCGTGCACGAACTCCGGCGCGGCCAGGGCGGCCTCGATCTCCCGGATCTCCTTCTGCGTTCGGACGAATCCCATCAGAGCTCCACAATAGACTTTCCGATATTCCCCCCGTTGAGCATTTCGCGGAACGCCGCAGGGGCTGACGAAAGGCCGCGAGTGATCGTCTCGGGGTAGCTGATCGCGCCGGAGGACAGCCATTCCCGCATCAGCGTGCGGAACTCCGCCAACCGGTGCGGGTACATGCGCGCGAGGAACCCGCGCAGAGTAAGGCCTTTCGCGACCGCATTGAACAGGTTCGGTGGACCGGGCGTGTCGCCGGGGAGCTCGTACGTGGAGATCGCGCCGCACAGCGCGACCCTGCCGTGTTCCCGCAGCAGGTCGAGCGCCGCGGTGAGCTGGTCGCCACCCACATTGTCGAAGTACACATCGATCCCGTTCGGCGCGGCGGCCCGCAGCAGGTCAGCGGCGGGCCCGTCGCGGTAGCAGAACGCGGCGTCGGCGCCGAGGGTCTCGCGAACGTGGCGTACCTTCGCAGGCGTCCCCGCGCTGCCGATCACGGTGTGCCCGCACAGTTTCGCGATCTGCACGGCCAGCCCACCGACCGCCCCCGCGGCCCCGGAGACGAACACAACATCACCGTCGCGTAGCTCCGCGACGTCGTTGAGCCCGACCCAGGCGGTGAGCCCCACCCAGCCCAAAGGTCCGAGAAACCAGCGCGCGGGAACACCCCCGGTGACCTCGATCCGCTCGGGTCGCAGGGTGGTCAGGACGCCGGCCCCGTCGTCGATCAGCGCGTACTCCCGCCAGCCCAGCGCGTGCATCACCCAGTCGCCCTCGACGAGCCGGTCCGAGCGCGAAGCGATGACCTGACCAACGGCCCACCCCTCGAGCGGCTGCCCGACGGCCAGTGCCGGTAGATAGCCACCCGCCTCGGCGCGCATCCGGATCCGGAGCGCCGGATCCAGCGACATCGCCTCGTTGCGCACCAGAATCTGATCTGGTCCCGGAGCGGGCAGCTCGACCTCCACCAGCCCGATGTCACCTTCACGCACCGGACCGGCCGGACGGCGCCGGAGCACGGCCTGAATTCCGGCCGTCATCCGACCGGCCTCCGCGCGGCGGCCGGAACTTCGGCCCTCGGCGTGCGCTGCGCCCGCTGGCCCGGCGTCACGAGACCGACCGGCACGTAGTCTGTCTCGTCCCACACGTCGGGCAGCTGCTCGACGAACTCCTCCGGCGTCGGCTCCGCGCTGAGGGCCGCCCCTTCGGTCTGGCCGAGGAAGAACCGGCTCACCTGCGCACCGGCGGCGGCGATAACCTCGCCGGTGAACCTGCACGAGGAGTGCGCCAGCGCGACCAGCACCGGCGCCACCTGCTCCGGGCGGAAGTCGCGGGCCAGCACCTCGCGGCGTTCCGGGCTGACGTCGGGCGCCCTGGCATACAGCGGAGTCCAGGCGGTGGGCGAGATCGCGTTGACCATGATGCCGAGCGACTTGCCCTCCACCGCCAGCGCCCGCGTCATCCCGAGAATCGCGCCCTTGCACGAGGCATAGGCGGCGCCGTGCGCGTCCCCGAAGAAGGCGCCGCGCGACACCGTGTTGACGATGCGGCCGTAGCCCTGCCCGGCGAGATGCGGCCAAGCCGCTTGGTTGATCCGCCATGTGCCGCGGAAATGGATGTCGAGCATCTGCTCGAACTCGTCGTCCGGATACTCAGCGAACCGGTGGAACTGCACGATTCCCGCGTTGTTGACGACAATGTCGATGCGCCCGAACGCTTTGAGCGCCGTCTCGATCACCGCCTCCGCACCACCCTTGGTGCCGATGTCCGAGGTGTCCGCGACAGCCGATCCGCCGGCCGCGGTGATCGACCCGGCGACCTCGGCCGCGACGGGCGGCTGGTCTTCGGTCCCGGGACGGATGCGGTTGTTGACCACCACGCTGGCGCCACGCTCGGCGAGCGCCCTGGCGTAGGCCTGGCCGAGACCACGGCCCGCGCCGGTCACCACGGCGACCTGTCGATCAAGACGCAGCTGTGCCGTCACCCCAACCTCCTCGTCCCGCATCGTTCCGGGTCACCCCCGGCGACCTACGATGCTACCAATCGAGTGGTTGGTTCTCAATCCACAGCGCAGCGATAATCGCCGATTGAGATCATCGAAAGGTCGACCAATCAAGTGGTTTGGTAATGGCGACTTGGTTGGCTAGCGCCTGGGCGAGGCACGGACCCGCTTCACTGCCGCGCCAAGCCCGGCGCCGACTTCGCTCCCGCATTCAGGTCCTATTTGGATGTTCTGCCCGCGGCGCGCCGGGACTGGCTGAAGGGGAGCCCGCAGCGGGATGGCCGGTGAGCTTCACGTGCGGGATGACCTTGTCGTTGAGGTAGGCCAGCCGCTCGGTGACCTGATCGACCGGTTCGCCGGGCATCATGGTCACGAGGTTGATGTCGATGGCGCCCTTGTCCACATCGGCGTTGAACACCTTGACCGCGGCTGGACCGTCGGCGAGCATCACGAGCCCGTCAGCCAGCGCCTTCTTCGGGTCGTCGTAAGGTTCGGTCAGCGCCGGGGTCCGCGCCGCGTAGGCGTCCCGGAGGATGTACTGGTTCAGCAGGTGCATCCAGTGGTGGCCGGCCTGGGCGAACGCGCGTTCGGGGTCCTCGTCGATGATCGCCCAGTAGGTCACGTTGAGCTGCTGCCCGGCCTTGTCCTTGCCCAGCCGGTCACATTCCTCGAAATATGTCCGGTGCGTGCCGGGATCAAATTCCAGGAACCCGTCGGCGAGGCGCGCCGCACGCCGGACGGCGGCTGGGGCGAAGCCGCCCATCCAGATCTCCGGACCGCCGTCGCGCACCGGCCCCGGTGTCACGCTGATCTCGCCGAAGTCGTAACGCTTGCCGTGGAACTCGAACGGTTCCCCGGAGAATGCCTTGCGCAGGATAGCGATGCCCTCCTCGGTGCGGCTGACCCGTTCGGCGAGGCGCTGCCCGAGACCGTTGAACTCCTGGTGGTAGTACCCCATGCCGACACCGAGCCGGAACCGGCCACCCGAGAGGGCGTCAACCACCAGCGCGTCCTCGGCGAGCCGGACGGGATTGTGCAGGGGCAGCTGGATCAGGTTGGTGCCGATCCGCACGCGCCGTGTACGGGCAGCGATGGCCCCGCACATCACCATCGTCGCTGGGATATAGCCGTCATCGTAGAAATGGTGCTCGGTGACGTAGACACCGTCGATGGCGGTCTCCTGGTCGATCCATTCGATCTGCTCGAAGATCGCGTCGTATCGCTGTTTCCAGGGTTGCCGCCATTCATCGGGATTGCCGAAGGTGTTGATCACGCCGAAGGTCACTGGACGACTCATGACTGGCTCAGCTCGTTCTTCGTGGCGAACTTCCGGAACGAGGGATATCCCGCCGCCGCCTCCGCCGCGCAACGGTCGGCATGCGCGGCGTGCCCGCCGAAGTAGACGTTGAACGCGCGCGCCTTGCCTTCGATGTTCGCTCCCGCGAACCAGGAGTTGGCCTCGAGGCCGTACCGGGTCATCAGGCTCATCGCGACCTCGTGGAGGTGCTTCGTCCAGTCCACTTCGGATTCTTCGGTCGGGTAAGCGAACTCGATCCCGTTCTCCCGTAGGTAGGCGATGAACCCGGCAATCCAGTTCCCCTGCTCCTGCGCACCGGGCGGCAGGTTGGCGAACGGGCTCTGCGGGCCGGCCACCATGAACATGTTCGGGAAGCCCGACACACCCAGGCCGAGATACGTCCGCGGCCCCTCCCGCCAGTATTCGTTGAGATCCCTTCCGCCGATCCCGCGAATGTCCATCCGGGTGAAGGCGCCGGTGATGGCGTCGAACCCGGTCGCCAGCACGATCAGGTCGACTTCGAACTCGTCCTCGGTGGTCCGGATTCCCTTTTCGGTAAAGGCTTCGATCGGAGTCTCTTTGATGTCGACCAGCCGGACATGCGGCTCGTTGAAGGCCTGGTAGTACCCGTCCGCAGCCGGGGGCCGTTTCGCGCCGTACGGATGTGTGGGCGTCAGCTTGTCCACCACTTCGGGGTCGTCGACGATCGAGGCGATCTTCTTCGCCATCCACGCGCAGGCGATGTCGTTGGCGGCCTTGTCCGTGGACAGGTCGCTGAAGGTCTTGTACAGCAGGGCGAAGCCGCCCTCTTGCCAAGCCGCTTCGAACATCGCGTCACGGACCTCGGCCGGAGTCTCGACGCACTTCCGGTTGACCAGCTCCCACGGCCAACCCGCCGGGTGGTTCCGGACCAGCCGGGAGATCTCCTCGTGGTGGGCACGGATGTGCTCGTGCTCGGCCTCGGTCACCGGACGGTTTCCGGTCGGCACCACCCAGTTCGGCGTCCGCTGGAACACGGTCAGCTCACCCACCGTATTAGCGATCGTGGAGACCAGCTGCACCCCGCTGGACCCGGTGCCGATGACGGCCACCCGCTTGCCGGCGAACTCCACCGGATACTCCGGCCAGCGAGAGGTGTGGTGGACCTCGCCAGAGAAGCGGCCGAGACCCGGCACGTCCGGCAGGATCGGCGCCGACACCAGTCCGAGTCCGGTGACGAAGTACTTCGCCGTCAGCGACTCACCCTGATCGGTGCGGAACCGCCACCGCCCGCTCGCCTGGTCGAACACGGCTGACGTCACCGAGGCGCCGAACGTGTAGTGCCGGCGCAGGTCGTACTTGTCGGCGACGAAGTTGAGGTACGCGAGCACCTCTGCCTGGCCGGGGTGGAGCTCCGTGTATGACCACTCGTCGACCAGCTTGCGGTCGAAGGTGAAGCAGTAGGTGTCGTGCAGCGAGTCCGTTCGCGCTCCGGGATACCGGTTCCACGTCCAGACCCCGCCGACCCCGTCAGCGGCGTCGAACGCGCGTACGGACAGACCGGTGTCGCGAAGGCGCTTGGTCGCGTAGAGCCCGCAGAACCCGGCTCCGACAACAACCGCGTCCACTTCGGGGGCGGGGGAAGTGTCCATGTCGTCCTCACGTCATTGTTGAGTCAACCGACTGGTAGGTACGCTAGAAATACGACCCCGTTCGGCGATCCACGAGTCGTTGTCTTCGGCCGCGCCGCCGAAGAACATTTCGTTGTTCATCCTGGTCACCGCCATCGGGGCAACGGCGTTCGAACAGCGGTGGTCGCGCCGACTGTCGTCTGGCCGGCGCACCGCGACTCGACGCCGAACGGCGAGATCTTCTCTTCGTCCTCCGGAAAGGTCGCGCGCGTGACGACTGTGCTGTCCTCTGGCTACTTCGACCCGCACCACTGCGCTGAGGACCTCGCGGCACGTGAACAGGAGATCCGCGCGCTGGCGGGCTGCACCGAGCCCGTGACCTGTGCGGCCGAGATCGCCGCGGTGTCCTCCCTGTTCACCGCCGAAAGGACGGAGACACAGTCCCATGACGGGCTCCAACAGTGCCAAGCCCGCAAGGTCGTCGTCCGGCGTAACCGCGAGGTGGAGGTGCTCGAAGCCGCGATCGTGGTGTTCCATGTCAAGGGCTACTCCGCCGCCTCCGTGCTGGATGTCGCCGACACCGTGGGCGTGCTCAAAGGCAGTCTGTACCACTACAAGACGTCAGCTTCCGGCGCCTGCCCCCCAAGATGCGCCTCGAAGCCTTCCTCTCCGAGATCATGCACTGGTACCTCAGCAATGTCGAGCGGTGCAGCATTTACTTCAACGAATGGCGCTACCTCACCGGCGAAAACGCGGTGACCGTGCGCAAGCAGCGTCGGATCTTCTCCGACTACATCCGTGACATCCTGATCGAGGATCCCGAGTTGCTTCGGCCCGGGATCAACGACCGGCTCGCCACCTTTTACATCTTGGGGGCGATCAACAACATCCCGGTCTGGTACCGGGCAAGCGGTCCCTACTCCGCCGCACGGGTGGCGTCGGAGTTCGCCACGATGTCCACCTACCTGGCCTTCGACGGCTGAGCCGCTCGTCCATGTCGGCGTGCTCAGCCGAAGTCGTGGTACTCGCGCAGCAGGCCGTCCTGGAAGGTGAGGAAGGTAGCGAGTTCGGCGGACAGCGGAACGCCGGCGGTGGCGCCCATGTTGGGGGCGTCCACGGTTGGAGTGCAGGTCCACGTGTGCTGCAGGATGGCGGTGTCGCCGCTGATCCGCAATGAGACCCGCTTCGAGAACGCCTTGCCTGGGAATGCCGTCGCGGCCGTCCGGAACATCTCCATGGCAGTGGTCTTGGTGGAGTAGTCGACCTCGCGGTTGTGGTGCTGGAAATGGACATCGTCGTGCAGCAGAGCCTCGAGGGCGTCCAGGTCGTTGCTGTTGTACGCGGCCACGTACTGCTCGGCCAGGTCAGCGATGGTTTCCTGATCTGTCATGGGAGGGCGCCTCCGGCTTGGTGTTGAATATGGCGGTCAAAGCATGTCAAACCAATCGGATGGTAGTCAACGCTCTGTCCACAAGTATTTATGCTCTGACCAGTACAGATCTGTTCCGTGGAGGCAGGGCTTGACAGCCATCGTAAACCAGTCGATTGTTTGATCTGCCCGCCGTCGAGGAGGCCACCATGTGCACCGACCATGAAGACATCCGCAACCTCTGCTTCCGCTACACCTATGCCGTCGACGACGGCGACTTCGCCGCGATCGGCGCCTTACTCGCAGGCGGCGAACTGGTGCCGGCGATGCCAGGCGTGGCGGCGGAACCCATCGTCGGCGCAGAGGCGATCAGCGCCTTCTACGCCAACCAGGTGGTGACATACGAGAATGGTGACCCACGCACGCGCCACCTGATCACCAACCAGCTCATCGAGATCGACGAGGACCGGACCTCGGCGACATCGCGCTGCTATTTCACCGTGCTGCAACGGGCTCCCGGTGAGGAATACCAGATCGTCGTCGGCGGCCGGTACGACGACGAGTTCGTCCGGGCCGGCGGAGCCTGGCGGTTCGCGCGCAAGACGATCCGGGTCGACCACCTCAACCGTGTCGGATTGCACTTCCGGATAGCCGAGTCCAATCAGGCCTGACGCGGGCGGCTCGGAGGTAATCTCCCATACAGTCGCTAGACAGAGTGCGGGTGCACGAATTTCTATGCTCCCATGGAACTGTCTTGACGTGCGCCGCATTACACCATAATCTAATGACCAATCGGTAGGCAAGAAAATGAGGAGTGTCAGCGCACACCTCGATGTTCATGACGCCATTCATGTCTCCGCGGCGCAGCGCCAAGCAGCTCTTCAGTTGGGCCGTCGACCAAGCCGTCATGGCCGACCAGGCAGGACTCACGGAGTACTGGATCGGGGAGCACGCCACCCAGGCCTGGGAGTCGATTCCCAATCCCGAGCTCGTCATCGCGGGTGCCGCGCTCCAGACCGAGCGCCTCGTACTCGCTCCCGGCGCGCACCTTCTGCCGTACCACCAACCGGGCTCGCTCGCGATCCAGATCGCGTGGCTCACCCAGATCCTCGAAGGGCGCTACATTCTCGGCGTCGGTGCCGGCGCCTTTCCGGCCGACGCGCTGATCCGCGGTCTCAAAGATCTCTCCCAGAACCACAAGATGGTCCCCGAGTCCATTGAGATCATGGAGCGCATCTGGGCCGGGAAGCCTTTCTACTAGGAGGGAGAGTTCTGGAATGCCGGCCTGGCCGAGGAGGACCCCGCACATCCGTTCCGTGATCTGGTGCCGTACGGCGGATCCGTGCGCGTGGGCATCACGGGACTGAGCAAGAACTCACCATCGATCCGGATGGCGGGCCTGCGTGGCTGCTACCTCCCGGTCTCGGTCTACTCGGGGGTCGGTGCGCTCGATAACCATTGGCAGAACTACCAGCAGGCGTGCCAAGAGACGGGCCGGGAGGCCAAGCGCTCCGACCACCGCGTGGTACGCGACGTCCTTGTCGCCGACACCGACGCCGACGCCGACGCCCGCAAGCTCGCGATCGAGGGTGGGATGGGCAAGGCGTGGCGTGAGTACATGCTGCCGATCTACAAACACCACAACCTGCTCGACTCGATGATCAGCGACCCGGACATGTCCTCCGACGACGTGGACATCGACTGGCTCTGTGACAACGTGTGGATCATTGGCAGCCCCGACACTGTGCTCGAGAAGCTTCGAGCCTGGCGCGCCGAAAACGGCGAATTCGGGACGCTGATGATCTACAACCACGACTACAGCGACGATCCGGCGCCGTGGAACGAGTCGGTGCACCGGCTCGCCCAGGACATCGCCCCTAGGCTGCGCTGACCGTGGTCGAGACCGTCCTCACCGTCGAGGAGCGCATGGCCCGCCTGGAGGCGCGTGCCGCGATCTCCGAGCTGACCGCGCGTTACTGCCGCAGTCTGGACCAGCGCGATCGCGAGGCGTTCGGAGAGCTCTGGGCCGAGGATGCCGTGCAGGAGCTGCGCGACCGCGGCATCCGGTTCGAGGGGCGCGGTCAGATTCTCGAGGGCTTCGACAACACCGTGCGGTCGCTGGCCCATACCCACCATCTGACCGGGAATCTGGCGGTCGAGCTGCTCTCGGACACGACCGCACGCGGGGTCTGCGACGTCCTGGTCGCCACGCTGTCGGCCGAGGGCGAAGGGTGGCTCACCGCCGCCACGTACGAGGACCGGCTGCGGCGTGACGGTGACCGCTGGGTGTTCGTGGCGCGGGTCGTCCACGATCGCGTCGGTGGCCCGCTCGCCCAACTCGGCCCCACATCGTCCGCTGCGCCCCAGGGAGGTTCCTCGTGACCGAGACCAGCGCTACGGAGTTCTCGTTCCTCCGGCCCCTGTGGCACCACTCGACTCTGCGCGCGGACCACGGCGTGGAACCGGTCGTGCTCGACCGTGGCGAGAACATCTACCTCTGGGACGCCCAGGGGCGCCGCTACGTCGACGGCCACGCGTCCTTCGGCTCGTGCATCGTCGGTCACGGCCGTACAGAGATCGCGCAGGCAGCCTACGACCAGATGGTGCGGGGCGCGCACCTGCCGAGCGTGTTCGGGTGTACCAACGAGCCGGCGGCGCGGCTCTCTCACAAGCTGCTGGAGTTGACCGGGCACGAAGGCGGCAGCGTCCGCTACGCGACCAGCGGGTCGGAGGCGGTCGAGGCCGCCCTGCGCATTGCCTTCAATTACCACGTCAACCGAGGCGAGGCCGAGCGCCGGGTGATCTTATCGACCTATGGCTCGTACCACGGCACCACGATCGCCACGATGGCCGCGCCGGGCAACGTCGAGAACGCGCACTACATCAGTGACCTTGACGTGATGTTCCGGCGGCTGCCGCCAACGCCGCACGCCGACGAGCGAGCCTCCGATTCCTGGGTGGCCACGCTCGAAGCGACGATCGAGGAGGTCGGGCCACATCGCATCGCCGCGTTGCTGGCCGAGCCGATCCCGGCCAGCGTCGAGGGCGGTATCCGGGTGGCCCACCTCGACCACTGGAAGAAGGTCCAGACCGTGCTGCGCAAACACGGCATCCTGCACATCACCGACGAGGTGCTCTGCGGTTGGGGTCGCAAGGGCACCTTGTTCGGTCAGCAACATTTCGGCGTGCGGGGCGACTTGATCACCCTGAGCAAGGGGCTGTCCTCGGGGTACTTCCCGATCAGCGCAAGGTGCCGGTGAGGTTGATCTCGAGGACCTTGTTCCAGGACTCCATTGTCTGGTCCGCGAGTGGACTCACGACGTTGATACCAGCGTTGTTAACCAGCGCGTCGAGCTGACCAAAGCGCCGAATAGTGGCCGCGACGACGTTGGCCCATTGTTCCTCATCTCTGACGTCCAGATGTTGATAGATGGCCGCATTTCCGATAGCCGCGGCCGTTTGGGCTCCGGCGTCGTCGAGGATGTCGGCGAGAACGACTCGCGCGCCACCCGCGGCGAGATGAGCGGCATGCGATGCGCCCATGCCTCAAGCAGCTCCCGTGATCAATGCAACCTTCCCGTTGAGTTCCGGCATCAGCCTCTCCTAGTGGATCGGACGGTTGCGGCTCCTGGCTGTCCAGCGACAGCGTGGCGCTGACGACGCTTCTTGTCAACCGTTCGATTGGTTGGTCACCGGTGTGGCCTCGAGCCAGTCGCGGCGTTCCTCGGGTGGGACGTCCAAATAGGACCCTAGTGCTGGGGCGGAGTCGGCGCCGAGCTTGGCGCGGAAGGCGCAGTCGGCGTCGTGGTCGAGGGCGGCGGCCAGCGACAGGTCCGCGCCACGATGCACCAACCGCTTGGCCATGGCGATGGCGGTGCGAGGCATGGCGGCCATCCTCTTGGCATGGGTCATCGCGGCCCCGACGGCGTCGTCAGCCAGTTCTTCGACGAGGCCGAGTCGAGCGGCTTCTTTGGGCCGCACCGGCCTGGCGCCAAGCCCGAGCATCAGCGCCGTACCCGTGCCGACGAGCCGGGCCAGCCGGGTGAGACCACCGGCGCCGGGCACGATGCCCAGCCGCACCTCGATGAGCCCGTAGCGGTAATCGCCGCGCTCGCCGATGCGGATGTCGGAGGCAAGGGCGAGTTCGAAGCCCCATCCCATCGCATCGCCGTTGAGTGCGGCGATAACGGGGAAAGGCAAGTCGTGCAAGCGAAGTGTGAGCGCCTGGGCGACGCCACTGCGTTCCGGCGCGGTGACCGGGTCCATCGTCCGCTGGGTCGCGAGGATCTCGTCGGCGTCGAAATGCGTGATGAATCGCCCCGGCACGCCCCCGGCCAGGACGACCGCGCCCACGTCCTCGGTTTCCCATCGGTCCAGCAGAGTCGACAGCTCGGCAAGGCCCGCGTCGGTGAAGTAGCTCATCGGCGGGCGTGCCCACCGAGCGAGGACGACCCGCCCGTGCCGTTCTTCCGTCCAGGTTCCGGGGTCCTGCACCTCCGTCTCCTTCCCATTTGGCCAACCGACCGATAGTGCCACGTTTACCCTCTAAACACCGACCTGTGGTTGATTCACCAATCAGCTGTTTGGTAGCTTGCTCTCGATCGGTCCACCTCGACGAGGAGGTTTTATGGGACGGGTGAGTGGCAAGGTCGCGTTGGTCACGGGTGCTGCCCGCGGGCAGGGGCGTGCGCATGCGATCCGGCTCGCCGAAGAGGGGGCCGACATCATCGCTGTCGATCTGTGCGGTCAGATCGACAGTGTGCCCTACGCGATGGGTAACGCGGCGGACCTGACGCAGACGGCCAAGGAGGTCGAGGCGTTCGACCGACGTATCCACACCGAGGCGGCCGACGTGCGCGACCTCGCGCAACTGGAGGCCGTGGTACGGCGCGGTGAGGCGGAGGTCGGGCCGATCGACGTGGTGGTTGCCAACGCGGGCATCTTCAGCACCGAGCCGAGTGAGGCGATGTCGCCGCGGGTGTGGCAGGACATGATCGACGTCAACCTGACCGGCGTGTGGAACACCGTGCGCGCGATCGTCCCCCGGATGAAGGAGCGCGGGCAGGGCGGCTCGATCGTCATGACCAGTTCCACCGCTGGTATCAAAGGCTTTCCCACCCTGGCGCACTACACGGCCGCGAAGCACGGCGTGGTCGGCCTGATGAAGGCGTGGGCCGTCGAGTTCGGGCCGGACCGGATTCGGGTCAACACCGTGCATCCGACCTCGGTGGACACGCCGATGATCGCGAACGAAACGATGTACCGGCTGTTCCGGCCCGACCTGGACAACCCGGGCAAGGACGATTTCGGCGAGGTGTTCAAGGCACTCCACACGTTGCCGGAGCGCTGGGTGCAGCCACGCGACATCTCGAACATGGTGCTGTTCCTGGCATCCGAGGAGTCGCGGTACGTCACCGGGATGCAGATGCGGGTCGATCTCGGCTACTGCGAGAAGTGACGTTCGCGATCACGCAGCAAGTTTGAGGATCGAGGAGGAACGACGATGGGAAGAGTTGAAGGCAAGGTCGCGCTGGTCACCGGCGCCGCGCGGGGAATGGGTGCTTCCCACGCGGTGACGCTTGCCCGCGAAGGAGCGGATCTGGTCATCTTCGACTGTCCAGGCGAGCTGCCCACCGTCCCTTATGGACTCGGCACGCGAGAGGAACTGGACCAAGTCGCAGCCGAGGTCGAAAAGCTTGGTCGGCGGGCCGTCGTGGTCGAGGGTGATGTCCGGTCGCAGGCTGACCTCGATCGTGCGGTCGAGACGGCGATCTCCGAGTTCGGCCGGCTTGACCAGCTCGTCGCGAACGCCGGGATTTGGACCCTCGCACCGAGCTGGGAGATGAGTGACGACCAGTGGCAGGAGACGATTGACGTCAATTTGACCGGCACCTGGCACAGCGTGAAGGCGGTGTTCCCACACATGAGGGAACGCGAAACCGGCTCGATAGTGCTGATCTCGTCGATTAATGGAATCGAAGGCCTCCCCGGCGCGATCAACTACTGCGCTGCCAAGTTCGGTGTGCTCGGCGTGATGAAAACAACCGCGATGGAAGGCGGGCCGTTCAACATTCGCTGCAACGCCATCCTGCCCGGCTTCATCAGCACCCCGATTCACAAATGGCAAGGCGCCTATGACTTTCTTGCGGGAAAGCCGGGTGGCACCGATGCTGACCGCCTCGCCGCCGCTCCCTATTACGGGGTCCTCAAAGGTCGCGGCCCACTCGACCCTGTCAATGTCAGCAATGCGGTGCTCTATCTGCTCTCAGACGAAGCGAAGGACGTGACTGGGATCGAGCTCCCCATCGATGCCGGCCACACCGCGCTGCCGCACTTCAACCCCGCACCTGTTCAGTAAACGTTGGGCGGAACGATGCTGGACGAGTAGGTCACGGTGGCGCCACAGCTGCGTCTGGATGGGCCAGGTCGCCGTGGTGACCGGCGCGCGTCGTGGTCTCGGCCAGGCCTACGCCATGGCGCTCGCCGAGCGCGGCGTCGCGGTCGACAACCGCATCCGTCCTGGCACCGAAGACCAGCCGCCCGTCGCCGCCGAGGTCGCGGAGTCGATCACCGCGGCTGGCGGTTCGGCGGTCGCGGACACCCTCGGACATCGGCACCAAGGCCGGGACGGAGGCCGTGATCGTCACGGCGCTGGAAGCATACAGCCGTGATCGAGATCGTCGTCAACAACGCGGGAATCGTGCAGTTCCACAAGTTCGCCGAGTATCCGGACGACGAGTTCGAGCAGATGCTCTCTCTCCGTGGCACTGGCGGATCAAAAGGCAGCCCTGGCCGCACCTCGCCGCGCAGGGCTACGGCCGCATCGTCAACGCGATCTCGCCCACTGCCTGGACGCCGTTCCACGCCAGGGTGCCCCACGTCAGCCCGGAACGCCGCGAGGTCCTCGAACGCGATTTCCGGCCGGAGCAGGCGCCGCCGGTACTGGTCGTTGGCGCACTCCTCGTGCACGCTCACCGGCGAGATCATCGCCGCCGCCGGCGCGCAGGTGAGCCGGTTCATCCTCGGCCAGACCGAAGGGGCGACGTGCAGCGCCGAGCTGACCCCGGAGGATTCTCGAACGGCTTACCGGACGTGTGGGACGAGACGGGCTATGTCCGGGTCGGTCTGGTAACGCCGGCCAGCGGACGCATGGCGAGAGCCGAGGTGCCGCCCGCGGCGCGGAGACCCGTCGCATGACGGCAGGGATACAGGCCATGCTGCGGCGCCGTCCATCACAGCGTCAACGACGCCGACAACCGCATCGACCAATGGCGATCCCGTTAGATCACCACCGACCGGCCCACCACCGTCGCCCGCAAACGCTTCCCCACACCGCAGCCCGACGCGACCAGCACGCCGCGGTTACGCACCCGGCCCGTGGCCTCCATGATTGCGGTGTCGAACGACAACAACGGAACCGGCGCCGCCGACATCCCCCACACCGGGACCCCGTCCGGCACACGACTCGACTCCCCCTCTCGGAGAGACCGTCCCCGCATCAGCACGCACGTACCCGGGGAGCACCGTCGACAAGACGGCAGAACTCACTGTCACCCACTCCTGATCACCAGGGGGAGGGCGCACCGAGGCCGAGCCTACCGGCCAGCCTCACGCTCACACGGGAAACTACACACCGTAGCTATTCGATCTCGCCCTTCGACTGGACGTGGCATCATCACCATTGACTGATTCAACCAGACTCAGCAACAAACCCCTCGGGCCATAACGACTGACAGCGACGCGTGTGGTCAAGCCTCGATCGACACTCTTCGTTGGCGCGGGTGAATCGGCGGTAGAGGGGGCTGATGACCAGTGCGTGGTGGGCCACCAGCTCACGCCGTCGGCTACCGCGAGGAAGGCTACGGGAGGCCAGAACGAGGGCAGCACATCGAACGCCGGCCGCTATGGTAAGTCCACATAGGAAGGACGCAGGGGCAGGCCGACGATCATGGCGCCGAGTGCGCGGATCGCGGCCAGGCCTTCGCCCTTGCTCGTCGCGGCCGCGAAGATGCCCAGGGGGACGAACAGCACGGACAGTCCGATCGGCACCAGCACCGGGATCGGCCGGGCGGAGAAGTGAGG
Organism: Saccharomonospora sp. NPDC046836; assembly: GCF_040645195.1. Lineage (NCBI taxonomy): Bacteria > Bacillati > Actinomycetota > Actinomycetes > Pseudonocardiales > Pseudonocardiaceae > Saccharomonospora > Saccharomonospora sp. NPDC046836. The sequence goes on from NZ_JBEYXW010000009.1 coordinate 147,503, forward strand.
CTGGTGGTACACCTCCGCCCTGTCGTCCGGGTCTGCATCGACCCAGCACCTGGCAGTTCATCGTGCTTCCGACGCGTACAGTGGCAGGGTCCTGGCGTTATTTCATACGCCAAGTTGCAGGCCCGACGCGATTGTCCTCAGTGGACTTTTCGGTTTTGCGCCGTCTCAGCACAGTGGACGGACCGGGCCGACGCCGCACGGGAGCGCCCCGCACGGCGCGGCCAGCCACCACGAAACGCCGGACGGCGTCGACACCTGCCTCGCGGACTCGACGCGGTTTCCGCTGGAGTACGGCTGCTACACGATCATGCCGTCCTTCCGTGCCGAGCAGCCCGGTGCGTGCGGTACGGCGCAGCCTCGCTAGGAAGGACGCGCGGCTGGACAAGGTGGGCGAGTTCCGGTGTGGCTGCACGATCTAGACCCTGTTGTCCGTGCCGTTCTACGATGCGTTCGGCGCAGACGAGCGGACCGCGCTCGCCGCGGACCCGTTCTCCGGCCTCGGCGAGATCGTCGGGTCGGGAGGACGCCACGACCTCCCCGCTGATCCCGCGTGGATGAGCCGAAGGGGTGGCCGGAGTCGGTCACCCGGGCATGACCGGAGGCGGTACCGCATGAGCGATCCCGTGGTGTGCCTGCCCTACGCCGGGGCGGGCGCCGGGTTCTTCCGCACCTGGCAGGAGGTGGCACCCACCGGGGTCGACCTGCTGCCCGTGCAGTTGCCAGGGCGTGAGGAGCGCACCGACGAGCCGCCGCATCGCGATGTGCGGTCCGCGGTGGAGGCGATGCTGCGCGGCACGGCGCTGCGGAACGCCGCGGCCGGACGCCGTCCGGTCGCGGTCTTCGGCCACAGCCTCGGCGCGGTGCTGGCGTTCGAGCTGGCGCGCGCCGTCGAGGAACGCACGGAGATCACCATGTCGCACGTGTTCGTCAGCGGGTCGCCCGCACCGGCACGCGGCAGGGCGGCCCGCTCGGCCGACCTCGACACCGGCGAGTTCCTCGCCAGGGTCGAGGAGCTCGCCGGCTACCGGCACCCGGCGTTCGACGTTGCCGAGTTCCGCGAGCTGCTGCTGCCCACACTGCGGGCCGACGTGGCGATGCACGAGTCGTACAAACCGGTGTCGCCCCATCCGATCGACGCACCCATCACCTGCCTGCGTGGCGTCGAGGACACGCTGGTGTCCCGGGAGGACGCGATGGCGTGGGCGGAAGCGACGAGCGGCTCGTTCACCTACGCCGAGCTGCCGGGTGGCCACATGTACCTCACCGAGGACCCGGAGGCCGTCATGGGCGTCATCGCGAGCACGCTGGACTCGTCGTGCGGCTGAACGGCAGAACGGCCCTCGTCACCGGTGCCGGGCGCGGGCTGGGCCGCGAGTGCGCCGTGCGGTTCGCGGAAGAAGGTGCGGATCTCGTCCTCGTCGACATCGGCGGGGACGTCCCCGGCGTGCCCTACCCGCTGGCCACGACAGCCCAGCTCACCCGAACCGAGGCGCTGTGCCGCCAGGCGGGTGCCGCGACGCTGGGCGTGCTGGCCGACGTGCGGGACCGCGCCGACGTCGACGCGGCCGTCCGCCGGGCGCTCGACCGGTTCGGCCGCATCGACGTGCTGGTCAACAACGCCGGCATCGCCGCGCCCGCGGGCAAACCCGTGCACGGCATGAGCGAGGACGAGTGGGCACTGATGCTGGACGTCGACCTGTCCGGGGCGTGGCGGGTGATCCGGGCGGTCGCGCCCGGCATGCTCGCGCGCCGCACCGGCAGCATCATCAACGTCGCCTCCACCGCCGGTCTGGTGGGCTACCGGCACTTCGCCGCCTACGTCGCGGCCAAGCACGGTCTCGTCGGACTCACGAAGGCCGCCGCGCTGGACCTCGCACCAGCCCGCGTCCGGGTCAACGCCCTGTGTCCCGGCTCGGTACGGGACACGCCGGCGGTCGACGGCCGGATGCTGGGCGAGATCGCCCGCAGCCTCGACGTCGACGTCGACGAACACGAGCAGGCGTTCGTCGTCGCCCAGCCCACCAACGCGCTGGTCGAGCCCGCCGAGGTGGCCGGTGCGGCGCTGTGGCTGGCCAGCGACGACTCCAGCCACGTCACCGGCACCACGGTCACGGTCGACGGCGGGTTCACCGCCCGATGACACCGGCACCCGACGGAACGACGCGCACCACACACGGCGAGCTGCACCACGGCCTCGTCCTGCGCCTGACCGACCCGGCGCGGATCGCCGCCGCACGGGCCGCCGTCCAGTGGCACCAGCACATCGACGCCCACCACGACGCGGAGACCGCCCGGCTGCTGCCGTACCGCGAGGCCCGCCGCCCCGTCGACCCCGGCGGTCCGCCGGTGCGCACCGTGCTGACCACCTACGCCGATGCCACCGCGGACCTCGTCGTGGTGGCGGCCAGGAAGGCGCTCGACCACGCCGGGCTGCGTGCCGAGGCGCACCGGTGCGCGGGTGGCGGCACCGGCACGGCCCCGCCCGCTCCCGTGGTGCCCGTCGCGGCCGCGGCCATCGCCCTGTCGCGGTACACGCACACGCGCTCGGTGCGAGTCGGCACGCCGGGCGCGGCACTGGCCGTCGACGTCGACGACGGCCAGCCGGTGGCGGACTTTCTCGACGCGGTCGCCGGTGCGCTGGCCGGCGCGGTCGGCACCGATCCCCCGCCCTGCGTGGTGCTGGCGGGGCAGCCCGACGCCGAGGACTACGTCCCGTTCCCGGCCGGCGCCACGGCAGGCGGCCACGCGCACGACGAGCACGGGCTCACGCCGGACCTGGCTGAGGACTTCGCCCGGCACGCCGCCCGTGTGGCCGCGGCGCTGGCCGCGCCAGGGGGACGTGTGGTGGGCGACCTCGACCTGCTCGACCACGCGGAGGCCGCGCGGGTGGTCGCGCTCGGCCGGGGACCGGTTCCCGGGCCGGCCGGCGCGGAGACCATCCACGAAGCGTTCCGGCGCGTCGTGGCACGCGACCCGGACGCCGTCGCGGTGTGCGACGCGACCCGGCGCCTGACTTACCGCGAACTCGACGCGCGGTCCACCGCGTGGGCCAGGGTCCTCGTCGACCGCGGCGCGACGGGCGGGTACGTGGGCGTGTGCCTCAAACGCACCGTCGACCTCGTGGTCGCCCTGCTCGCCGTCCTCAAGGCGGGCGCGGCCTACGTCCCGATGGACGTCCAGTCACCCGACGAGCGCCTGCGCCACGCGGCGGCGGATTCCGGCGCGGCGCTGGTGGTGACCGGCATCTCCGGTTTCCCGGCGGAGCACCCCCTCCGGCCGAAGGACCTCGACGTCGCATCGGACGCCGAACTGCCCGCCCGGTCACCGGACTCACCCGCCTACGTCGTGTACACCTCGGGCACCACCGGCAAGCCCAAGGGCGTGGTGGTCCCGCACCGCAACGTCCTGGCCCTGGTCACCGCCACCGAGGACGACCTCGGCCTCGGGCCCGCCGACAGCTGGACCTTCGTCCACTCGGCCGCCTTCGACTTCTCGGTCTGGGAGGTCTGGGGCTGCCTGCTCACCGGTGGCCGGCTGGTCGTCGTGCCCGCACTGACGGCCCGGTCGCCGGAGGAGTTCGCCGACTTGCTCGTCCGCGAACAGGTGAGCGTGCTCAGCCAGACCCCGTCGGCGTTCGCCGCGCTCTCGGGGTTCGCGGGGCCCGCACCCCGGCTGGTGGTCTTCGGTGGCGAGGCGCTCGACCCGCACGCGGTCGTCGGCTGGCTGCGGGACCGGCCGGCCACCCGCTTGGTCAACATGTACGGCATCACCGAGACGACCGTGCACGTCACCAGCCACGACGTCGACGCGCGCCACCCGAGAACGCACTGCGTCGGCCGGCCGCTGCCGGGCTGGACGGTGTCGGTGCGCGACAGCAGGGGGCGGCCGCTCCCCGTCGGCGCGGTCGGGGAGATCTACGTCGGCGGCGCGGGCCTCGCCCACGGCTACCTCCACCGCCCCGAGCTGACCTCGGCACGCTTCGTCGACGTCGGCGGCGAGCGGCTCTACCGCAGTGGCGACCTCGGCCGGCTGAACCGGGACGGCACGCTCGATCACCTCGGCAGGCTCGACGACCAGGTGAAGATCCGCGGTCACCGCGTCGAGCTCGGCGAAATCCGCTCCGTGCTGCTCGAGGACCAGGACGTGACCGACGCGGCCGTGATCGTGCTCGACCGCGAGCGCGGCGCCGAGTACGCGCGCATCGTGGCCTACGTCGTGCTGCGCGCCGGTGCGGAACCCCGGGCGGTCCGGCACCGGATCGCCGCCGTGCTGCCGGACTACATGCTTCCGGCCGATCTCGTGCCACTTCCCGTTCTCCCGTTGACCGGCAACGGGAAGCTCGACCGCGGGGCACTACCCAGCGCTGCCGCCCCCGCCGGATCGGCCGCCCGCCCCGACTCCCCCGTCGGCGCGATGGTCGCACTGTGGCGGTCCGTCCTGCGCGGCGATCTGCACGAGCACTCGCACTTCTTCGACGAACTGGGCGGCAACTCGCTGCTCGCGGTGCGCCTGCTGACGGCGCTGCGCAAGGCGGGTCACGGCTCGCTCGCGCTGCGCGACCTCTACCGCCACCCCACCCCCGCCGCACTCGCCGACAGCGTCCGGGAATCAGGGTTCGCCGGTCCGCGCGGCACGCGCCGAGTAGACCAACAACCGCTTCCGTATGGACTAGTTGCGCATTAACCGAAGATCACCGCGCAATCCGCGAAAGCGGGAGACTGAGCGACGATCTTGAATAGCCATCCGGCAGGTGGCGGATAGACCGACAGCGACAGGCGTGGCCGGATAGTCAATAGGTCCGGCCGCAAGCGTACCTGCGGCTACCGCCGGTGTCGGGGTTATGGCAGGCTGAGGCGCGCTTAGCTCACGCCCCAACGATAAACCGAGTAAATCTACGTGCGAGGAGTTGGGATGACTGGGGGTCTGCCAGATCGGCAAACGGGTAAGCTACCTTCCTTGAGACGGAACAAAAGCGCAGCCTACGACATTTCGTCCTTTGTCACCAGGCAAGGACTGCTCCTCCCGAAGAGGATATCATTCGATAACTGGATGGGGCTCGGCAGCTACCTGTCCGGCATTTATTCCTCGTCGGCGTGGTGCCTTGGCGACTGGCTCCTGTACGGAGAGGCCAGTTTCAACGGCCGCTACAAAGACGCGATCACGCTCACGTCACTGGATTACCAGACTCTGCGGAATCACGCGTGGGTGGCGCGGAGCTTTCCCCTGTCTCGCCGCCGGGACACGCTCAGCTTCACCCATCATGCCGAGGTGGCAGGCCTCACGGAACCCGAACAGGACTTCTGGCTGCGCAAGGCCGAGGAGAACGCATGGTCGGCCAAACGCCTGCGTCGCGAGGTGAAGACGAGCATGCTGGAACGAACCAATGACAACGAACTGGAACGAGGTAGAAGTCAATCCAGCGAAGGTACCGCTGCGCTTTCACCCGAGGAAACCGTGCTGCTCAGAGTCTCGATCGCGGCGGAAAGTCTCGAGTCCTGCCACGAGGCGGCGAGCAAACTCGGCCTCGAGGTGGAGGCATGGGCCGAGCAGATCCTGGTGACAGCAGCGCTCAGGACTCTGACCCCATCCCCGAGTAGCAAGGTGAGCTGATCTTCACGGTGCAGGTGAATCCTGGGTCGAAGGAACGGCATGGGCACAGGAAACGCAGGCCTGTACCCATGCCGTCACGAGGGGTGATCAGTTCTCCGGTGATTGTTCGTCGGAAGTGATGGGGTGAGGGGCGCGCCGTTCAGGCGATTTTGCGGTGGTAGACGACCCTGGCGAAGGCGTAGGCGACGATGAGGATGCCCACGCACCAGGCGAGGGCGACCCAGATGTCGTTGCCGACCGGGTTCTGGGCGAACAGGTCGCGAATCGTGTTGACGATGGAGGTCATCGGCTGGTTCTCGGCGAAGGCGCGCACCGGGCCGGGCATTGTTTCGGTGGGCACGAATGCCGAACTGACGAACGGCAGGAAGATGAGCGGGAAGGAGAATGCGCCCGCGCCGTCCGGGGAATTCGCGGAAAGGCCGGGAATGACGGCGATCCACGTCAGGGTCAGGGTGAACAGGAGCAGCACGCCGGCGACCGCGAGCCAGTCCAGAAAGCTCGCCCCCGAGCGGAAGCCCATGAGGAGGGCGACACCCACGACGAGCACGAGCGAGATCAGATTGGCGATCAGCGAGGTCAGCACGTGGGCCCACAGCACGGACGATCGCACGATCGGCAGAGACTGGAGTCGCTCGAAAATGCCGCTCGACATCTCCCCGTAGATCCGGTACGCGGTGTACGAGATGCCCGAAGCGATGGTGATGAGCAGAATACCGGGCAACATGAAGTTCACATACGACTCCGACCCCGTTTCGATCGCGCCACCGAACACGTAGACGAACATCAGCATGATCGCGATCGGCATGACCGCGGTCGTGATGATGGTGTCCGGGCTGCGCATGATGTGGCGCAGGGATCGACGCAGCAGGACGGTCGTGTCGCCGAGAAGACTCTTGGCCATCAGCTTTCCTTTCTCGTCGAGCTGACGCTGCGCTCATCGACGGCACTGTCATCGCTGTCGCGGCCGACGATGGCGAGGAAGATGTCATCGAGGGTCGGCTTCTTCTCGACGTATTCGACCTGGGTGGGCGGGAGCACTTGCCCGAGCTCGGCGAGGGTGCCGTTCACGATGATCCGGCCCCCGTGCAGGATCGCGATCCGGTCGGCCAGCTTTTCGGCCTCCTCCAGGTACTGCGTCGTGAGCAGCACCGTCGTGCCGCGCTCGGCGAGCTCCTTGACCGACTGCCACACCTCGTTGCGCGCCTGGGGATCGAGCCCGGCCGTCGGCTCGTCGAGGAAGATGACCGGCGGCTCCCCGACCAGGCTCATCGCGATGTCGAGACGGCGGCGCATGCCACCGGAATACGTCGAAACCCTCCGCCCTGCCGCGTCGATCAGCGAAAAACGGCCAAGCAGATCATCCGCGATCTTTCCCGGGGCCTTGAGATGCCGCAATTCGGCGACCAGCACGATGTTCTCGCGCCCGGTCAGGATCTCGTCGACGGCCGCGAACTGCCCGGTCAGGCTGATGGACTCCCGTACCTCCCCAGCCTGCTTGACGACATCGAAGCCGTTGATGGTGACGGTACCCGCGTCGGCCTTGAGCAGCGTGGACATGATCTTGATGGTCGTGGTCTTGCCCGCCCCGTTCGGGCCGAGAAGGGCGAAGATGCTGCCCCGCGCCACGTCGAAGTCCACGCCGCGCAGCACCTGCAACCGCTTGTACGATTTCTCCAGGCCCTGCACGCGGATCGCATGCTGTGCTGTCATTCGGACGGCCCTTTCTGCTGTGTAGTTGTGGAGATAGCGGAGTCTTCGCTGGTCACTCGCAGAACACTTGCACCCTGCTGTCGGCGTCGTCGACGTCGATGTCGACCTCGCCGAGTTGCTCGATGAACTCCCCGATGTTCTGCGGCTTGAGCTCGGTCAGGTCGATCGGTGTTCCCGACCGTTCCAAGGCCTTGTTGATCTTGACGAGTGCCTCCGGCGGGATGAGGCTCGCGAGGCGGACCCCGGCACGCAACAGCTGGAGCGGGATCCGGATGTTGACCCGGCTCGGCCCGCTGTCCCCGGAGGTGTCCACCGCCACCACGCGCAGGTACTTGGGCCGGGTGGTGCCCTTCGGCGTCGACACCGGCCGTTCCCGGTCAAGGGCATCGATCAGCCGCTCGGCCTCGTCGGCGGCGAGCTTGCCATCGGCCAGCATCTGCAGGACCTGGCGGCGCTGCTCGTTCATCATTGCCCTCCTTCGCGACTCATCTGATGCTGACCAGCACAGCCGTGCGGCCATCCTCGATCTCGAACCGGGTGCCGGGCAGCGCCCACACGAACTGCCCGAGACCACGCAGCGCGCCAACCGGGTTCACCCCGGTGACGAGGCAGGCGACCAGTCCGGCCAGCACGCCGAGCAGCAGCAGTGGCGACAGCACCAGGACGACCGGTACGACGGGGATGTACAGCCGCAGCCAGCGGCCATCGGAACGGCGTTGGCGGTAGGTCACCAGCTGCGGGATCATCGGGACCTCTCCAGCTCGTCCAGCGCCTCCCGGGCACTGATCTCCCCCCGCCGCAGCCGGTCGACGACGTCCGCGCCGGTCGGCGCCGGATCCGTGTCGACGAAGTCGAGCTGCTCGGCGATCCGGTTCAGCCGGGCCTTGACCGTCGGGTAGCTCACCCCGAAGACCCGCTCCATCTCCTTGATCGAACCGTGCGAACGCACGAAGGCGGTGACGAACACCTGGTCGTCGACGCTGAGCTTGGCCAGTTGCGGCGGCTCGAACGGAGCCTCTATCGCCACCCCACTGCTGACGATGCGGACCCGCTCGACCACGAACGGCTGACCGCGCGTCAGGTCCGTCAGCTCCTGCCAGTCCACCTCGACCCCTCCACTCCCAACGCGGTACGACGCCATGCTTCCTTGATTTTCTTAAGCTGTCAACGCCGAATTCTTGAGTTCTCATACCTATTATGCAATATTATGAACCCTCCGCCGTTCCCGTCAGGACAAGGAGCACGATGCAGACATTCGATACCCCAGCCCCGATCTCCGCCCTCGTCGAAATCGTCGCGGGGCGGATCGAGTTCGTCGCCACCGACCGGGCCGACACCGCGGTCGAGGTCCTGCCCGCGGACGGCGCGAAGAGCGACGATGTGAAAGTGGCCGAGCAGATCAAGGTCGACTACGGCGATGGCGCCCTGCGGATTCGCTGGCAGTCGACCGGACTGCTCGGCGGCGGTTCCGGTTCCGGCTCCGTCAAGGTGAGGGTCCACTTGCCCACCGGTTCCCGGGTCGACGCGCAGGCGGCCAGTACCGAGTTCCGAACCGTCGGACGGCTCGGCGACGTCAAGTTCGAGGGCGTGCAAGCCCCGGTCACCATCGACGAGGCCGCGAGCGTCCACATCACCGTGGTGGACGGCGACATCGAGGTCGGCAGGCTGGGCGGGCCCGCGGAGATCAGCACGCTGCAGGGCAACATCCGGATCGGCGAGGCCGTGCGCGGCAAGGTGGTGCTGCACGCCCTGTCCGGCGACATCTCCGTCAGCGCCGCTGCCGGGGTCATGGCCACCCTCGACGCCGGCGGCGGGGGCCGCATCAAGAACTCCCTCAGGAACGACGGCACCGCCGCCGAACTCGACATCCACGCCACCACCACCGAAGGCACCATCACCGCCAGCAGCCGCTGACCCGATCCCGCGGGTGGGGCCGACGACACGGTGGAAGGTCGCCTGTCGCGTGGCGGCCGGAGAACGCGCGGCTCCTTTCTGGCCGCCGGGGTGCGATCGCCGGATCAGCGCGTCGCGACCACCTCGGGTGAGTGAACCTCGACGAAGGGCAGGATCTCGCGGAAGCGCAGGACGGTGCCGTGGCAGTAGTTGGCGTTGTGCTCGAGGCTCCGCTGCGGCATGTAGGGCATCTTCTGCCGGGCATGGTGGTTGATGCGCAGCGTGACCCGGCCCGACGCCGCGTCACCCAGCACGCCGGCGTCGAGCACCTCGCGCGCCACCAGCAACCCGGCCAGCTCGGCGGGGACCTCCACGAGGAAACTCTCGGCGTCGCCCAGGCCGTGCACGGTGCACTCGGTGAATTCGTAGTCCGGCACCCGCACCGGTTCACGGTAGATGTAAGGCCGGGCGAGCAGGTCCATTTCGAACGCCTGCCGGGCCAGCGGGTCGGACCACCACTCTTGGGACCGGACATAGGCGGCCAGCAACGCGTCGAATTCCTCACGGTGGGTGCTGAGGATCATGTGCCCGATCTTGCCGCTGACGAGCACGTCGTAGTTGGCCAGGTGGGCCAAGGACTTGGTGAAGAGCTGGAGCACCTCGGAATCGGTCCGCTGTTCGAAGTAACGCGCGACGCTCGCGAACAAATCGCCGTAGGAGAGGATGCCGACCTCGTCGAGGTAGCCGGAGAGCAGGAACAGACCCCGCATGTTGTACACGGTGTGCATCGCGTTGTACAGCCAGTACCCGTCGAAGCACGCCTCCCTGGACACCCAGTTCGTGCCGACGACGACCTCCGCCTCGGACACGTCGCTCGGGACCGGTTCCGTGACCAGGCCGTAGAGTTCCCGCTGCAGGTACATGGGCGTGTTGTTCAGGAGAAGCTCCGGGTAGACGATGACGGTGTCGGCATAGGAGCGGCACAGCTTCGTCAACCCGTCCTTGAAGGACTCGAAGGTTTCCCCCGGCAGTGGCCAGATCAGTTCCACATAGGAACTGATCTGCTTTTCCCGCAGCGTGCGCTGCAACTCGACGTAGGTCTCCTCGCGAATGTTGTCCCGCTCGACGAGCTTGAGCGCCACGGGGTTCAGCGTCTGGAGCGAAATCGGCTGGGTCACCATGAGGCCGCCCCGCACGAAGATCTCGGTGATCTGCGCCATGCGCTCCGGCCGGTTCTTGGCCGCCGCCATGTATACGACCAGCGGGTAGCCGTTTTCCCTTTTGAGCTCGACGATGTGCTCGGTCATCGCCACATCACGGGGTGACTGCCCCCAGTTCGCGTCGGCGATGAAGAGGCCGGAGAACCCGTTGTCGCTGATCCAGGTCAGCTCGTCCCTGATCCGGTCCTCCTCGAACTTGATCACCTTCGAGTTGGTGCGCGCGCCCCAGTAGCAGAAACTGCAGCGGAACGGGCACCCGCGGTTGGTCTCCAGGATCCCGAGACTGAACTCGTAACCATCGAAGACGCCGGTGAGAAAAGGCGAAGGAATCTCCATGAGATCGCCGATCCGCGGCGCGGGTTCGGTCGTGACGAGTTCGCCGCCGGACCAGAAGCTGAGCCCGGGGACCTGGCGCAGGTCGGGAGCCGCGCTGTTGAGCTGCCTGAACAGCTCCACCGACGTTCGCTCCCCCTCGCCGTTGCACACGTACACGTTCTCCGGCGCATCCGCCAGGTAGGTGGCTGCATGGTTCATCACCTGCGGGCCGCCGAGCAGGTAATGGGCGTTCGGCTGCCGCTCCCGCAACTCCTTCAGCACCCAGCGGATCAGCTTCATGTTCCAGATGTAGCAACTGAACGTGTAGATGTCCGCGTACTTCCCGACCAGCTCTTCTAGCAGCTTGTGCCGGTCGTCCTTCACCGGGTAGGAGAAGATTTCGAAGGAATGCGTCGCCGCCACTCCCTCGTCCTCCTGTGCGCACGCCTGGATGTAACCGGACGCGAGCGGCAGGATGTTCTCGTAGCTGGGAATCTCGACGAGCACGACCTTCTTGCGATCCTGGTCGCCGCCCTCTTGCGCGAAATTGTTGATCAGCAACTTCCGGCCTCCCGCCGAGGTGCGTACTGTCCGTGCCGGCACCGGCTGGTTTCAGGGTGCGTGTGTCCCGGCGTCCTGGTGCGCCCACAGGTCGATGTGCTCGGCCAGGTCGGCGAGGACCGGCCGGTCGATCAGCACCCGTACCGTGAAATCGATCTGCCACCGGCGGCGGGCCGCGAGCACGACCTTGGTGGCCAGCAGTGAATCCCCGCCCAGGTTGAAGAAGTTCTCCTCGCGCCCGATCTTGTCGATCTTGAGCACACCGGCCCAGATCTCCGCGAGCTGGTGTTCCGTCCGCGTCTCGAAGTCGCCATCCATTCCCTACCCCTGTCTGCGTCGGTGGCCTCGCAGGTGCATACCGGCGAGCGCGTGGGCGACGGCTTTGCGGTCCGCCTTGCCGCTCGGTGTCCGCGGCAGTTCCGGCAGGACGGTGATGGAGACGGGAACCGCCTGCGCGGGCAGCAGCTCGGCCAGGGCGGCGAGCGCCCGGCCCTGGTCGAATCCCACGCTGTCGCCGTCGACGGTGACCGCGGCCCGCAACTGGCGGGCGCCCTCGGTGATCTCGAGCGGAACGCAGACCGCTTCCGTGACGCCCGGCTGCTCGAGCAGGCAGGCATCCACTTCGAGGGGGTTCACCCGGACGCCGCGGATCTTGACCTCGTGGTCGGCACGGCCGACGTAGTGGATGACCTCGTCCTCGACGCGCACCAGGTCACCGGTGCGGAAGGTGCGGTCGCCGCCGGTGACCGGGAGGTACCGCACCGCGGTGAGGCGGGGCTGGTTGAGGTAGCACATCGAGAGCGGCAGGCCGGCCACCAGGAGCTCCCCCACCGCGGGTTCGCCGGGGTCGACCGGGTCGACGAACACCTGACAGCCCGGCAGCGGGCGCCCGATCGGCGCCAGCGTCGGCCAGCTGTCCGGCGGCCCGGTGAGCGTGTGCGCGGTGACCATGGCGGACTCGCTCTGTCCGTAGTGGACGTTGAGCCGGCTTCCCGGCAGGCGCCGGAAGAAGTCCCGGACGGTCGCGGTGCAGACGAGCTGCTCGCCACCGAGGTTCACCTCCCGCAGCGCGAGACCGTCGAGTGAGTCCGCGGCGGCCGCGGCGGTGGTGAGCATGTGCAGCGCCACGTACGGCAGGAACAGGCGCTCGATCCGGTTGTCCGCGAGCCAGTCGAGCAGCGCGATCGGGTCACGGCGCAGCGGCTCGGGCATGATCACCAGCGTGCCGCCGCCACCCAGCGTGCCGAGGACCTCCTGGAACCACACGTCGAAGTTGAGCGGGGTGAACTGGGCGGTGCGCAGGTCCGGCCGCACCGAGTGACCGCGCTGCCAGTGCGCCATGTTGTCGATGCTGCGGTGCGGCAGCACGACGCCCTTGGGCAGGCCGGTCGACCCGGAGGTGTAGATGATGTACACCGGCAGGTCCGCCCGGCACGGCTGCCGCAGAACGGCCGCGTGGGCGCGCGTTCCCACCGCGGCCGCGTCGTCGGCAGGCGGTATGCGCACGGACGGCACGCCGGTCGCGAACCCGGGTTCGGTGCCGGCCCACAGCACGATCCTGGCCCCGCTGTCGGCCGTCATGTACTCGAGCCGTTTCACCGGGTAGCCGGCGTCTAGCGGCACGTAGGTGGCCCCGATGCGCACGGTGGCGAGCATCGCCGCCACGATCGCGGCGCTTCGCGTGCCGGTGATGGCCACCGGGTCGCCGGGGCGGATGCCGTGGTCCGCCAGTAGCGCGGCGATCTGCTCGGTCCACCTGCTCAGGTCGTGGTAGGTGAGCTCGTGGTCCTCGTCGCGGACCGCGACGTGGCCCGGCCGCGCCGCCGCGGTCGCGGCCAGCGCGTCGATCAGGCACGGCGGATCCGCCGTGCCGCCCGACAGTGAAGTGAGCCGGCGGGGTGTGGTCAGCGCGGTCGCTTCACTGGCCATCTGCCATCCCTTGGCCGAGGTCGCTCAGGACACCGTTACGACCGGATATGACCACGTCATGCAGGTCCGCGAGCAGCGCGGCCGCGTTGGCTCTGAGGTAGAAGTGGTCACCGGGCAGCACCCGGAGCCGGAAGGCGGCGTTCGTCGTCTCCGCCCAGCGGCGCATCTGCTCCGGGGACGCTTCGGGATCGTGGTTCCCGACGTAGCCGTACACCGGGCAGTCGAGCGGCGGCCGGGCGCCGCCGGAATAGTCGTCGGTCAGGCGGTAGTCGGCGCGGATCGCGGGGAGCACGACCTCCCGCAGGCCACGATCGGCGAAGACCGCGGACGCGCTCGCGTCGAAGCTCATCACGTGCGCGATGATCTCCTCGTCCGTGCCGGAGATCATCTGCCGGCCGGCCAGCGCGTGCGGCGGCCGCCTGCCGGAGACGCACAGCGTGGCGGGCGGACGACCCTGGTCCTGGAAGCGCAGAGCCACCTCGTGCGCCACCGAGGCACCCATGCTGTGCCCGAAGAACACCAGCCGGTGGGGGGCCAGATCGCCGAGCGCGCCCGCGATGTCGTCCGCGAGGGCCTCCAGCCGGGCGGGGAACGGATCGCCGAACCGGTCCTCCCTGCCCGGGTACCGGACGGCGAGCACGCCGACGTTCGACGGCAGTCCCAGGGGCCAGGTGCGGTAGGCACTCGCACCCGCGCCGGCGTGCGGGAAGCAGACGAGCTTCGTCTGGCACCCGGCGTCATCACGGAAGCGGCGTATCCACCGCTCTTCCACCGGACTCCGCAACAGAGTCCTCCTATCAGGATCGGAAGGAATCGTCAGTGTGGTCAACGGAGATCGCTCCCGACCTTGACCGGAACGGCACTGTCCACGTTGTCCCCGGCCTGCCGGGAGACGATCGATTCGACGATCTCGCCGCTTCGCAAGGCGATGGTCGACAGCAGTGAGGAGGTCAGGCCGTGGGTGTGCTCGGTACCGCCCTGGAGGTAGATGCCGCACCGCACCTCGGGCACGGTGACGAGCCGATAGTCCCGGTCGACCTGGTACCGGTCCGCTTCGTCACGCAGGCAGTGCCGATCGAGGTCGCCGAGCAGCCCGGCGGGCTCCATCGCGCGGTAGCCGGTCGCGCACACGAGCGCGTCGACGTCGAGTTCACGCACCTCGCCGTCCTCCCCCACCTGTAGCGAGATCCGGGTCTCCTCGCCCGCGCGTTTGGCACCGGTGACCCTGGTCAGGTTGAGGAACCGCAGGCGCCTGACCCCGAGCACGTCGTCGTCGTAGGACCTGCGGTACAGCTCCCTGATCACCTCGTCGTCGACGACCGAGTAGTTGGTGTTGCGGTGGTACCGCCAGAACGCCTCGCGCGTCTGCTCGGTGCCGAAGTAGTAGTCGTCGACGGCCGGTTGGTCGAAGACCTGGTTCGCGAAAGGCGTGTCGTCGGCGACGGAGTAGCCGTAGGACGGGGTGACCGCGTACACCTGGGCGTGGGGCAGTTCGTCGTAGAGGAACCGGGTGATCTCGGCTGCGCTCTGGCCGGCGCCCGCCACCGCGACCCGGCGCAGGGTCCTGGGGTCCATCCGCCGGTACTGCTCCAGGAAATCGCAGCTGTGCCACACACGTTCGTCACGCTCGGTCCCCTCGGGCAGGCTCGGGACCAACCCGGTCGAGATCACCACGTTCCGCGCCTTGATCACGCGGCGGCCGGTGTCGTCCGCGATCTCCAGCAGCAGGTGGTCCGGCGCTTCCGCGGCCTCGCCGGCCGGCAGCCGGATCGACGTGACCTCCGAGCCGTAGGCGATGCGGTCGGACACCCGCGCCTGCGCCCACTCGAGGTAGGAGTGGAACTCGCGGCGGGTGGGGAAGAAATCCTGCTTGTTGACGAACTGCGGGAGCCGCCCCGACGCGTGCAGGTACGCGACGAAGCTGAAACTCGACGTCGGATTCCGGATGGTGACCAGGTCCTTGAGAAAGGATATCTGCATCGTCGCCGATGGAAGCAACATGTTGCGGTGCCAGCCGAAAGAAGCCTGACGTTCGAAGAAGAGGCTGCTGATCCCCTTTCCCGGCCGACTCGCCCCGTACTCCTCGATGGCGATGGCCAGCGACAGATTGGCCGGGCCGAACCCGATGCCGGCCACATCGTAGATCTCAGGTCCTCGATCACTCATAGAGAATTCTCCCGCTGGCATGGCTGCAGAGTGCACGGAGTTCGCGTTTCCGACCAGTGTTTGCTCTCTCCAAGAAAGCCATACAATTGATGGGCGAGGGCTGGAATGACGATATCCCCGGATCGCTTCCCCGGGCAGTCTTGACCGGCACTAGGCAAAGGACGAACGCTCAGAGCATTTCGCCGTTCCTCGTCCGGCGCCGCAGCGCGGGCCTGCTCGACGCGGCGAGGTCCTTCCGTCTGTCCGACAGGCCGGCGATGGTGCGTGCCGCGAACAACGTCCGGATGGAGAGCTCGAGGTTCAACGTCGTCCGGATCAGGCCGACCAGCCGGATCGCGCGCAGCGAGTTGCCACCGAGATCGAAGAAGTCCTCGTCGATGCCCACCGCCCGGTTCAGCTCGAGCACCTCGGCGAACGCCTCGGCCAGCACCTGCTCGGGATGGTCGCGCGGGGCCCGGTGCGGCCGGTCGTCGAACACGGGGTCCGGCAGCAGCGCCCGGTCCACCCTCCCGCCGGGTGTCGCCGGCAGGTGCTCCACCACGTCGAACACCGAGGGCACCATGGTTTCCGGCAGGCGTTCCGCGGCGAACCGGCGGAGCTCGGCCACGGAGGGGCCGTGGTCGCGCACCGGGACCACATAGGCCACCAGCCGCTGCTGCCCGGCGGCGTCCTCCCTGGCGACCACCACCGACCGGGCCAGCCCGGGGTGCTCGGCCAGTACCTCCTCGATCCGGGCGGGCTCGACCAGCTCGCCGCGGATCTCGGCCTGGCCGCCGGTCCGGCCGACGTGGTCCAGGTGGCCGCCGGTGCCCCACCGGACCCGGTCGCCGGTCCGGTACATGAGCCCGCCGGGCGCACCGAACGGGCACGGGACGAACCGTTCCGCGGTCAGCCCCGGCCGCCCGCGGTAGCCACGCGCCACGCCGGACCCGGCCACGTACAGCTCACCGGCCACGCCCGCGGGGACCGGCGTCAAACCCGGCCCCAGCACGTGGAAAGCCGTGTCACCCGGTTCGTCCTCGCCCGGCAGGTTGAGAACTGCCGTCTCCGCCGAACCGTGCTCGACGACGATCGTGAGCTCGGGGCAGGCGTCCCGCACCCGCCGCACGGCGGCCGCGGGCACCCGGTCACCACCGGTCCACACCTCGCGCAGCCCGGCGAACCACGCGGGGCGTTCCGCCGCGATCGCCGAGAACAGGCCGACGGGCAGCCACATCGCGGAGATGCCGTTCGCCGTGCGCATCCCGGTCAGCGCGTCGGCGTCCGGCTCTCCCGGCGTGGCTACCACCACCCGTCCGCCGGTCAGCACGGACCCCCACCATTCGACGGCGAACCCGTCGCCGCTGTGCGGGGAGTGCCACAGCACGGTGTGCGGGCCGCGGTCGGTGACCAGCCGCCGCAGGTTCCGGTGCGTCACCTCGACGCCGGTGGCCGCACCGGAGCCGGGCAGCACGGCCACCAGGTTGTCCTCCCGCGGAGAGGCCGGGATCTCAGGTACACCACCGGAATCCGCGCAGAGGTCGGCGAACGGGATCACCGGCACGTCCGGCTCGGCGAGCGACGCCCCGGCCGCCGTCGCACCGGTGATCAGCACGCGCGCCGAGGATTCGGCGACCATCGACCGGATCCGGCCCGCGGGCGACGCGGGATCGATCAGCAGGTAGGCCGCGCCCGTTTTCACCACCGCGAGCAGGGCGACGGCCAGGTCCGCCGATCGAGGCATCGCCACCGCCACAACCGTCTCGGCTCGGACCTGCCTGCGTCGCAGCGCCGCGGCCACGAGGCTCGACCGCTCGTCCAGCACCCGGTACGAGACCGCCGAGTCCCCGGCCACCACCGCGACGGCGTCGGGAGTCCGCTGCACCTGCCGGGCGAACAGCTCCGGAACCGTTGCACCCGGAACCACCGCCTCCGCGTGGTCCGGCGCGGGCAGCACCCGGTCCCGTTCGGCGGTGCTCAGCACGTCCACGGCACCGACCGGCTGTGCGTGGGCGGCTACCAGGCCGTGGATGAACGCGATCAGCTCCTCGCCGAGGAACCGCAGCTCCGCACGGGAGTACAGGCCCGCGGGGGCGTCGAGCCGGAGGAACAGGTCGCTGTCGGCGCTGCCGTCGGTGTAGGTGGTGACCGTCAGTTCGTCGAAAGCCCCGATCGTCGCGCTCACGTGGCGCGCCGGGTGGCCGGCGAAGTGGAGCTGATCCCCGAGCTCGACGACGTTGAGGAGGGCACCGAAACAGCTGCGGCCGCTCAGGACGGCTCCGCTCACGCGCTGGATGTCGGAGTAGTGGCAGGCGGTGTGACCGGCGATCGCGTACGTCTCGTCGATGACCGCCTCGACGATCTCGGTGAAGCTCGCGCCGAGCGGCACGCGCGCCCGGACCGGGACCACGTTCACCGCCAGGCCGGGCACCTGGCTCGCCGCTCCGGCCCGGTTGCCCACGGCCAGCGAAAAGAGGAGCTCGGGACGATCGCAGCGGTGCCGCAGGTACACCGCCACCGCCCCGGCCAGCAGCGACGACATCCACACGCCCATGGACTTCGCCGCCTCGGTCCACGCGTCCGCCTCGGCACGCGTGACGGTCAGCGTCCGGCTCGTCATGCCGATGGCGCCGGCCAGCTCCGACCAGCGGTCGGCGCTGCTCACCGGTTCGGACAGGGCCGACCGCGCCGCGTCGGACTGGGCGACCGGCGGGATCCGCGCGGGTGCGGGCGCGCCGGTCAGGTAGGTGCGCCAGAACTCCGTGTCCTCGGCGAACGCCGGGGAGGCGCGGTACGCCGCTGCCTCGGCCGCGAACGGCTCGGCGGTCCACGGCTGGGGCAGGTCCGGTATCCGCGTGCCCCGCTCCATCGCCGTGTACACGTCCGCGAGGCGCCGCGACAGCAGGTTTCCCGCGCCGTACCCGTCCGACACGAGGTGGTGGTAGGCGATCACCACGAGCGAGCGGGCCGCCGCGAGCCGGACCACACCCAGCCTCAGCAGTACGTCGCGCTCCAGGTCGAACGGCTGCCCCACCAGGTCAGCCAGCGCCTCGCGGGCCGCCTGCTCGGGATCGGCCGCGTCGCGCAGGTCCAGGAGGAACGGCTCCCAGTCCGCCGGCTCCCTGGGCACCAGCCGCAGCTCGCCGCCGTCGTCGGCGAAGCCGGCCCGCAGCACCTCCGCCTCGGCGAGCACGTGGCGGAACGCCGCGGCCATGATGGCCGTGTCCAGCTCACCGTCCACGTCCCACAGGAACAGCGGGTGGTTCAACGTGTCCGGGGACATCCTCTGCGCCAGCCACAAGCCTCGCTGCGCGGACGACGCACTGAGCGAACGCACACAGACCATCTCCTCGGAGAACTCGCGGTGTCCTGTCGACAGGACGGTCCGACCGGGCGGAAAGCGTTCCGGGCACAGGGATCACGGCCGATCGCGGCCGGCCAGCAAGGACATGAGGTGCCCGGCGATCAGTCTCGGTGACGGGTACCGCAGCACCAGCGTCGCCTTCAGCTTGAGCCCGGTCGACGCGGCCAGGCGCTTGCTCAGCTCCACCGACAGCAGCGAGTCGAAGCCGAGGAGCTTGAACTCCTGGTCGGGGTCCAAGGTCTCGCCCGCGGGGTGGCCGAGCACGACGGCGACCTTCCGCAGGACGTGGTCCAGCACGAGTGCCGTCCCGTCACCGTGCGGGAGGGTGGCGATCCGGTCCGCCAGGGAGACGGGGTGCTCGTCGTCGGGCGGGGGCGCCGCCACCACCGCCGCCGCCGTGGGCGAGGAAGTCAGCCAGTACCGCTTCCGCTGGAACGCGTACGTCGGCAGCTCCACCCGCCGCCGCGTCCCGAAGACCGCGGCCCAGTCGACGGATCCACCGTGGACGTGCAGTCGCGCCAGCGAGCCGGCGACGGCCGCCACCTCTCCCCCGCCCCGCCGCGTCGAAGACAGGACCACCGCGCCGTCGACGTCCTCGGTGATCTCCTGCACCGGCGCGGCCAGCACGGGGTGCGGGCTCATCTCGACGAACACCCGGTGGCCGTCCGCGACCAGCCGCCGGACGGCGGATTCGAAGCGGACCCCCTCCCGCAGGTTGCGGTACCAGTAGTCGCCGGTCAGCTCCGCGGTGTCGATCCGGTGGCCGCGCAAGGTCGAGTAGAACGGCAGCGCCGACGTCGCCGGGCGCACGCCGGACAGGGGTTCGATCACCTGGTCGCGGATCTGGGCCACCTGGGGTGAATGGGAGGCGTAATCCACCGCGATCCGCCGCGCCGGCACGCCTTCGGCCGTCATCTTCTCGACGAACTCGTCGAGTGCGCCCGGTTCCCCGGACACCACCACCGAGCTGGGTCCGTTGACCACGGCAATGCACACCCGGTCCTGCCACGGTGCTAGCCGCGCCGCGACGAGGTCCTCGGCCTGCGCGACCGAGGCCATGCCGCCGCGACCGGTCAGAGCGACCAAGGCCTTGCTGCGCAACGCCACGACCTTGGTGGCGTCCCGCAGCGACAACGCACCGCAGACGCAGGCGGCGGCTATCTCGCCCTGGCTGTGCCCCACCACCGCCGCCGGCTCCACCCCCCAGGAGCGCCACAGCGCGGCCATGGCGACCATCACCGAGAACAACGTCGGCTGAACCACGTCCACCCGGTCCAGTTCCGGCGCTCCCGGCACGCCGCGCAGCACGTCGAGCAGCGGCCAATCGACCCATTCGGCCAGAGCCGCGGCGCACTCGTCCAGTGCCCGCGCGAAGACCGGGAAGGTGTCGTAGAGCTCCCGGCCCATGCCTGCCCACTGCGACCCCTGCCCGGGGAAGACGAAGACCACCCCGCCCGGGTTACTGGCGACACCGTGCGCCACCCCGGCGGACTCGGCGCCGTCACGCAACGACGCCAGCCCGCTCAGCAACTCGTCCCGGTCGCGGCCCAGCACGACCGCGCGATGCGGGAAGTGCGTCCGGCCCGACACCAGGGACCAGCCGATGTCGGCGATGTCCACCTCTGGTGCGGCGACGGCGAACGCGCGCAGCTTCTCCGCCTGCCCCGCCAAGGCCGCCGCGCCCTTGCCGGAGACCGCCCACGGCACCAGCTCGCCGAGCACAGGACCGCGCCGGCCCGCCGGTTCGCCGGCTTGGTCCCGCGCGGGCTCTTCGAGGATCAGGTGCGCGTTGGTGCCGCTGACCCCGAACGACGACACCCCGGCCCGCCGCGGACCGTCCGCCCGGGTCCACTCCCGCTCCCGCGTCAGCAGTTCGACCGCGCCGCGGGACCAGTCCACGTGCCGGGACGGCGTCACCACGTGCAAGGTCTTCGGCAGCACACCGTGGTGCATGGCCTGCACCACCTTGATGACCCCGGCCACGCCGGCCGCGGCCTGGGTGTGACCGAGGTTCGACTTCAGGGACCCCAGCCACAGCGGCCGGTCCGGCGCGCGGTCCGTTCCGTAGGCCGCCAGCAGGGCGTGCGCCTCGACGGGGTCGCCGAGCTTGGTTCCGGTGCCGTGGGCCTCGACCACGTCCACCCCGGCGGGCGCGACCCCGGCGTTCGCCAGTGCCTGGCGGATCACCTTCTCCTGCGCGAGTCCGCTGGGCGCGGTCAGCCCGTTGCTGGCGCCGTCCTGGTTCACGGCGGAGCCCCGGACGACGGCCAGCACCGGGTGCCCGTTGCGGCGGGCGTCGGACAACCGCTCCAGCAGCAGCACCCCGGCCCCCTCCGCCCAGCCGGTGCCGTCCGCGCTATCCGCGAAGGACCTGCACCGGCCGTCGGCCGACACCGCCCGCTGCCGGGAGAACTCCACGAAGAGCGCGGGCGTGGGTATCACCGACACTCCGCCGGCCAGCGCGAGCGAACACTCCCCCAGACGCAGGGACTGCGCCGCCAGGTGCATCGCCACCAGCGAGGACGAACAGGCCGTGTCCACGACGACCGCCGGCCCGGTCAGCCCCAGCTCGTACGCCACCCGGCCGGCCGCGAGGCTCTGCGCGCTGCCGTGCAGCAGGTAGCCCTCCAGCTCGTCGTTGCCCGCCGCCAGGAACCGCACCCCGTACTCCGACGAGCTCACCCCGGTGAAGACACCGACGCCGGTCCCCCGCACCTCGGCGGGCAGGATGCCCGCCCGCTCGAAGACCTCCCACGACGTCTCCAGCAGCAGCCGGTGCTGCGGATCGACCGCCAGCGCCTCACGGGGGCTGATGCCGAAGAAGTCCGCGTCGAAGCCGGCCACGTCCGTCAGGAAACCGCCGTGGCGCGTGTACGAGCTGCCGGCGGCGTCGGGGTCCGGGTCGTACACGTCCCGCCACCCCCGGTCGTCCGGGAACTCGGTCACGACATCCCGGCCACCGCGGACCACGTCCCACAACTCCTCGGGAGAGGACACCCCGCCCGGGTAGCGGCACGCCATCGCGACCACGGCGATCGGCTCGGCGCGGCCGGCCCTCAGTGCGTCGTTCTCCTGCCGCAACTGGTCGCGCTCCGCCAACAGCGCGCGGAGCGCCCGTTCGACCCGATCCGCCGAGTCGGTCATGTCAGCTGCCCCTCTCGTTCAGCGCCAGGTCGACGAGTGCGTCCAGGTCCAGGTCCGCCAGTTCGTCCGTGTGCGCCCGCGGCGCCTCCGGGATCCCGGCGTCCCTGGCACCCGGGGCCGGGCGCAGCAGGCTGAAGATGTGCTCACCCAGCTCGCGGGGGGTCGGGTAGTTGAAGACGACGGTCGACGGCAGGCGCAGTCCGGTCGAGGAACCCAGGCGGCCGCACAGTTCGACCGAGGTCAGCGAGTCGAGCCCGAGGTGGGTGAACGACAGATCGGCCTCGACGACGGCACCGGCGGGGTGCCCGAGAACCGTGGCGACGTGATCGCGGACCCAGTCCACCACAGCCGCCCCGGCCTCCTCCGCCGGCAACGCGGCGAGCCTGGCGGACAGGCCGCCGTCCCTGGACTTGCTCGCCCCGTTCCGGCGTGGACCGCCGCTGCCGGTGAGATCGCGCAGCAGGTGCGGCAGTTCGCCGCCGGTCGAGTTCCGCAGGGCGCTGACGTCCAGCCGGGCCGGGATGAGGACCGGCGCGCCGATCGCGCACGCCGCGTCGAACAGGGCCAGTGCCTCGGGTGCCGCCATCGGGGCGATGCCCAGCCGCCGGATCCGCGAGCGGCTGGCCTGGGCCAGGTCCCCGGTCATGCCGCCGTCCTGGTGCCACCAGCCCCAGCACAGCGAGGTGCCTGCCCGTCCGGACGCCCGGCGTTGTGCCGCCAGACCGTCCAGGAACCCGTTGGCCGCGGCGTAGTTCGCCTGTCCCGGGGTGCCGAGCGTGCCCGCGAAGGCGGAGAACTGGATGAACGCCGACAGGGTGCGGTCCCTGGTCAGCTCGTGCAGGTTGACCGCACCGCCGACCTTGGGGCGCAGCACCCGTTCGACGCTCTCCGTCGTCAGCGACGCCACCGTGCCGTCCGCGAGCACACCCGCCGCGTGCACGATCGCCGTCAGCGGGTATCCACCGGGCATGTCGGCGAGCACGGCCGCCACGGCGGCCGGGTCCGCGACATCGCATGCCGTGACCTTGACTGCCGCGCCCGCCTTCTCCAGGTCTGAGACCAGTTCGGCGGCGCCGTCGGCGGCCATGCCCCGGCGGCTCGCCAGCACTAGGCTCCGCACCCCGTGTTCGGCGACGAGGTGCCGCGCCACCTGCGAACCCACTCCCCCGGTCCCGCCCGTGACCAGCACGGTCCCACCGCCGAAGCCGTCGCCCACCTCGAGGACCAGCTTCCCGGTGTGGCGGCCTCGGCTCATCTCGCGGAAAGCGTGGCGCACGTCGCGGATGTGCCGGACGGAGATGGGGTTGAGGTGCACCCGCCCGCCGGCGAACAGCGCCATGACGGCCCGGAACATCTCGTTGATCAGGTCCGGGCCGGCCTCGTAGAGGTCGAAGGCCCGGTAGTCGACGCCGGGGTGATCGGCCGCGATCCGGCGGGGATCGCGGATATCGGTCTTCCCCATCTCGATGAAGCTCCCGCCTTCGGGGAGCAGCGTCAGCGAGGCGTCGACGAAGGCGTGCGCGAGGGAGTTCAGCACGACATCCACCCCGCGACCGCCGGAGGTTTCCAGGAATTTGCCCGCGAAGTCCAGATCCCGCGACGACGCCAGGTGGTCGTCGTCCAGTCCCAGGTCGCGCAGGGTTTGCCACTTGGCCGGGCTGGCGGTCGCGTAGATCTCGGCACCGGCGTGTTTCGCCAGCGCGACGGCGGCCAGGCCGACACCGCCCGCGGCGGCGTGGATGAGAATCCGCTGCCCCCTCGCGAGGTGCCGCACGTGGTGGAGCGCGTAGTAGGCGGTGAGGAAGGCGGCCGGCACGGACGCCGCCTCGGCGTAGCTCCATGCGCCGGGAATGGGCAGGATCATGCGGTGATCGGCCACGGCCACCCGGCCGAAGGCGCCCGGGAAGATGCCCATCACCCGGTCACCCGGCGACAGGTTCTTGACGTCGCCGGCGACCTCCAGCACCGTTCCGGCACCCTCACCGCCGAGCCCGGCACCGAGGGCTGTCCCCGCCACCAGCCCGAGGGCGATCGTCACGTCCCGGAAGTTGAGCCCGGCGGCGTGCACGGCGATACGCACCTGCCCACCGCTCAGCGGCGCCTCCACCTCGGGGCAGGGAGTCCAGGCCAGGTTCTCCAGCGTCCCCTGGCTTCGGAGGCCCAGCCGGTGTGCGCCGGCCGGCGGTGGTGGGAGTTGCCCGCTCGGGGGTGCGGCCCGCGTCATGCGGGGGACGAGGTACGCGCCGCCTCGTACTGCCAGCTGGTCCTCGTCGACGGCGAGCGCGTCCGGGAGTCGCGTCAGAGACGCTTCGTCGTCGTCGATGTCCACCAGCCGGAACCGGCCGGGGTGCTCGGTCCGGGCGGACCGGACCAAGCCCCACACGGATGCGCCGGGGAGGCTTTCGACCTTCTCCCCGCCGCCGGTGTCGAGGGCCAGGCGGGTGAGCACCACCAGCGCGGCTCCGGCGAGCTGCTCCTCGGCGAGGAACCGCTGGACGCAGGCAAGCACCCGGGTGGTGGCGTCGCCGACCGCGGCGGTCAGCTCGATGTCGGCGAGGTAGAGATCGTCCAGGCAGAGAACGATGTGCCGGGGGCACTCCCCCGGCACATCGTCCAGGGACTCGATGAGCACGACGCTCTGGTCGCCGGCCGCCGCTACTCGCCCGGCCAGGCCGTTCTTCGCACCGAGAACGCACCACCGCCCGCGGTGAGTTTCCCGCTCGCCTGGCTGGACCGGCCGCCATTCCAGGGCGAACAGCGAGCGCTCCTGCCCGCCACGCACCGAGTGCGGCAGCGCATTCGCCGGCCGCAACGTCAACGCCCCGACGTGCGCGATCTCGCGGCCTTGCTCGTCGGCGGCCGTCACCGCGACGACGCCGTCGCCCGCCGGTGAGATCCGGACCCGCAAGCCCGGCCCGCACGCGCCGGTCAGGGTCACCCCGGACCACGAGAACGGCAGCCACACCTGGCCGTCTCCCACCTCGAGGACACCGCCCGCCACCATCGCGTGCAGCGCGGCGTCGAACAACGCCGGGTGGAGGACGAACCCGCCACCTGCCGGACCGTCGGCGGTCACCGGCAGCGTGGCCGACGCGTAGAGATCATCGCCGCGCCGCCACACTTCCCGCAGCCCGCGGAAGGCCGGACCGTAGTCGTAGCCCGCCGTGGCGAAGGCGTCGTGGAGACCGTCGAGGTCGAGTCGGGTCGCCCCGGCCGGTGGCCAGACGGCCAGCGAACGTACGTCGTCGGTGCGCTGCGGCGCGCTGGACGACAGGCTCCCGGTCGCGTGGCGGGTCCACCCGCCTCTCGTCCACCGGCCCTGGCCGTCACCATGGGGGCGCGAGTACATGGTCAGGCAGCTGCGCCCTGCCTCGTCCGCCGCGCCGACGACGATCCGCACCTGCATGCCGCCGTCACGGGGAAGAACCAGGGGAACCTCCAGGGAGAGCTCCTCGATCACCGCGCAGTCCGCGAACTCCCCCGCCCACAGCGCCAGGTCCAGGTAGACCGTCGCCGGTACGACGACCGCGCCCAGCACGACGTGATCGGCCAGCCAGCCGTGGGTCCGCTGGGACCACACCCCGGTGAAGACGATCTCTCCGGTGCCGGGATGCTCCACCACGGCGCTCACCAGCGGGTGTTCCGTGGCCGACAGCCCGGCGGAACCCAGGCCCCCACCACCCGGCCCGGCCTGGAAGTCCAGCCAGTACCGCTGCCGCTGGAACGCGTACGTCGGCAGGTCCACGCGTTGGCGTGGGCCGAACAGGGCGCCCCAGTCCACCTCGACACCCCGGACGTGCAAGTGGGCCAGCGCGCCGACCACGGCGTCCACCGCCCCGCGGTCGCGCCGTGACGAGGACAGGACCAGCGCCTCGGGTACGCCATCGCCGGCCAGGGCTTCCTTGGTGATGCTCGCGAGCGTCGCGCCGGGCCCCACCTCGAGGAAGATGTTCGCACCGGCCGCCCGTGCGTGCCGCACCGCGTCGAAGAAGCGAACGGGGGCGCGGACGTGGTGCACCCAGTGCGCGACGGACGTCAGCTCCTCGAGCGTGGCCTCGCGGCCCAGCGAGGTCGAGACGAGGGGGATCGACAACCGGCCCGCAGGCAGTTCGTCGATCGATCCCGCGAAGTCGGCCAGGACCGGGTCCATGAGGGGCGAGTGGAACGCCTGATCGACGCCGAGCAGCTTCGCCGACGTGCCATCCGCGACGAACTTCTCCCGGAGGTCGAGGACCACGTCGCGGCGACCCGAGACCACCACCGAATCCGGCCCGTTGACCGCGGCGATGCCGACACCCTCGTACTGGCGGAGCAGCGCGCTGACCTCGTCCTCGTGTGCGCGCACCGCCAGCATGGCGCCGCGTTCGCCGACCGCCTGCATGGCCTGTCCGCGTGCGGCCACGAGCCTGACCGCGCCGTCCAGATCGAGGGCTCCGGAGACGTGGGCCGCGGCGATCTCACCGACAGAGTGACCGATCAGGTGGCTCGGCTGCGGGCAGAACCGCTGCATGAGCCGGCACAGGCTGATCTGGATGGCGAACAACGCCGGCTGCGTGATGTCGGTTCGCCCGACGGGCTGTTCCGCCGGCGCGAGGAGCAGGGGTTTGAGCGCATACGGGAGGTGCGCGTCGAAGCGTTCGCAGATCTCGTCGAGGCTCTGGGCGAAGGCGGGGAAGACGTCGCACAACTGCCTGGCCACGCCGGCCCACGGCGCGCCCTGCCCGGGGAACAGGAAGACCACGCCACCGGGCTCTTCGGCGACGCCACGCACCACCGAGGCGGATTCCGCGCCGTCACTCACCGACGCCAAGCCGTCGAGCAACTCCTGCCGGTCACGCCCCAGCACCACCGCACGGTGCTCGAACCGCGACCGGCTCGACACCAGCGACCAGCCGACGTCGCCGACTTCCAGGTCTGGTTGACCGGCAGCGAACTCGCGGAGGTTCCGGGCCTGCGCCCGCAGCGCCGCCGCCGACCGCGCCGACACGACCCACGGCACCACCCCGTCGGCACCGCGATCGGTGGTAGCGGCCGCCTCCTCGTCGGGTGCCTGCTCGAGGATGAGGTGTGCGTTGGTGCCACTGACCCCGAACGACGACACCCCGGCTCTTCTCGGCCGATCCGGTGTGCCGGGCCATGGTCTGGCCGCGGTCAGCAACTCCACGGCCCCGGCCGACCAATCCACGTGGGTGGAGGGCCGGTCGATGTGCAACGTCCGGGGCAGCACCCCGTGGCGCATGGCC
>NZ_JBEYXW010000010.1:0-174200 GCF_040645195.1 Saccharomonospora sp. NPDC046836
CCTGGGACGCCGTGCGCAGGAAACGCAGGAGCAGGAACAGCGCCCAAGGCCACCTTGGTTGCGTTGAACGCAACCAAGGTGGCCTTGGGGGCAGAAACGCACGCTGGTCGCGACCCAACGCAACCACGCCCGCCAACCCAAGGAGCTCGCACCGTGGGGGCTGCGGGGGTCGCCCCCGCAAAGCTAAAGCACTGCGGCGGGGCGGCGGGGGCCGCGGGCGACGAGGAAGGCGTACGTACCGCCGCTGGCGCAGCTGAGTACCAGCAGGGCCAGACCCATCGGACGTTTGAGGTCCGTGGTGCCGGGCGCAGTGCTGGCGAGCTGCACCTCCAGCAAACCGTCACCGACCGTGGCAGGCACGGCGATCTCGACCTGCTCGTCCTGGTCATGCCCGCAACCGCTGAGTGTTCCGTTGCGAGTGGTGCCGTCCAGCTCGAACCGCACCGTCTCCTCGGCGGCCGGATCGGTGCATTCGGCGGGGAGCGTGACGGTCGCGCGGACGGTACGGGTCTGCTCCGCCTCCGGTGTGCCGAACAGCGAGGGCCCGCTCCACCAGCTCAGCAACACAATGAGGATGCCGGTCACCGCGGCGACGCCGAGTACCTTCCAGGACATCGGCGGCATGGGCCGCCCGGGTCTCTTCACTCGCTGCCGCACGGCGCCAATGGTTCCAGATCACGCTGCCAATGCACAGAAAGCCGCCACGCACGCCACATCACCCGACTGGGGCGATCAGCGGCTGGCCTCCTCCACCGGGGTGACCTTGCGGACGTAGAGGAGCCGGTCGCCGCGCTCGATGGCGTCGGCCTCCGGCGCGTCCACCCGGTAGAGCCGGCCGTCTCGCACGATCCCCAGCACCAGGTCGGGCAGGTGCCGGGGTGAGCCGCCTTCCTCGGACGGTTCCACGGGCCGTTCCGCGATCGCCAGCCCGGTCTCCGGGGTGAGCAGGTCCTCCACCATGTCGACGACCAGCGGCGTGCGCGTCGCGATACCGAGCAACCGGCCCGCGGTCTCGCTGGACACCACGACCTGGTCGGCACCGGACTGCTTGAGCAGGTGGACGTTCTCCGCCTCCCGCACCGACGCGAGAATGCTCGCCTTGGGCGCCAGCTCGCGGGCGGTCAGCGTGACGAGTACGGCGGTGTCGTCCCGGTTCGGCGCGATGACGACCGCGCGCGCCCGCTGCGCCCCCGCAACACGCAACACATCGGACTTCGTCGCGGAGCCGTGCACGGTGATCAACCCGAGCGCGCTGGCCGCGTCGAGCGCCTGCTGGTCGGTGTCCACCACGACGATCTGGCCCGGCTCGGCGTTCTCCTCGGCGAGCAGCGCGTTGACCGCTGACCGGCCCTTGGTGCCGAATCCGACGACCACCACATGATCGCGCACCTTGTTCCTCCACTTCTGGATCCGCAGCGCCTGCCGCGAGCGCTCCGTCAGCACCTCCAGTGTCGTCCCGACCAGCACGATCAGGAACATCACCCGCAGTGGGGTGATCACCACAATGTTGACCAGGCGCGCGGTGTCGGTCACCGGGGTGATGTCACCGTAGCCGGTGGTCGACAGCGACACCGTGGCGTAGTAGAAGCAGTCCAGGAAGGACAGTTGGTCGCCGTTGACATCCCGGTACCCGTCCCGGTCGAGGTAGACGATCAGCACCGCCGCGAACAGGAACAGGAACGCGCCGACGACCCGGCGCCCGATGGCGTTCAGCGGGCTGACCTTCGTCTCCGGCATCCGGATGACGCCGACGAGCGCATGGCCCGGTTGGTCGGCAAGTGGCTGCCGGATGAGGCGCTTGATCACGGTGGCGCAGCCTAGTCGCTGCCGGGCATTGATCGCAGCAGCCGGCGCAGCCCGTCGGCGTCGAGAAGGTCGACCGGCCGCAGTGTGTGCTCGTGCCGGACGTAGTGGAACGCCGCCCGTACCTTCTCCAGTGGTGTACCCGAGAGCCCGGCCCAGGCCAGCCGGTACGCCGCGAGCTGCACGGACAGGGCGGGCAACTTCGCACCATCGGGTACCGCGCCGGTCTTCCAGTCGACCACCGTCCAGCCGCCGTCGGGGTCGGCGAACACGGCGTCCATCCGGCCACGCACCGTCACCCCGTCGATGTCGGTGGAGAACGGCACCTCCACCTCGTGCGGTGTGCGCTGGGCCCACGCGCTGCGCTCGAACGCTTCCTGCAATGCCTCCAGCTCCGCATCGCTCGCCGCGCCGACATCCGCTGCACCCGGCAGGTCGTCGATCTCCAGGAGCCGCTCACCCCCGAAGCGCCGTTCGAGCCAGCCGTGGAAGGCGGTGCCGCGGCGCGCGAATGCGTTGGGTGGGAAGGGCAACGGCCGCCGGAGCTTGCGGGCCAGCGCCGCAGGCTCGCCTGCGAGCTCGACGAGCTGGCTCACCGAGAGCTGGCCGGGCAGGCTGATCTCGTCGGTCACCGTGGCCGCCCGCTCCCGCTCGGCGAGCAGCACATCGGTGTCGGCGATCCAGCCGTCCGGATCGTCCTCGGCACCGGCCAGCGGCAGGTCCAGCTCCTCCAGCGCCGCGAGCACCAGCTCGGCCCCCTCGTGCACGGCAGCGCGTCTATCCCCGAGCGGGTCGGCAGGCCAGCTGACCGTGCGGGAGGCGGTGACCAGCGGGTTCTCCTCGTCCTCTGCTGGCGCCGGTGCCCAGTGCGCGATCGCGCCGACCTGCTCCTCGCTCCGGATCACCTCGGCGAGCTCGAGCAGGAACGCCGACGGCCCCTTCGGCCGCGCGCTGCTCTCGTTCCACCAGTGCCCGGAGGCGAGCAGGCAGTGCTCCGCGCGGGTCAGCGCGACGTAGCAGAGCCTGCGTTCCTCCTCGGCGTGCCGGGCCGCGAACCGCTCCTCGTGGTCGGTGCAGACCTCGAGCACGTCCTTGCGGTTCTCCCCGCCGTGCAGCCGGAGCTCCGGCAGGTCCTGCGAGTCGCCGCGCAGTGCCGCGGGCAGCTCGGGCACCGTTTTCAGCCACGACGACGAACGGCGCTTGCCGGGAAAGGTGTCCTGCACGAGATGCGGCACGGCGACCACGCGCCATTCCAGGCCCTTCGCTGAATGCGCTGTGAGGACCTGCACGCGGTCGGCGACCACCTCCACCTCACCGGGTGGCAGGCCGTCCTCGGCGTGTTCCGCGGTGGCCAGGTAGTCCAAAAAGGACAGCAGCGTGCCGGTCGGCGAGTTCTCCGCGTACTCGGTGACCACATCGGCGAAGGCGTCCAGGTGGGCACGTCCGGCGCTGCCCGGCCTGGCGAGAGCCTCGACGTCGAGCAGCATCGTGCGTTCGACATCGGCCACGAGCTCCGGCAACGGCTGGTCGAGCCTGCGCCGCAGGGCACCGAGCTCGTTGCTCAGCCGCCGTATGCGTACGTAGCCCTCCGGCGAATAACGCTGCAGGTCGCCGGGGTCGTCGAGCGCGTCGACGAGCCCGGCCTGCTCCGCACGCTCGGCGACGACCATGTCCTGCGCGGCGGAGAGCTCACCGGCCCGCCGCCAGAGCGCACCGAGATCGGCTGCCGCCAGGCGCCAGCGCGCACCCGTCAGCAACCGGGCGGCCGCCGTTCCGGACAGCGGTTCGGCCAGCACGCGCAGGGTCGCCACCAGATCGGCGACCTCGGGTTCGTCCAGCAACCCACCGAGCCCCACGACCTCAACGGGCAGGCCACGGGCGCGCAACGCCGCGGCGATCGGGGCCATGTCGGCGCGCCTGCGCACCAGCACGGCGGCCGTCGGCGGGGTGCCGGTGGCGTCCCGTTCGTCGAACCACGCCTGCGCCATCACCTCGGCCAGCCACTCACGCTCGGAACGCACGTCAGGCAGCAACGCGCAGCGCACGTCGGCGGGGCCTGCGCCGTCACGTGCCCGCAGCCGCTGTACCCCGAGCCCTTGCGCGCGTAACGGTTCCGCGACGGCGTTGGCCAGCGTGAGGACCTCGGGCGGGTTGCGGAAGCTGGTGAGCATTCCGTACTCGGCCGCGGGCCGGAGCCCTTCGGGACCACGCCGGGGGAAGTCGGTGGTGAACCGCGGCAGGTTGGCCGCGCTGGCCCCGCGCCAGCCGTAGATGGCCTGTGCCGGGTCACCAACCGCGGTGACTGGCATCGGCGTGTTCCCGCCGAACAGCGCGCGCAGCAGGACGCGCTGGGCGTGCCCCGTGTCCTGGTACTCGTCCAGCAGTACGGCGCCGTAGCGGTCCCGCTCCCCGGCGGCGACCTCCGGATGGGTGTCCGCGAGCTGCGCGGCGAGCGACATCTGGTCGGCGAAGTCGAGCGCACCCTCGGCCCGCTTACGCTGCTGGTAACTCTCGATCAACGGCAGCAGCGCGAGCCGGAACCGTTGCGCGGTGAGGATGTCGTTCAGCACCACGGGCAGCGCCTCCCGCTGACCCTTCGCTCGTGGTGCGTTCTCCACGATCCCGCAGAACCACTCGGTGTACTGCCGCAGCCGTTCCGGATCGACGAGGTGCTCCCCCAGCTCACCGGCCAGTCCCAGCAGCTGTGCCGTGACCGACGGCGGCACGCGGTCGGTGTCCAGGTCATTGTCCCATGTGGACACCACGCGGTGCCCCAGCTGCCAGGACGCGGTCTCCGACAGCATCCGTGTGCCTGGCTGCACCGGCAGCCGCAGGCCGTGCTCGCCGAGCAGTCGCCCCGCGTAAGCGTGGTAGGTGAGCACGGTCGGCTCACCGGTGAGCACCGCGAGCTTGCGTTCGCCACCGGGGTCGACGCGGTCGAGCAGGCCGGATCCGGCGAGTCGGCGCAACCGCGCGCGGACGCGGTCGGCGAGCTGGCGCGCGGCCTTGCGGGTGAAGGTCAGCCCGAGCACCCGCTCAGGGATGACCAGCCCGTTGGCGACCAGCCACACCACGCGTGCCGCCATCGTCTCGGTCTTGCCCGCGCCCGCACCGGCGACCACCAGTGCGGGTTCGGGCGGCGCGGCGATCACCGCTGCCTGCTCGTCGGTGGGCGAATGCAGGCCGAGTGCCTGCGCGATCTCGGCCGGGCTGACGAGTGCGCTCACGGCCCCGTCACCTGCCTGCCCTCGGGCCGGACCGGGCATGACGTGCGGCCGGGGCAGCGGTCGCAGTCGGCGTTCTCCTGAGCGGCGTACTCGGGCCCGGCGGTTGCCGCGGCGGCCTGGCGCACGAGCTCGAGCCACTGCGTGCCGCTCTCCTGGTCGAGCGGAGGCTGCGCGCGCTGTGTCGCACCGGTCTTGTTGTGCGCCTTGGCAACGTAGACCAGCCTGGCGCCACCGGGTTCGCTGCCCTGCTCGGCGAACGCGCCGAGCAGCAGCGCAAGCTGGTAGGCGGCCAGCTGTGGATGCTTCTCGGCATCCGCGGCGCTGACCGGTGTCTTGCTGGTCTTGACATCGACGATCACCGGCCTGCCCTGGTGGTCGACCTCCAGCCTGTCGACGCGTCCGGTGAGCTTCACCCGCAGTTCGTCGGCGGCCATGGGCAACTCCACCTCGATGTCCTGCTCCACGGCGAGCTGGGTGAGCTCGGTACGGCTGGTGTGCAGCCACGCCAGGAAGTTCTGCACCATCTGCTCGACCCGGCGGCGCTCGCGCCGGGAGAACCACGGCGCACCCGCGTCGACCTTCGCCCACGCGGCGTCGAGCTCGGCCTTCAGCTGCTCACTGTCGGCACCGCTGGCCGCCGCCTGCGCGAGCGCGTGCACCAGCGTTCCGGTCACCGCGGCGAGCTGCGCCGGATCGCTGCCACCGTGCCGCTCGAGTAGCCAGCGCAACGGGCACTTGGCCAGGATGTCCACAGTGGAGGGTGAGACGCGGATGGGATCAGCAGTGCTGCGCAGCGGCGCATCGGTACTCGGCCCGCGCAGCCCGTACCACTGGTCGGGATGCGCACCCGGCACCCCCGCCCGCGCCAGGCGCGTGAGCTGCCGGACGGCGAGCTGTCGCCGCTGTGGTTCGGCGTCGGGATCGCACACCACCGAGCGCAGCTCGCCGACCAGCTCGGAGAGCACGAGCGAGCGTTCCCGCGTGTAGCGGCGCACATCCGGACCCGGTTCGTCGCCGCCGGTGTCGATCAGCTCGTCCACGAACCGCGACGGCTGCTCGTCCTCGCCCTGCACGGCGCTGATCAGCAGCAGGCGGCGGGCCCGGCTGGCGGCCACGTAGAAGAGCCTGCGCTCCTCGGCCAGCAGCGGCGCCGTCGCCGACACCGTCTCATCGTCCACACCGGACAGCAGGTCGACCAGCCGTTCCACACCGAGGAGCGTGCCACGCAGGCGGAGGTCCGGCCAGCTGCCCTCCTGGGCACCGGCGACTGCAACGACTGTCCACTCACGACCCGCGGCACCGTGCGCGGTGACCAACGAGACCCCGGCACCGCGGGCGGCTGCCGGCGCGAGGCTGTCCCCCGCGATGTGTTGTGAGGTCAGGTACTCGGCGAACCCGGCAACACCGGCCCGTGGCAGCCGGTCGACATAGCGGCCTGCCGCGTGGAAGAGCGCGACGACGGCATCGAGATCGCGATCGGCCTGCACGGCAAGCGAGCCGCCGCGGGCGATCTGCCGCAGCAGCCTGCCCTCCAGCTTGCTGGCCTGCCAGACCCGCCAGAGCACGTCCTCGACCCCGGCCCCGCTGGTGACCGCCTCGCGCGCGGTGGCGAGCAGTCCGCCGACCCGACGCACCGGTGCTGCTTCCGCGTCGGCGAGACCGGCCAGGATGTCGTTGTCCCGCAAGGCTTCCACGAGTAGCTCATCGCTGGATCGTTCGCCGCCACCGGCCAGTTCGAGCCTGCGCAACCCACGCCGCAGGCGCCGCAGTGCCAGCGGATCGGCCCCACCCAGCTGTGAGGCGAGCAGCATCTCGGCGAGGTCGGCGTCGAGCGCGTCCGGCTCCGTGGCCAGCCGCAGGATCGCCAGCAGTGGCCGGACGCCTGCCTGCCGGGCCAGCGGCAACTCCTCGGTCGCCGAGGCGATCGGTACTCCGGCGGCGCCGAGTGCGCGCTGCAGCACGGGAAACGAGCGGCCCGGCGAACGCACCAGCACGGCCATCTCCGACCACGGGATGCCGTCGAGCAGGTGCGCGCGGCGCAGCTGGTCGACCACCCAGCTCGCCTCGGCGGCCGGCGTGGGCAGCAGCTTCGTGCGCACGACGCCCTCCCCGTCATCCGCCGGGTACAGGGTCCGGTACGACCGTGCGCCGGGAAGGTTCGTGACCACACGGGAGACGGTGGCGTGGACGGCCGCGGTCATTCGGTAGCTGCGGGTGAGTGTGATCGTGCGCTCGCCACGATGATCGACATCGGCGAGCAGGCGCGGATCGGCCCCACGGAAGGAGAACACCGCCTGGTCCGGGTCGCCGGCGAGCACGAAGTCGTCGGCAGCGCTGCCGAGCAGCTGGATCAGCCGGAACTGCAAGGGATCGAGATGCTGGGCGTCATCGACGAGCAGGTGCCGGATGCGCCGCTGTTCCCTGGCGAGCAGGTCCGGATCGCCCTCCAGCTCGACGAGAGCGCTCGCGACGAGCTCGGCTGCGTCGAGTGCGGGGGCACCTGGCGTGCCGAGCGCGTTGCCTCCCGACCCCTGCAGGAGGGTGACCTCCTCGTACTGCCGCCAGAAGGTTCCCGCGGCGATCCAGGCGTCGCGCTGTTGCTGGCCGCCGAGCTTGATGAGGTCCTCAGGGCCGAGACCGCGCTCAGCCGCGCGCAGCAGCAGGTCGCGCAGCTCCTCGGCGAAGCCGGGCACGGGCAACGCCGGGCGCAGCGTCTCGGGCCAGTCGGGCGCGCCCCGGTCGAGGTCCCCGGCGAGCAGCTCGCGTACGACCACGTCCTGTTCCGCGCCGGAGAGCAGGCGCGGTGCGGGCAGGTCATACAGTCCGGCTTGCAGGCGCAGCACGGCGAAGGCGTAGGAGTGCACGGTCCGGACCATCGGCTCGCGGATGGTCCGGCCGGCATGGTGCGGGTCGGCGGTGAGCAGGCGGGTGATCGCCGCGCGCACGGCGTCGGCGGCCCGCCGCGACGTGGTGAGCACGAGCAGGTTCTCCAGATCGGCGCCCTGCCGGACCCGCTCCGCGGCGAGTTCGCTGAGCAACGTCGTCTTGCCGGTGCCGGGGCCGCCCAGCACGCGGGTGAACCCGCGGGGCGCTGCGAGCAGGGTGGCCGCGGCGGTATCCCACGCGCGCGGTGGCGGCGGGCCGCCCGGTGCGCGCACGAGACGTGCTTTGAGTCCCTTCCTGCTCACGGCCTCGATGGAACCATGTCGGCCCGACAGGATCGCGCAGCGCCACGGACCGGGCGTGCCAGAGTGTGGGGTATGGACGAGGCACTGCACGAGCGAGTGCGGGAGATCGTGGCCGCGATTCCGCCGGGCACCGTCGCGACCTACGGTGACGTGGCGGCCGCTGCAGGCGCGCGCACGCCGCGGCTGGTGGGCCGCATCCTCGCCGAGGACGGCGCCGATCTGCCCTGGCATCGCGTGCTGCGCGCGAACGGCACTCCCGCACCGCACCTGGTGCACCGGCAGCTGGAGCTGCTGCGCGCAGAGGGCGTACTGGCCGACGGGCAGCGGATCGATCTCCGGCGGTACCACTGGCAGGGTTAATAGGTTAGCCTTGCCTAATGACAGTGCAGGAGGCTCCGGCGGCAACACCCACCCTGACCTACCGCGCGATCCGCGTGTGCGCTCTCCAGCAGCTGACTCCGCACCTCAGGCGCATCAGCTTCACCGGCGAGGACCTGCACGATTTCGTCAGCGTCGCGCCCGATCAGTACGTCAAGGTGTTCTTCCCGCTGCCCGGCCAGGCGCGCCCGCAGTTGCCGCCGGCGGTGGCGGCCGGCGACGTGACGTCCTGGTACCGGACCTACCTCGGGATGCCGGATGACATCCGCCCACCCATGCGGACCTACACCATCCGTGCGCACCGTCCCGAGGTGCGCGAGATCGACATCGACTTCGTGCTCCACGCCGACAGCGGACCGGCGTCGACCTGGGCCGCGAACGCCGCGATCGGCCAGGAAGTCGCCTTGCTGGGCCCGCACGGCCTGTACTCGGTACCGGCGGGCACGTCCTGGCAGCTGCTGGTGGGTGACGAGTCGGCGATCCCCGCGATCGGCGCGATCCTCGACGAGCTGCCCGCGTCCGTGTGCGCACAGGTCTACATCGAGGTCGCCGACCTGCGCGACCGGCAGGATTTCCCGACCGCGGGCGACGTGGAGATCCGCTGGGTTCCCAGGGGCGCCGCGCCGCACGGCGAGGCGGTGCTGGACGCCCTGCGCACCGCGCGGTTCCCGGCGGGCAGTCCGTATGCGTGGCTCTCCGGCGAGGCAGGGATGGTCAAGTACACCCGCAGGCACCTGGTGCGCGAGCGGGGCGTCGACAAGCGGGCGATCACCTTCACCGGCTACTGGCGGCTGGGCAAGAGTGAGGAGGACACCGGCCGCGAAAGCCTCCGCCAACTGGACGCCGGCTAGCGAGCGACGCCGGTTCCGTCCGCGAGTCCCCCACCCCGGTCGGCGAGTCCCCCACTCCGGTGCGCGAGTCCCCCGCCCCAGTCGGCGAGTCCCCCACTCCCGTGCGCGAGTCCCCCACTCCCGTGCGCGAGTCCCCCACTCCCGTGCGCGAGTCCCCCACTCCCGTGCGCGAGTCCCCCACCCCGGTCGGCGAGTCCCCCACCCCGGTCGGCGAGTCCCCCACCCCGGTCGGCGAGTCCCCCACTCCGGTGCGCGAGTCCCCCACTCCGGTGCGCGAGTCCCCCGCTGCGGCGCCCGAGTTGCCCGCGGGAGCACGCCAGTTGACTGCTCGGTGCGCCGATCGACCGGCGACGCCATTGGCCAAGCGACCGCGCGAGACCCCGGGCCGTCACCGCCCCACCGACAGCCGAACGGACACCTCACGCACCAGAACGGGCAACTCGCACACCAGAGCGGGGGACTCGCCCGCTCGAATGCGCAACTCGCGTGCCTGAGCGGGCAACTCGCGTGCCTCAGCGGGGGACTCGCGAGCCTGAGCGGGGGACTCGCGAGCCTGAGCGGGGGACTCGCGCGGTGGTTACCGGCTCAACTCAGCGGTCAGCAGCTTCACGAGGGCGCCGAGGCGTTGCCGTTCCGGTTGGAGTGTCGGTACGCCGAGTTCGGCCAGCGGCGCCGCCGTAACAGGGCCGACGCAGGCACACACCACATCCGCGCCGAGCTTGCCGACGAACTCGTCGTAACGGCCACACTCACGGGCAACGGTCAGCAGGTTCGCCGCTGCCGGGGCGCTGGTGAACGCCAGCGCGTCGACCGCACCGCCGACCACGCCGTCGATCAGGCGGCGCGCCGGTGCCAGATCGGCAGGCCAATGCCAGCGGTACGGCTGCAGCTCGACCACCAACGCACCGGCTTCGCGTAGCGCATCGGTGTGCTCGGGCAGCGCCTGGCCGTGTAGCTGCACCGCGATCCGCCTGCCACGCACTCCTTGCGCGAGCACGTGGCCGAACAGCTCCCGGTTGGTCTCCCCCGGCGCCGACCACTCCTCGGTGAGGCCCCGCCCGCGCACCGCTCCCTTGGCCTTCGGGCCACGGACGAAGATCCGGGTCCGCTCCAGTGTGCCGAGCAACCGGTCCGACAGCCCCCAGCCATCGGCAGCCGACAGCCAGCCTCGGAAGCCCGCACCGGTGGTGATCGCCGTGAGGTCGACATCATCGGCGACGACCTCCTCCGTCGCCGCACGCAGCCGCTCATCGTCGGGTAGCGGCACGATCCGGATTGTCGGCGCATGCCACACCGTGGCGCCATGCCGCTCCAGCGCGCCGATGAACTCGGCGGCGCGCCGCTCGGCAGTGATGCCGATCGTGACACCGTCAAGATCACCCATAGCGCGCACCCATCCTCGACACCGCGTCGGCCACCTCGTCCCTGAGATCGGCTGGCTCCAGCACCTCCAGCTCCGGGCCGAAGCGCAGCAGCTCGCCGAGCGCGGGGGCGCCCGGCTCGACCGGCAGCTCCACCCGCGACCAGCCGTCCTCGTCCGGTTCGCCGCCAGTCTCCCGCAGCGCCCGCGCGCCCACAGCCCCGAGGTAGAACGGTACGAGGTCCCTACCCAGTGGCGACAGCCGCACCAAGGCAATTCTGGGAAACATTCTGCGCTCGAACTGCTCCGACCATTCCCGCCAGTACCCGGCGAGGTAGAACCCAGCGGGCCGCACGAACTCACCGGCATCGGTGAGCTCGTCGATGCGCGACACCCGGTAGGTGCGGTCGCCTCCGTCGCAACGCGCCGCGAGATACCAGTTGCCCGCCTTCAGAATCAGCCCGAGCGGTTCCAGGACACGTTCCACAGCACTGTTGTCCCAGCGGCGATAACGCACTCGTAACCGGCGCGACCGCCACACCGCATCGGCGACGTCGGCGAGGCGGTCGAGCCGTTCGATGCCCCTATGCCAGCCGGGGACGTCGAGGTAGAACCGTTCGGCGACCTGCCCGGCACGGGCGCGCAGCTCCTCCGGCAACGCGGCGAACAGCTTGAGCTGCGCGGCGGCCAGCACGGTACCGAGCCCGAGTTCGGCCGCGGCGACCGGCAACCCGGCCAGCGCAAGCGAACGCGCCTCGTCCCCGGTCAGGCCGGTCAGCCGGGTACGGTACCCGTCCACGAGCTGGTAACCGCCGGTGCGTCCCCTGTCGGCGTAGACCGGCACGCCCGCCTCGGAGAGCGCCTCGATGTCGCGATACACCGTCCGCACCGACACCTCCAGCTCAGCGGCCAGCTCCTCCGCCGTCATCCGGCCACGGTTCTGCAACAGCAGCAGCACCGACAGCAACCTACTCGCCCGCATCCGTTCATTCTGCCCCGAAAAACTGACAGAAGATGGCAGGTATACCAGCCAAGCTGTCTGTCATGACTGGGAACACCTTCACCACGCAGACCTGGGACGAGCACGTCGTGAACGGCCCGGACGACGGGCCCCGCTATGCCCACGTGCACGCGACGTTCGCCTACACCGGGATCCTCGAGGGCACGTCGAGCTGCGACTACCTGATCTACTACGCCACCGAGGGCTACGACGACGGCAACAGTCAGCTCGCACCCGGCCTCGAACGGATCGAAGGCAGCGTCGACGGGCACAAGGGCAGCTTCGTCGCGCGGCACGATGTGCGTTACGGACCGGACGGAATCACCGACAACTGGACCGTGGTGCCCGGCTCGGGAACCGGCGAGCTGGCCGGCCTTTCGGGCCACGGCACCGCGGCTGGCAACTCGACGACGATCGCGTACACATTCGACTACGACCTGAGCTAGGAGGTACGCCGTGCTCGACGTCGACCGCGATCAGGTGCTCGCCTACCGGATCGCCGCGCACGGCCTGCATCGCGACGAGCACGATCCGTTTCGGTTGGATGTTTTCGACCTCGGCGTGCAGGACATGACCAAACGGGACACGGCCTGCCTTGCGCTTGCCTCCCGGTTGCCAGAGATCCACGCGGAGTCGCTTGTGGATGATCGACGGTTTGCTCTGGTGTGGACGCATCGGGGAGCGCCGCATTACCACCGCGCGAGCGAGGTCCCCGGCCTGATCCCGGCACTGTTCCCGCTCGATGACGCCGACACCGAAGCGCGGATGCTGTGGCAGCGCAAGGAAGTCGCCGCGGCGGGCATGCCCGCGCGCGAGGTGCTGCTGACGGCCGCCCGCGCAATGCGCAAGGTTGTCGACAAACCGATGACGAAGGGCGCGGCGAGCACGGCGGTCAGCAAGCTCGTGCCCGCCGCGCTGACCCGGTGGTGCCGGGGCTGCCAGGCCACCCACATCCACGAGCAGCTGATGCGGCTGGCCACACCGCTGGCCGGCATCCGGCTCGTACCGGGGGTGACACCGGCAACCCTTGCGGTGCTGGAGAAGCGCCCGCGTATCCCGGCCGCGCCGGACATCCCGGCGGCGACGGAGCTGGTGGCGAGTTACCTGCGCCTGCATGGACCGGCGACGGCTGCCGACGCGGCCGGCTTTCTTGGTACGACACGCCAGACGGTGGCCGAGCGGCTGTGGCCCACCGACCTGGCGGAGGTTCGCCTCGGCAAGCGCAAGGCCTACCTCCCGGCCGACCGGCTATCGCGGCTGACGAGCCCGCCGGATCCCGATGTCGTGCGCCTCCTCCCGCCGTGGGATCCGTTCCTGCAGGCGCGCGACCGCGCGGTGCTCGTGCCGGACAAGACGCACCAGAAGGAGCTGTGGAAGATCATCGGCAACCCCGGTGCGCTGCTCGCCGGCGGCGAGGTCGCCGGGGTGTGGCGCACCAGATCCGCGGGCAAACGGCTCGAGTTCCAGGTCACCGCACTGTTGCCGCTCGGCAAGGCGGCGAGGGCGGCCACGGACGACGAGGCGCACCGCATCGCCACGATCCGCGGCTTCGCCGACCTCCGCGTGACCTGGTACTAGGCTGCTCGGGTGGCGTGCAGGGTTTCGGTATAGCGACGCAGGACGAGATCGGCAACGGCCGGATGCGCGCCCAGTGGTTCGGCGACGAGGTCGGCGTCCGCCGCGACCAAGCGCTGCTGGAACAGTCCCGGCGCGAGTAGCCACGACGCCACGGCGACCCGGTGACTGGTGCGCCGCGCGCGTACGACGGCCTCAGCCACCGAGGGCTGCGCGGTCGCGGCGTAGCCGACCCGCACGGGTGTACACAGCCGCCCGGCGAGGGCCTGCGCGGCGGCAGCGACCTCGCCGCGTGCCCGCGGATCGCTGGAGCCCGCGGCCGCAAGGACCACGGAGTCGCCGGGTGCGTACCCGGCTTCGCACAGCCGGTGCTCCAGCACGTCGAGCAGCTCCGGCGCCGGGCCGAACGCCTCGGCGAGGACCGCCCGCGGCTGCCTGCTCGCTGCGACCTGCGCCGGGATGTCGGTACGCACGTGGTAGCCGGCTGCGAGGAACGCAGGCACGACCACCGCTGGCTCGCGCAGTCTATTGAGGACGGTCGTCACGTCGGGTTCGCGAACATCGGCGTAGGCGATCTCGACGCCGAGGCCACGGGAGCGCACCAGGTTCGCGAGCTCCTCGGTCACTTGTGGACCGGCGGGATCACGGGTGCCGTGCGCGACGAGCACGATCACAGCCGTTCTCCCTCGGCAGGCACGACCGCGAGCCGGTACCCGCGCTTGACGACCGTCTGCACGAGCCGCCCCTCCCCCAGCGAGGTGCGCAACCTGCCGATTGCGGTCTCCACCG
Source organism: Saccharomonospora sp. NPDC046836 (assembly GCF_040645195.1). Classification (NCBI taxonomy): domain Bacteria; kingdom Bacillati; phylum Actinomycetota; class Actinomycetes; order Pseudonocardiales; family Pseudonocardiaceae; genus Saccharomonospora; species Saccharomonospora sp. NPDC046836. The sequence continues at coordinate 14,172 of NZ_JBEYXW010000010.1, forward strand.
CGTGCTCCTCGCCGCCGCTGGGCAGCGCGGCCGTCAGCTCGCGCCTGGACACGACCCGCCCCGGCTGCTGTGCCAGCGCACGCAGCACCGCCATGGGCGCAGGTGCCACCTCACACAGCTGGCCGTCGACCACCGCGGCCTGACCACGCAGCTCGATCTGCCTGCCCGCCGCACACAGGCGTGGCGAGCGGGCGATCAGCGCCTGGGACAGCGTCCGTGCGAGCGCACCGATCCGCGCCCGCTGCGGTTGGACCGTCGGGATGCCGACCGCGGCGAGCGGTCCCGCCGTGATGGGACCGACACACGCCACCACGACCCGGCGGGTCAGCGCGTCGACCAGCGCGGCCTGCCGTCCGGTGCGCTTGGCCATCGCGAGCGTGCTCGCTGCGGCCGGCGCGCTGGTGAACGGCACCGCGTCGATCGAACCGTCGAGCACCGCGTCGATCAGCCGGTCCAGCGGGCCGGGATCGGCGGGCCCAACCCACCGGTACACCGGGATCTCGATCACCTCGGCACCGCCGGCCCGCAGCGAGTCGACGAAGTACGGGAGCGGCTCGCCGTGCAGCTGCACCGCGATCCGCTGACCGTCCACACCGGAGTCCAGTAAATGCTGTAGCAGCTCGGCATTGCTCTCCGACGCCGGTGAATACACCTCCGAAAGGCCGGCTGCGCGGACCGCGCCTTTCGCCTTGGGTCCACGGGTGAGCACGTTCGTCCTGCTGAGACGGTCGAGCAAGGCCTCGCCGAGCCCCCAGCCCTCGGCGGCCTCGACCCACCCGCGGAACCCGATCCCGGTGGTCGCCACGACGGCGTCCACCGGTTGATCGAGCAGAAACCGCGTCGCCGCATGCAGTTCGGTGTCGTCGGCCAATGGGACGATCCGGATCGCCGGGCCGTACCGTACGGTCGCACCCTTGCGCACCAGTAGTGCGCCGAGCTCATCGGCCCGCCGCGCCGCGGTGATACCGACCGAGAAGCCAGCCAGCGGCATGAGGTCGGTCACGGCAGGCTCACATGCACGACACCATCGACGACACGGACGGGATAGGTGGTGACACGAACGTTCTCCGCGTCGAGACACCGGCCGGTCCGCAGCTCGAACCGTTCCTTGTAGATCGGCGAGGCCACCACGGGCACACCGCCAACATCACCCACGATCCCGCGCGACAGCACGGCGGCACCGCTAATGGGATCCAGATTGGACAGTCCGTAGAACTCGTCGTCCTCGGTGCGGAAAATAGCCACCTGCACGCCGTCGTCCAGTAGCGCCGCCACGCCGTAGGCGCGCAACACGGACTCGGCACGACAGACCGCCACCCAGGTCTGCTCCGCCATCGCTGTCATCGGCTCACCACCTCCGGCACACCCAGCAGCACGGGTACGCGCTGGTCACGTTCGGTACGGAACGAAATGGTCGGGTCCGGCGTACCGGGTGCGTTCACGAACGACGTGAACCGCGCGAGCTTCTCCTTGTCCTCCAGCACACCCTTCCACTCGTCGCTGTAGTTGGCGACGTGCTCGGCCATCGCCGCCTCCAGCTCGGCACAGATGCCGAGACTGTCATCGACGATCACCGCGCGCAGGTGATCGAGCCCACCTTCCATCTCCTCGATCCACGGCGCGGTGCGCTGCAGCCGGTCGGCCGTGCGCACGTAGAACATCAGGAACCTATCGATGATCCTGACCAGTTCCTCGGTGTCTACATCGGATAGCAGAAGGTCGGCGTGCCGCGGCATTGCGCCGCCATTGCCGCCGACATACAGGTTCCAGCCGTGCTCGGTGGCGATGACGCCGAAGTCCTTGCTGCGCGCCTCCGCGCACTCGCGCGCGCAGCCCGACACCGCCGACTTGAGCTTGTGCGGCGAACGCAGCCCCCGGTAACGCAGTTCGAGCGCGATCGCCAGCCCGACGCTGTCCTGCTGCCCGTAGCGGCACCAGGTGGTACCCACGCACGACTTCACCGTGCGCAGGGCCTTGCCGTAGGCATGCCCCGACTCGAATCCGGCATCCACGAGCCGCCGCCAGATGTGCGGCAGCTGGTCGACGGTTGCACCGAACAGGTCGATCCGCTGCCCACCAGTGATCTTGGTGTAGAGCCCGAACTCCTTGGCCACCTCGCCGATCACGATCAGCTTGTCCGGTGTGATCTCGCCGCCGGGAATGCGTGGCACCACCGAGTAGGTTCCGTTGCGCTGCAGGTTGGCCAGGAAATGGTCATTGGTGTCCTGCAGCGTCGCCTGCTCGCCGGCGAGGATGTGCCCGTTGCCGAGGGTTGCCAGTATCGAGGCGACCGCGGGCTTGCAGACAGCGCAGCCCTTTCCGTTGCCGTACCGGTCGATGAGCTCGCTGAAGGTCGTGATCCGGGTCGCGCGGATGATCTCGAACAGCTCAGCCCGCGACTGTCCGAAGTGCTCGCACAGCGCCTTGGACTGCTCAACGCCGCACGAGCTGAGCAGCTTGCCCAGCATCGGCACGCACGAGCCGCACGACGTGCCCGCGCGAGTGCACGCCTTGATCTTGGGGACGCTGTCGCAACCCTCCGCGGTGATCGCGTGTGTGATGGCACCCTTCGTCACGGCGTTGCACGAGCAGATCTGCGCCGACTCCGGCAAAGCCTCGACGCCGACCGCGGCCTCGCCGGTGCCCGCGGGTGCCAGCAGCACGCCGGGCTCGGCAGGCAGTTCGTTGCCGACGAGCGGGCGGAGCAAATTGTACTCGCCGGCGTCGCCGACGAGCACGCCGCCGAGCAACGTCCGCGCGTCGTCGGAGACCACGAGTTTCTTGTACGAGCCGTTGACGGCATCGTTGAAGACCACCTCGAGCGCGCCATCGGTGGCCGCGTGCGCGTCGCCGAAGCTCGCGACGTCGACGCCCATCAGCTTGAGCTTGGTGGAGGTGTCGGCACCGGGGAACGAGCCCGCCTTGCCGAGCAGGGTCGCGGCGGCGACCTCCGCCATCGAGTAGCCCGGTGCGACCAGGCCGTACACCCTGCCTTCGATGGCCGCGCACTCACCGATCGCGTATACGTCGGGATCGCTCGTGCGGCAGGTGCCGTCCACCACGACACCGCCGCGCTCACCGACCTCCAAACCACAGGCACGAGCCAGCTCGTCGCGTGGACGTACGCCCGCGGAGAAGACGAGCAGGTCGATGTCGAGCTCGGTGCCGTTGCCCAGTCGCGCGCACAACCGGCCCCGGTCGGCCTCGATCGCCTCGGTCGAAGTTCCGATGTGGACGGTCACGTCGAGCTCGGCGATGAGCCTGCGCAGCAGGCTGCCACCGCCCTCGTCGACCTGCAGCGGCATGAGCCGCGGGGCCATCTCCACCACGTGTGGCGAGAGACCGATGTCGCGCAACGCCTTCGCCGCCTCCAGCCCGAGCAGCCCACCGCCGACGACGGCGGCCGCCGGCCTGCCCCTGCCCTGCCGTGCCCGCTCGACGGCAGCGCGGATCTCGTCGAGGTCCTCGATGGTCCGGTAGACGAAGCAGCCGGGCAGGTCGTGCCCCGGCACCGGCGGCACGAAGGGCCGGGATCCGGTCGCCAGTACCAGGGCGTCGTAGTCCTGTACATGACCGCCCGCGGTCGTGACCCGCTTGGCGGCACGGTCGATCTCCACCACCGGATCACCGAGGCGTAGCTCGACGTTGCCGTCGCCGGCGTAGTCAGAACCCGGCAACGCGAGCGACGCAGGGTCCCAGGTGTCCACATAGGAGGTGAGTGCGACCCTGTCGTACGCCGGACGGACTTCCTCGCCGAGCACGACAATGCGCCACGTCGCGTCGACGTCGTCCGAGCGGACGGCTTCCACCAGTCGGTGGGCGACCATCCCGTGCCCGACGACAACCAACGTTCGACTCATCTGCACCCAACCTCCGTTACGGCTGCTCCCATGCTCACCAGGCACCGTGTCCGCCCTGCTTCCAGTCGATTTCGGCAGTGTTACCAAAACCTCCCCTTGCAGGTCAGGGCATGTGCAGTTGTCACGTGGACGCTGTCACACCGATGCTCCGGCGCCGGCCAGCTCCAGCTTCCTGTCGGCCGCGGTCTTCGCGATCGGCCCCCGCAGGTACACGACGTAGGTCACGACGATGCACGCCGCGTAGAACACGAGGAAGGACCAGAAAGCAACGACGCCGCTGCCGGTGCTCTGGAACGACGCGCGGAACGCCAGGTTGATGAACAGCCCGCCGAGTGCCCCGACGGCGCCCGCGATCCCGATCAGTGCACCGGAAAGCCTGCGGGCCGTCCGCAGCGCGGTCGCCTCGGACTCCCCGTCGGCGATGGCGGCGAGAGCCTTGGTCTTGAAGATCGCTGGGATCGTCTTGTAGGTCGAACCGTTGCCGATCCCGGAGAACACGAACAGCGAGACGAAGCCGACCATGAACAGGGCGAGTGAGCCTGCGTTCGACGCCATGATGCACACCACGGTGCCGACGGCCATCCCGAAGAACGTGGCCAGCGTGACACGGGAGCCGCCGTACTTGTCGGCCAGCCAGCCGCCGACCGGGCGGATGAACGAACCGACCAGCGCGCCGATGAACGTCACCTGCGCGGCCTGCAGCGGCGTGCGGTCGAACTGGTTCTGCAGCACGAGACCGAACGCGAAACTGTAGCCGATGAACGAGCCGAACGTTCCAATGTAGAGGAACGACATCACGTATGCGTGGCTGTCCTTGAGCACCTCGCCCATCGCGTTGCCGTCGTTGGACAGGTGCGCGATGTTGTCCATGAACAGTGCCGCACAGGTCAGCGCGACGATGATGACCGGAAGGTAGATGTAGAAGATGATCTGCGGAGCGGAGGGACCGGCTGTGCTGATCACCAGCAGGCCGATGAGCTGGATCACCGCGACGCCGAGATTGCCGCCGCCCGCGTTCAGGCCAAGCGCGTAACCCTTGAGCCGCTCGGGGAAGAACGCGTTGATGTTCGTCATCGACGATGCGAAGTTCCCACCGCCGACACCACCGATTGCCGCGACGAGAATGAACACCCACAGTGGCGTGCCCGGCGTCATCACGATTGCCGCGAGGATCGTGGGGATGAGCAGCATTCCCGCACTGACGATCGTCCAGTTGCGACCGCCGAACTTGGCCACGGCGAGGCTGTAGGGAATGCGCAGGATCGAGCCGACCAGCGTCGGCGTCGACACGAGGAGGAACTTGTCGGCCGGTGTGAACCCGTACTCGGTCCCCATGAACAGGACGAGTACCGACCACATGGTCCAGATCGAGAAGCCGATGTGCTCGGCGAAGATCGAGAACCACAGGTTGCGACTGGCGATCTTCTTTCCGGTCGACTCCCAGAACCCGGTGTCCTCGGGCTCCCAGTGCTCGATCCACCGCTTTCCGGTTCGGGTCGCAGCGGCCATGATGTGTCTCCTCTTCATCGGGCGGGGCGCCGTGTCGAGCGGAACCTAGCCAGTGGCCGTTTCAGGCACGGCGTCGTGCAGTCGCCTCGCTGCTAACTTCTTCTCACAAGACGGGGGATGTGCTGTGAGATCCCCGGTCACGCGGTGCTCGCGAGCCATTCGGCGATGCCGCACACCGCGTCTTTGCAGCTGCCGCAACCGGTACTGGCTCTGGTGGCCGACGCCAGTTCGGCCACACTGGACGCTCCCGCGCGCCAGGCGTCCACGAGCTGCCCCTTGCTGACCGAGTTGCACCGGCACACCACGGCGGCTGCGGGCAGATCCGCCGGGCTGGCCGCGGTGGGCGCACCGGTTGGCAGCGCACGGCCGAGCAGTAGCGCGAGCCGGTCGCTGGGCGCGGGCACACCCCGGTCGTAGAGCTGTGTGATGGTGGCCGCCGCATCCGGCAGGCCGAGCACGATCGCTCCGGCCACCCTGTCGTCGCGCAGCACCAGCTTGGCGTAACGACCACGCGCGGGATCGTCGAAGCAGAGGACCTCGGTGCCGTCGTCACCGGTCTCGGTCTGGGCCTCACCGAGCGCGGCGAGGTCGATGCCGCGGGCCTTGAGCCGGGTCACCACCGAGGTTCCGCGGTACCGGGCCGCGGTGTCGGCTCCGGTCAGCAGGTCGGCCAGCACGTCGGCCTGCTCGAACGCGGGCTGCACGAGACCGGACACCGTGCCCGGGTGCTGCGCGCAGTCGCCGATGGCGTAGATCCGCCCGTCACTCGTGCGCAACGCGTCGTCCACGAGCACGCCGCGGTCGACGGCAAGACCGGCCCCCGCCGCCAGCTCCGTCTCGGGGCGCACACCGGCGGAGACCACGACCAGATCGGCATGCACGTGGCTGCCGTCGTCGAGTTTGAGCCCGTCGCCGGGCATGTACTTCGCCGCCGACCGGCCGAGCCGGAAGTCGATGCCGAATCCGCCCAGCGTGCGGGCAAGCACCCGTCCGGCAGCCGGATCGAGCTGGCGTTCCATGATGTGGCCCATCGGGTGCACCACGGTGACCAGGTTTCCGCGCCCGGCGAGACCGCGCGCGGCCTCCAGCCCGAGCAGGCCGCCACCGAGCACCGCGACCGGTGCGCCGATGCGGGCGGCCTCGAGAATGCGCTCGCAGTCGGCCATCGTCCGGAACGCCACGGCTCCCTCGGCGAGCTGACCGTCCTCTGTGCACAGTCCGTCGACAGGAGGCAACCACGGCCTGCTGCCGGTGGCGAGCACGAGCGCGTCGTACGGCACCGCGCTGCCGTCGGCGAGCTGGACGGTCCGCGTGTCCCGGTCGATCCGCTCGGCCGCGACACCGCGCCGCAGGTCGATCCCGTGCCTGGCAGCCCATTCCTCGTCGTGCAGCCGCACGGTGTCCGGTCGCATCGAGCCGCCGACCACCGCGGAGAGCAACACCCGGTTGTAGGCGTGGTGCGGCTCGTCACCGACCACGGTCACGGTCACGCGCTCACCGTCAGGGTCCCGCCTGCGGATCTCGTCGGCGAGGCGCGCCGCCGCCATCCCGTAGCCGAGTACCACGACCTTACGGGGGCTCAACTGGCACCGTCCTTTGTAGTCAGCCGCACCGCACAGACTTTGAACTCCGGCATCCGGCTCGTCGGGTCCAACGCCGGGTTCGTCAGCAGATTGGCCCGCTGTTCACCGGGGAAGTGGAACGGAAGGAACACGACGTCCTGGCGTATCGAGGAAACACAGCGCACGCGTGCGGCCACCTCGCCCCGGCGCGACACGACCCGCGCCCAGTCGCCATCCGCCAGCCCGGCGCGCGCGGCGGTATCCGGATGGACCTCGACGTAGGCCTCCCCGATCGCGTCGGTCAGCTCTTTCACCAGTCGGGTCTGCGCACCGGACTGGTAATGCTGCAGCACGCGTCCGGTGGTGGCCTGCAAGGGAAACTCGGCGTCCGGCGGTTCGGCTGGCCCCGTGTGCTCGACGGGCACGAACCGCGCGCGGCCGTCCGGGTGAGCGAACACGTCCAGGAACATGCGGGGCGTGCCGGGATGACCTTCCCCCGGCACCGGCCAGTACAGCGCCTCCCCGACGCGCAGCCGGTCGTAGCTGATACCGGAGTAGTCAGCGGGGCCACCTGCGGAGGCCGCGCGCAGCTCGGTGAACACCGTCTCCGCGTGCACGGGGAACCGGTTCGCAGGCTGACCGAGCCGGGTGGCGAGTCCGGCGAGGACATCGAGGTCGGTGCGTACACCCGGCGGCGGGTCGACGGCCTTGCGCCGCAACAGGATCCGTCCCTCCAGATTGGTCATCGTGCCGTCCTCCTCGGCCCACTGGGTGACCGGGAAGACCACATCGGCGAGTGCAGAGGTCTCCGACAGCACGAGGTCGGCCGTGACCAGGAAGTCCAATGCGGACAGCCGGTCAGCCACGTGTGCCGCGCGTGGCGCGGATACGACGACGTTGCTGCCGAACACCAGCAGCGCCTTCGGGCCCTGTTCGGTGCCGAGCGCATCGAGCAGCTCATACGCCGAGCGGCCGGGCCCGGGCAGCGACTCGGCGGGCACGCCCCAGACACCGGCGACGTGCTCGCGCGCGGCCGGGTCCGCGATCTTGCGGTAACCGGGCAGCTGGTCCGCCTTCTGGCCGTGCTCGCGCCCGCCCTGGCCGTTGCCCTGGCCGGTGAGACAGCCATACCCGGCGCCCTCGCGTCCCGGCAGGCCGAGCGCCAGCGCGAGGTTGATCCAGGCGCTGACGGTGTCGACGCCGGTCGCGTGCTGCTCGGCGCCGCGCGCGGTGAGCACGTAGGCGTTGCGCGCGGCGGCGAGCAGTGCGGCGACGCGGCGCTGGTCGGCAGCGGACACGCCCGTGATGCGCTCGACACGCTCCGGCCAGTACGCGGCGGCAATCCGCCACACCGCATCGAACCCGGCGGTCCTAGAATCCACATAGGACTGGTTGAGCAAGCCGTCGGCCACGACCGCGTGCAGGATTCCGAGCGCCAGCGCCAGGTCCGTACCGGGTGCCGGTGCCAGATGCAGGTTCGCCTGCTCGGCGGTCGGAGTGCACCGGGGGTCCACGACGACGAGCCCGCCCTTGGCCTTCGCGCCCCCGAGGTGCTGCACGAACGGTGGCATGGTCTCGGCGGGGTTCGCTCCGACGAGCACAATGGCGTCGGCGGTGGCGAGGTCCGTGAGTGGGAACGGCAACCCGCGATCGAGGCCGAACGCCTTCATGCCCGCAGCCGCCGCCGAGGACATACAGAACCGGCCGTTGTAGTCGATCTGTGAGGTGCCCAGCGCCACCCTGGCGAACTTGCCGAGCAGGTAGCTCTTCTCGTTGGTGAGCCCACCGCCGCCGAAGACGGCGACCGCGTCGAGTCCGTGCGCTGTCTGGATCTCGCGCAGCCGGTTCGCGACGAGATCCAGCGCAGCGTCCCAGCTCGCGGGGCGCAGTTCGCCACCGGTGCGGATCAGCGGCCTGGTCAGCCGGGCCGGGGAGTTGAGCAGTGCTGGTGCGGTCCACCCCTTCTGGCACAGCCCACCGGCGTTCGTCGGAAACTGGCGCGGGGCGACCTCGGCTTCCGGGCTGATCGTCATACCGCACTGCAATGCGCAGTAGGGACAATGGGTGGCTACGGCGGTCGTGGGCGTTGGCTCGGCCGTCAGCGTCAACGGGCACCTCCTGCTGCTCGCTGGCAGGTCCTGACGGTAGGTACCCCGTGTTACTTGAACATGGCCGGATGTTTCAGGCGTGCGACATTGCCCGCCCAGGCCGGATGCGATGCGGTGAGGGTCGCGCGCGTCACAGAATTTCGCTGACCTCACTGGCTGCCACGCGCAGGCCGTCCAGGGCCGCGGCGGTGGAATTCGGATGCAACGCGTTGTAGGCCAGGCGGAACAGCGTGGCGCGCAGGAGTAGCTGTGGCCACTCGGGCAGATGCGACCAACGGCGCAGCAGCGCACTGTCGGCACCGCCCCAGGCGACCGCGTCCACCGCGGCCACCGCGGCTCCCCACTCGGCCGGCCGGTAGTGCGGAACGAAGTCGACGAGCCCTGGCGCGGCATCGCCGTCGAACAGGACGGTGCCGAACAACTCCGCGTGCACGAGCTGGTCGGGCAGCGAGACCGGGCGGCGGGCGGGGACCAGGATCTCGAACCAGCGGCCGCCCTTCTGTTCATCAAGTTCGGCCTCGTGTTCACCCCAGGCGATGCGCTCGGCGACAGCGGACACATCGCGGCGCTTGGCAAGGAAGTCGGGGCGGGGAAGGTTCGCGGTGGCCTGGTGGAGCTTGACGGCGGTGAGCACGAGGGCGTCCGGCCGGTTCTCCGCTGTTCCGGCAACGTAGCGGCTGGCGCTCCAGCCGCCGATGAGCCAACGGCCGTCGGTGGTGCGCAGCGGGCGGGCAATGCGCAGGTCGGGGATGTCGAGTGCGGCGAAGGTGGTGGCAAGCCACAGGGCATGGGTCCGATCGGTGACCTGTCTCAGCACCACGTCGCCACAGCGCCACGCGCCACCGGGCAGCGGCTCCGCGCCGTCGAAGCTCGCCCCGAACGCCGTGCACACGTGCACTGGCGGGCGTCTGAGGCTAGGGTCCACGACCCGGGACGGTACCGCGCCGGTCCCCCTCGCGGGTGCAGGCGCACGGCACGCTGCCCGCTCGTCTCCCACATTCGCTGGCCGCCCGTGCGCCGAACCTGCCAGTCTGAGGCCATGGTCGACACCGCGGCGAAACCGCCGACGGACAGAACCGCCTGGCAGCTCACCGCACAACTGGGCTGGTTGGGCGTCGCGGGGTTCGTGACAGGTATCCCAAGCGCTGCGGTCCTGTTCGCGCCCATCTTGCTGGTGCCCACTCTCGCACTCCTCTTCGCGCTGAACTACCTGGTCGGCACGGCGACCGCGAAAGCGACTCCCCTTACGGCCGGCCCGGGAAGGCGCGCGGTGTGGGCGGGCCTGGTGACGGTGCTGGGCTTCGCCGGCGTGCTGTACCTCCTGGTTTTGAGCCCGTCAGGTGTCCTGGGGGGCGCCCTGTTCGCGCTACCGGGCCCCGTCGTCGCCGCGATCCTGGCCGACCGCTGGCCCGTGCGGGCCGGTGGTCTTGCGCTGACCGGCGTGGCCATCGTGGTCGGCATCATCAACCCGGACAGCATGCACATGTTCGGTACGCTCTGTCTCGGCCTGCTGGGCCTCTAGCGCAAGTGCGCCTGAAGATCGTTCACGTATGCCGGCGCCAGCGCCTCGATGATTTCGCGGGTGGTACCTCCAGCCAGGGCGTAGATCGTGATCGCTGTCCAGACAAGAAACTTGCCAAAAAATGTGACTTGCCTAGTCAAGGCAAGTCGGATTTTTTGGCAAGTTTGCGGCCCACGAACTGAAGCGGTGAGTAGAAGTACTGTGTGCGGCGGCCCGCGGACGTGCCAGGCTTTCGCGCGTGACCGAGACACCCGCCGCCGTTCCGGCGACTTCCCGAAGTGCGTGGCGGGTGACCGCACAGCTACTGGGGTTGTGGGTCGCCGCGATCGTGACCTACTACACCGCTGGCTGGCTCGTGCCGGTCGCCGCGTTCCTCAACGCGCCCGGACTGCTGGTCCCCGTCGTCGGGCTCGTGTACGGCCTGAGCTTCCTGGCTGGCACGATGACCCCGGCGGCGACCCGGTTCACGGCCACGGCCGGGAGGCGGGCGCTGTGGGCCGGTGTGGTGGCCGTCGGCGGCTTCCTCGTCGTGATCTTCACGGCGGCGGTCTCCACGGACGCTCGACCGCCGGTCGTTGTGGGCATGCTCATGCTGACGCTGCCCTTTCCGGCGGTCGGTGCCGCACTCATGGACCGCTGGCCCGCACGGCTCGTCGGGCTGGCCTACCTCGCGGTCCTCGTGGCCATCGGCATCGCCACCCCCGGCAGCTTCGGCGAGTTCTGGGAGTTGCTGCGCTCGTTCAACCAGTGAGCCGCCGGCAGGGAAGCGACCCAGCCGCTCCCCTGCCTGGCTCCTTGGTCAGTACGTCGGCAGGCTCGGGTCGATCTGCCGTGCCCAGGCGAGCACCCCACCGCCGAGGTGGCTGGCGTCGCGGAAACCGGCGCGGTGCAGTGCCGCCAGTGCCTCCGCGGAGCGGGCACCCGACTTGCAGTGCAGCACGATCGGCTTGTCCTGCGGCAGCTCGGCCAGCGCCTCGCCCGAGAGGATCCGGTCCTTGGGGATCAGCTTGGCGCCCTTGATGTTGACGATCTCATACTCGTGCGGCTCGCGGACGTCGATGAGCTCGAAGTCCTCGCCCGCGTCGAACTTGGCCTTCAGCTCGGCGGGGGTGATGGTGTGTCCCGACGCGGCCTCCTGCGCCTCGTCGCTCACCACACCGCAGAACGCCTCGTAGTCGATCAGCTCGGTGATCTTCGGAGTGTCCGGGTCCTTGCGAATCTTCACCTCGCGGTACTTCATCTCGAGCGCGTCGTAGCTGATCAGCCTGCCCAGCAGCGGCTCGCCGATACCGGTGATGAGCTTGATCGCCTCGGTGACCATGATCGAACCGATCGAGGCGCACAGCACGCCCAGCACACCGCCCTCGGCGCACGACGGCACCATGCCGGGCGGCGGCGGCTCGGGGTAGAGGTCACGGTAGTTGAGGCCCTGACCATTCGGCGCGTCCTCCCAGAAGACGCTGACCTGGCCCTCGAACCGGAAGATCGAGCCCCACACGTACGGCTTACCGAGCAGCACGGCGGCGTCGTTGACCAGGTACCGGGTGGCGAAGTTGTCGGTGCCGTCCAGGATCAGGTCGTAGCCACGGAACACCTCGAGCGCGTTGTCGGTGGTCAACTGCTCCTGGTGCAGGATCACATTGATGAGCGGGTTGATCTCGGCGATCGACTCCTTGGCCGACACCGCCTTGGGCTTGCCGATGTCGGACTGCCCGTGGATGACCTGGCGCTGGAGGTTGGACTCGTCGACGACATCGAAGTCGATCACGCCGAGGGTGCCGACCCCGGCGGCCGCGAGGTACAGCAGCGCGGGGCTGCCGAGGCCACCCGCACCGATTACCAGCACCTTCGCGTTCTTCAGCCGCTTCTGCCCGTCCATCCCGACATCCGGGATGATGAGGTGCCGGCTGTACCGCGCGACCTCCTCCTTGGTGAGGTCGGCGGCCGGCTCGACGAGCGGCGGCAGCGTGCCTGACATCGGGTCCTCCATCTCGCGCGGATCGCGGTCCATCCATCTATAACCGCTCGGGCGGTCCGAGTCTTCCCCTGGTCCACATCGTGGACGGCTGGTCAGCGCTGCTGCACCTGCGGGCTCGGCCAGGCGTTGGGCTTGCACACCTTGCCGTCGGGGGGCACCTTGCCCTGATCGCCACCCGGCGTGTTGTTCAGCCGCGCGACGTAGTCGTTGGCCACCCCGAACGTCTGCTGCATCATCACCGGCGCCAGTGCGTTGTTCGCCGGGCAGCCTTCGTGACCGTTGCCGAGCGCGTGGCCGACCTCGTGGTTGATGGCGTACTGGCGATAGCCGGTCATGTCCGAGCTGAACGCCAGCGCCCCGCGAACCCAGCGGGCCAGGTTGATGACGACCCGGTTCCCGTCCTGCATGTTACGCCGGTAGCAGGACGCCTCGAACGGGATCGCGCCGCCGCAGACGTCCGGCCGGTGCGCGGTGTCGGGGGTGGTGAGACTCACCCGGAAGTCGGGCTCGGGGTGGCCGGCATCGACGCGCCGCAGTGACACCTGGCCGCCGCCGGTCCAGCTCCGCGGATCCGAGAGCGTGCCCTCCACCGCCTGCGCGAAGCTGTCGTCACCGGCGTAGCTGGACGGGTCGACGCCGTCCTCGACCTCGATCACGTAGGTGTAGACCTCGGGGCTGGTGCCGACCTGCTCGCCGGAGCCGGGCACGACGTGCCAGGTGCCGGCGCCCTTCTTCGTGTACTCGCCGCCTTCCGGCAGTTTCGCGGTCGGGATGTCGAGGTCGATCTCCTCCGCGGGCTGCTCGGTGGCGACCGGGCCGCTGGAGGCGGCCAGCGGGTCGTCCGTGGACGGCGTGGTCTGCGAGTCCTGCTGTTGTTCACCGGGTGCGCTGCGCGTCGTGTCGAACACGACCAGTGCGGTGATCACCAGCAGGACGGGAACCGCGTAGGCACGCCAGCCATACGTCGACGCCAGCCTGCGCAGTGCGGACCTCTTGCGGGCCGGCTTGGCGTTGTCGGCCGTTGGCTGCCAGGACGCGCGCAGCGGTTCGGCGGTCACACGCCGGGTTCCCGGCCGGTACCGGTCGTCGGATGCGCGCATCGAGCCCGCACTGTCGCGGGAGGTTCCCCCTTGTGAACGGGATCGACCGGACGGCGTGCGGCGCGACTGCTCGGCCCGCTGGCCGTCCCGCCGTACGCCGTGCGTCACCCGATCCACACGCTTCAGAGTGCCACACGCGCCCTGCCCGCCAGCGCTCGACCAGCGGCGCGTCGCGGACAGTCGCTACCCGTTGAGCCCGCTGTCACTGACGGCCACCGGCAACAGCACCGTGAAGGTCGGCGGGCTCGGCGTGGTGAGCCCGAGCCTGCCGCCCTCGGCCTCCGCGAGCCTGCGGGCCAGCGGCAGCCCGATACCGTGCCCACCGGCATCCGGCTCGCGGTGGGCGAACACGTTTCCGCCTGCTGCCGGGCCTGCTCCCTCGTCGCTCACGTCCACCGCGAGGGCGCCGACCGCATCACGCGCGGTGACCGTGACCGTCCCGGCACCGTGGTGGAAGGCGTTGTCGAGCAGGATCCCCAGTATCTGCCGCAGCACCGCACCCGGCGCAGCGGTGTCTCCCATACCGGGGTGCACCATCACCCGCAGCCTCCGCTCGCGCGTGGCGAGCCGGGTTCGCCACTCCTCGACCAGGTCGCCGATGACCTCGTCCAGCGACGTGACGTCCCGCCCCGCACGGGTGGCTCTTGCCAGCGCCAGCAGGTCGTCGATGGTGCGTTCGAGCCGGTCGGTGGTGCCCAGCGCCGCCACGATGACCTTGCGCAACTCCGCGTCGTCGCCCTCCAGCGCCATCTCCAGCTGCAGCCGCAGCCCGGCCAGTGGTGTCCGCAGCTGGTGCGAGGCATCCGCGGAGAACGCGCGCTCCCTGGCCACCAGCTCGTCGAGCCGCTGCGCGGTGGTCTCCAGTGACATGCCGACCGAGTCGATCTCGGGGATACCGGACCGGGCGGGATGCACGGTGAAGTCACCGTTGCCGAGCTGGTGGGCGACGCCGGAAAGGTCCTCGAGCGGCCTGGCCAGCCGCAGGGCCTGCCTGCGTGCGACGAGCCAGGTCGCGACGAGCGCGAGCGCGCCGAGCACGACCATCGCCAGCCAGGTCAGCCCGATCCGCGTGTAGAGCTCGGAACGGGACTCCGCCGCCCGCACGATGCCGGTGACGGAACCCTGGTTGCCGATGGCAACGGCCGTGATGATGTCGTCCGCGGTGTCGGCCGAGACCACCTGATCCGGCTTGATGCCGAACACGACCGAGTCGAGCCGGTCCGGGCCGCTGCCGAGCACGCGCTGACCGGTCGGGCTGTACAGCCCGACCTCGGTGCCGGGGCCGCCCACCGGCAACCGGTTCGGCATCTCATGGCGTGCGCTGTAGGGCGCGACCGCCAGCACGGCGGAATCGGCGACGCGTTCCAACTCGGCGCCCTCGTTGGCGAGGTAGTAGTTCGCGATCGCCACCGCGAGCGGGACACCGAGCAGCGTGGTCGCCAGCCCGGCGGCCAGCACGGTCAGTACGACGATCCGCTTGCGCATGGCACGATCATCAACCCGGTGCGGGCTGCCCGGCATCCGGTGGCTCGAGCCGGTAGCCGTAACCCCGGAGTGTGGTGATCTCCGGTATCTGCCCGTCCGGCGCGGCGTCGGCGAGTTTGCGCCGCACCGCGGCGACATGCACGTCCAGCGTCTTGGTGGAGCCGAACCAGTGCGCGTCCCAGACGTCGGCCATCAGGGTCTCCCTGCGGACCGCCACCCCCGGTTCCCGCGCCAGCCTCAGGAGCAGGTCGAACTCCTTGGCGCGCAGCGGGATTTCGTGTCCTGACACGCACACGCGCCGGGCAGCGGGGTCGATGCGCAACCTGCCGTACTCCATCGAGTGCTCACCGCGCTGCGCACCCGACTCGCGGCGCAGGTGCGCCCGGATGCGTGCGTGCAGTTCGGCGAGCCGGACGGGCTTGGCGAGATAGTCGTCGGCGCCCGCCTCCAACCCGACGACGACGTCCATCTCCTCGGTACGCGCGGTGAGGATGACCAGGACACAGCCGGCCTGCGACTCGCGCAGCCTGCGGCACACCTCGATACCGTCCAGATCCGGCAGCCCGAGATCGATCAGAGCCAGATCGAAGGCCTGCTCACCGGCTTCCTGCAACGCGAGCCGTCCACCGCGGACCCAGGTCACGTGGTAGTCGTGCCGCTGAAGGCTGGCCTGCAGGGCGTGTCCGATGGTCTCGTCGTCCTCGACCAGCAGCAGGCGCGCCATGAGTTTCAGCGTAGCCAGCATCGGCCCAGGCAGCGCGATGTCACGGCCCGCATATCGGTGTCAGATTTTGCCTTCGCCTAACCTTCCGTTGCCGAACGCTGCACCGGCCTGCTCCTACCGTCCGACGGTAGAAGGGGAGGCCATGACATTGACCAGTGCCCGGGGTCGGGGGGCCCGGACCGTGGCCCTTGGCGGATCGCGAACCGCTGCGAGTACGGCGTGGGCGACACGGGTGGTGGGACTGCTGGTCCTGGTGTCGGCCATCGTGCCGACCGGCAGGATGCGGCTGCGGCCGTCACTGCTGGCATGGCTCGGCCTCGGTCACTCCGCGCACGTCGCGGCCGGTGTCCTGCTCATCGGTGGCGGCGTTCTGCTGCTGGGGCTCGCGAACGCGCTCGCGCGGGGCAAGCGGCGGGCCTGGCAGCTCGCCACGATGGCCACCGGGTTCATCGCGGCGCTGAACCTGCTCGCCGGTCACCGCATCATCGTCGGGCTGGCGGCCGCCGCACTGTGCGTGGTGCTCGCGGTGACGCGGCGGGAGTTCCGGGCGCTGCCCGACCCGGCGTTGGGCCGCTGGCGTGCGCCGTTACTGTTCGCCGAGCTGCTGGCCGCCGGGGTGGTGATCAACTTCCTGATCCTGCTCGCGGGCAGCCACGAACTGGCAGGCGCCCCCTCGCTGCCGGACAAGCTCGCACAGGCGACCTACTCCCTGGTCGGTTTCCCCGGCCCGATCCAGTTCAGCAGCCATCGGCTGGCCGACCTCACCACCGGAGTCGGGCTCCTCTTCGGCATCAGCGCCCTGCTGGTGGGTGCCTACGCGCTCCTGCGGTCCGGCGAGCCGGCTCCCTCACTGCCTGCGGACGAGGAGCACGCGCTGCGCGGCTTGCTGCGCGAGCACGGCGCGCAGGACTCGCTTGGCTACTTCACGTTGCGCAGGGACAAGTCGGCGGTGTTCTCGCCGACCGGCAAGTCCGCGGTGACCTACCGCGTCCTCGCCGGTGTGGCGCTGGCATCCGGCGACCCGCTCGGCGATCCGGAAGCCTGGCCCGGCGCCATCACGGCGTTCCTGGAGATCTGCCGCCGGTACGGCTGGGTACCCGCCGTGCTCGGGTGCTCCGAGGCGGGTGTGACGGCCTGGAACCGGCACGGTCTCGACGCGCTGGAACTCGGCGATGAGGCCATAGTGGACACCACGACGTTCACTCTGGAGGGCAGGCCCATGCGTGGGGTACGGCAGATGGCAGCTCGCGCTCGCAGGGCCGGTTATGCGGTGCGGGTACGCCGGGTGGGGGAACTCGACGAGGCGGAGCAGGCGCAGCTGCGCGAGCTGGCCCGCCGTTGGCGGGGCACGAACACCGAACGTGGTTTCTCCATGGCGTTGGGGAGGACGGCCGACGTAGCCGACCCCGAGTGCGTGCTCGTCACGGCGGAACGCGACGACACGGTGCACGCCATGCTGCAGCTCGTGCCGTGGGGCACCGACGGGCTGTCACTGGATCTCATGCGGCGGGACCGTTCCGCGACCGACACCGGGCTCAACGAGCTGATGATCGCCGAGCTCCTGCAGGCCGCTCCTGGGCTCGAGATCCGCCAGGTCTCGCTGAACTTCGCCGTGCAGCGGGCGGCGCTGGAACGCGGGCAGCGGATCGGCGCCGGCCCGGTCGCCCGGCTCTGGGCGCGCGTGCTGCGCATCAGTTCACGGTGGTGGCAGATCGACACGCTGTACCGCTTCAACGCGAAGTTCCGCCCATCATGGGTCCCGCGGTATCTCGCCTTCCCCGCACTGCTGGACCTGCCCAGGGTGGCGTTCGCCGCGCTGGAGGCTGAAGGGCTGGGTGGGAGGCCGCCCGCACTGCTACGGCTGCTCGGCAGGACCACGGGCTGAGGCCGGGGCATGCTGTCCCGCAGACGGTTCGTGCTCGGGGCTTCAGCGGCGGCAGCGGCGTTCTTCGGGTCGCCGCTGCTGCCCGGTTGCCGTGCCGAGACCAACGGCACCACTGTCGTCGGCGACTGGCTGTTCGGTGAGTTCGGCGCCCGCGGCACCGGAGTCGCCGACGCCGCGCTCACCCCGGTGTCGCTGCCGCACTGCGTGACGGACCTGTCGTGGTGGAAATGGAATCCGTCGCGCTGGCAACGGCTGTGGCTGTACCGCCATCGGTTCCGACACCATCCGGACACCAGCGGTGTCAGGACCGTGCTGGAGTTCGACGGCGTGCTCTCCGCCGCCGACGTCTATCTCAACGGCCGCAGACTGGGCAGCAACGTCGGCGGCTATCTGCCGTTCGGCTGGGAAGTCACCAACGAACTGGTTCCCGGCGAGAACGTCCTGGACGTCGTGGTCGACTCCCGTTGGGGGCTCAACGCACCACCCAACCGGCCGGCGCCCTGGCGCCCCCGCTCCATCGACTTCCTCCAGCCAGGGGGCATCTCCAGGGCCATGACGATCCACCGGTTCCCGCGCACCTACCTCTCCGGGCTGTTCGCCAAGCCCGTGGACGTGCTGTCACCGGCACGGCGCGTCGAGCTGACGGGTGTCCTCGATGCCGGAGCGGCCACGGGACCGATCACCGTCACCGCTCGGCTCAGGCGCGACGACGGTGGCGTCGCCGAGGCCGCCACGCAGATCGTGGCCGCCGCGCCAGGGCGGCACACGTTCTTCCTCACTCTGCGGGACCTCGCGGCGGTCAGCCTGTGGGACCTCGACTCGCCCGCGCTGTACGACGTGGTCGTGTCCGCGACCGCAGGGCAACGGACAATCCACGAGGCCGCAGTCCGGATCGGCTTGCGCGAGGCCCGGTTCACCCGTGACGGGTTCTACCTCAACGGGCTGCGCTGTCAGCTCTTCGGGCTGAACCGGCACGAGTGGTACCCCTACGCCGGCGCGGCGATGCCCGACCGCGTCCACCGGCGGGACGCCGAGATCCTCAAGAACGACCTCAACTGCAACATGGTGCGCTGTTCGCACTATCCACAGTCGACGGCCTTTTTGGACGCCTGCGACGAGCTCGGCCTGCTGGTATGGGAAGAAGCGCCAGGCTGGGACTTCATCGGCGACGAGGTGTGGCGCCGCAGGGTGTTGCGGGACGTCGAGCGGATGGTCACGCGTGACCGCAACCATCCGTCGATCATCGTGTGGGGCACCCGGCTCAACGAGACCGAGAACGACGTCGCCCTCTACCAGCAGACGCGCAGCATCGCGCTGCTGCTCGACGACAGCAGGCCGGCCACGGGCGCGGTCGAGTACACGTTCCCCGGCAACGGGCCCTCGCTCCCACGCGGGTACCGGGACCCGTACCACACCGACCCACACGTGCAGGACCTGTTCGCCTTCAACGACTATCTCCGGCCCCCGCGCGGTCGGCTGCCCACGCTGCGGTCGCCCCGGACGGACCTGCCCTACCTCGTCAGCGAGGCGGTGGGCGCGCAGGTCGGCTCAGCGCACTACCGGCGCACCGATCCGGGGTATGTCCAGGGCAGGCAGGCGTTGCTGCACGCCGCCGTGCACGACACGGCGCTGTCGAACCCGCGTTACTCCGGTCTGCTCGCGTGGTGCGCCTTCGACTACCCATCGGTGCACTCGCCTGCCGTCGACGGTCTGAAATGGGCAGGTGTGGCCGACATCTTCCGCATTCCCAAGCCGGGGGCGGCGTTCTATCAGTCGCAAGTGGACCCGGCACGGCGCGTAGTAGTCGAGCCTGCCTTCCCGTGGCCGGTGGACGCGAGCCTGCGGGAGGGGCTGATCTGGTCGAACTGCGAACGGCTCGTACTGACCGTCGGGCAGCGCCGGATCGCCGACGTGCGGCCCGATCCGGCGCTGCTGTCGCATCTGCGCTACCCGCCGTTCCGGGTGGAACTGCCTGTACAGGCAAGGCAGGACCTGCGGATCGACGGCTACCTCGGCGGCCGGCTGGCGTTGTCGCGAACGCTGTCCGCCGACCAGAGCCGGGACACCCTGCTGCTGCGTGCCGACGACCGCCAGCTGAACAAGGGCCAACCCGATGCCACCCGGGTGGTGCTGGGCATCGTCGATCGCTACGGCAACTGGCGCGGCAGTGCGAGCGGGTCGGTGACCTTCGCACTCACCGGCCCCGCCGTGCTCGTCGGTGACAATCCGCTCGATCTGACGGCCTGCGGTGGCACCGGCGCCGTGTGGGTCCGCAGCACTGGGGCTCCAGGGCAGGTCGCCCTCAGCGCGTCCTACCCGGGCCTACCGCTCCGGAAGGTCGGCATCACGGTTGCCTGATCCGGGCCCTGGAGCTGCCCGGCGAACCACGGCAGCTGCTGGCCGAACATCCGGGCCGCGAAGCTCCAGCTGTGCGCGCCGGGTTCGACGTGCACGCCGGCATCGAGTCCGGCACGGCTTGCCGCCGCGGCGAGCATGCGTGCCGGCCCGATGTGCGCGGGTTCGGCGACCCCGGCGGCGAACACTCCGTGAACCCGCCACGGCCCGCGGTGCGCGGCGAGGACGGTGCGTGGATCGTGGGCTGCCCAGGCGGCGGCGTCACCTCCGTAGAGGTATTGGATCGTGCTTGCCCGCGAGCCGAGGTTCGGTCCGACGTCGCCGGAGATGTCGAGGAAAGACGGGAAGACGTCGGGATGCCGCAGTGAGAGGTCGAGGGCGCAGGTGCCGCCCATGGACCACCCGGCGACGCCCCAGCGCGTGGCACCGAAGGTGTGGTCGACATACGCGGGGATGTCCCGCGCGAGGTGGGTTTCGGCGTTGCCGCGCGGCCCGTCGACGCATTCGGTGTCCGGTCCGAAACCGCCGGAGGGGTCTGCGAACACCAGGATCGGCGCCCAGCCGCCGTGTGCGGCGGCGTAGGAGTCGGCGCTGGCGACGGCCTGGCCTGCCCTGATCCAGTCGTCCGGATGGTTGAGCACGCCGCCGATCAGCTCGATCGCGGGCAGGTGCGGGTGGTCGTGGCCGCGGAACCACGCGGGCGGCAGGTAGACGTACTCCTCGCGGTGCTGGAACTGGCTGAAGGTGGCCGGGATGGTCACCGGCACGACCCGCCCGGTCGTGGTGTCGGGGCTGACCGAACCGAGCGCGCTGAGCTGCGTCTGCTCCAGTTGCGGTGTGCCCGCCACAGCGGCGTAGAGGTCGCCAGCGGTCGGGTAGTAGGCGACGAACTGGTTCACGGCGCTGGCCGCCGCCAGCGCGGCGAGGATGATCGCGGCCCATCGCACGCCACGCCGCCACCATGATGCTCGCCAGCCGAGCCGAACACGAACACGGCGAACACGAGAGCAGCCAGCCACACCCGCAGCTCGGCTGGAAGCGGCTCGGGGGTCGTGTCGGGTCCGGCGACCGCGGCGGCGGCACCGAGGATCCCCAGGGCAGCCAGGCCGAGGGCGACGGGAAGCCGGCGCAACAGCCACCGCCGCTCCGGCTGAACCACGGCGGCCAGCAGCAACGCCCCCGCGGCCACCCGCAGGGTCCAGGGGAACGCGCCGGACAGCAGCGACAAATGTGTGAACGCCATCATGTCGCCCGCGACGGTACTGATCACCGGGTATCAGCTGCCCCCACGGCGGGTTAGCGCTCGGCAAACCTGCCTAGACGAACAAAACGAAAGCTGTTATGTTTCGTTCGAATAAAGGAGAGCCAATGGACGCAACTCTGAGCCAGGAAACGTACCTGCCCGCGCGGGATCAGGAGTTGCAGCTCGCGAAGGTCGGCGACTTCATGCGGGCACGCGAACAGACAGGATGCGGCAGGTCGGCGGCGTATTTCCTCAGCGGCGCCTCCCTGGAAGACCGGGTGGAGCTGCCCGAGGAGTTGTACCGGGCGCTCAGGCTGGTGGTCGCAGCGCTACAGAACGGGCTCGCCGTAACGGTGGCGCCGCAGAGCAAGACGCTCACCACGCAGCAGGCAGCTGAGCTCCTGGGTGTCAGCAGGCCCACCGTGGTCAGGCTGCTCGATAGTGGAGAGATTCCGTTCGAACGCGCGGGGACGCACCGACGGATCACCGCGCGGGACCTGCTGGAGTACCGCAAGCGTCGCCGTGCCGCCCAGTACGCGGCTCTGGAAGCCACGGCTGTCGACGATGACGAGGACCTGGAGACGACCTTGGATCGCCTGCGCGACGCGCGGAAGGAGATCGCCCGCCGCCGCCGTCGGCAATGAAGGCCTCGCCCCCTACCAGGTGCCTGCCTCGACGCTCTCCCACATGCCGAGCATCGCCCTGGCGACCGTGACCGGGCGTTCCATCTGCGCCACGTGCCCCGTCTTCGGCAACACCAGAAGGCGCGCTCGCGGCATGAGCTGAGCGGTGCGGGCGGCCTTGCGCACCGAGATGACCTTGTCGTGCGTGCCCCACACCACGAGTGCCGGCATGTCGACGCGCGGCGCCACCGACCACAACGACCGGGCGCCACCGGCGAACCAGGCGCGGAAGATCTCGAACGTGCTGCGCGCCAGCGCCAGGTTCGCCCATTCGAACTCGGCACGTGCGCTGTGCTCCGCGGCGAGCTCCTCGAGCCGGTGCACGGGGAAGGCGGACGGTTCGGCGAAACAGAGCCGGATCACCTGCTCTGCTCGCTCCTTCGGCCCCATCTCCGCCAGCTGTCTGCGCACCCGCCTGCCGACGAGCGGCAGGTAGGCCAGCACCATCCTGGGATCGGAGAGCCGTCGCGGGTCTGGCCGACGGTCGGGCATCGCCGGGGAGATCAGCGTCAGCGTCCGCACCAGCTCGGGGCGGTTCGCCGCCAGTAGCAGCGCGATGGCGCCACCCATCGAGTTACCGACGAGGTGCACCGGGCCACCATCCTCACTCTCGAGGAACCTGGCGACGACGTCGGCATGGGAGGTGAGGCTGAAGGTGAACCCGTTCATCGGCTCGGAGAAGCCGAAGCCGGGCAGGTCCAGCGCGGCCCCCGACGCTTGGGGGGCGAGCAGCGCGGCCAGGTCCGTCCAGTTCGTGGACGAGCCGCCGAGTCCGTGCACGTAGACGACCGTCGCGTCCTTGGCACCGGGTGTGCGCCGGACGTAGAGATCCAGATCGCCTACCCTTTCCACCCGGCCCGACCACGGCGACTGCCGTGCGTCGAGTGGCGGGAGCGGGGAACTCGACAACGGCACGTGCGTCAGCGGCACACGCTTCGTGCGAGGCGTGACCACCCGGCGGGACAGTGTTTCGGACACAATCCCAGGATGCCTCATGCCGCCGTTCTTGGCGCCCGGTGCGTACCGGCGAGTAATGTGCTGTGGGAAGAAAGTAGGAGGGCGGATGACTGAGACGGCGCAAGCGCAGTCACACGGGACAGGCGAGAGCACCGGATCGGCACAGCTCGGCCGGGGCGTGCGGCTGCCCCGCACGGAGCGGCGCGCGCAGCTGCTGGCCGCCGCGCAGCAGGTGTTCGCGGCGAACGGCTACCACGCGGCGGCCATGGACGACATCGCCGAACGCGCCGGCGTGAGCAAACCCGTGCTCTACCAGCACTTTCCCGGCAAGCTCGACCTCTACATCGCACTGCTGGAAAGCCACGTCGACCACCTCGTCAAGGCCGTGCAGAACGCCCTGTCCTCCACGACCGACAACAAGCAGCGGGTGAAGAACGCGGTGGGCGCCTTCTTCGACTTCGTCAACGGCGACGCCGGGGCGTTCCGCATGGTGTTCGAGTCGGATCTGCGTGGCGAGCCCGCCGTGCAGGAGGCCGTCGACAGGGCGACCTCGGCGAGCGTCGACGCGATCACCGAGACCATCACCGCCGACGCCGGACTCGACGAGGAGAAGGCGCGCCTGCTGGCCGTGGGCCTGGTCGGCATGAGCCAGGTCAGCGCCCGGTTCTGGTTGGCTCACCACAGCTCGATGAGCAGGGACGACGCCGTCGCGCTCACCTCGACGCTGGCGTGGCGGGGTATCGGCGCCGGGTTCCCCCTTCAGCATTCCTGAGCGGGCTACCTGCCGCGCCGCGTACGAGCGCACCGAGCCGGGCCGCGACCTCGGCGGCCCTTTCCTGCGGCAGCATGTGCCCCGCTCCGGGATACAGCACGAGCCGCGCGCCCGGCAGCTCGCTCGCGATCGCCTCGGCATGCCGCACCGGGCAGAGCCGGTCGGCCTCGCCGGCGAGAACGAGCGCCGTGGTGTTCCGCAGGGCGGCGAGGGCGACCCGCCGATCGTGCAACGAGATCGCGTTCTGGAACCCGCCGATACTGGCGGGATGTGCGCAGAGCAGCTGGTCGACCACCGCGACGACGTCCTCGCGGCGTGCCCGCCTGCCGAACACCAGCCAGCGGGCGCCCGCTCGCGCGGCGCCCGGCCGCAGCGGAAGGACGTCCTTGCGGTAGGCGAGCAGCAATTCCGCCAGCCGCCGCTCGGCACGCGCTGCCCCGCCCCCGAGCACGCCGGGCAGGCCCAGCGTGATGCGGTGCATGTCGCCACTGGACGTCGCGACGAACGCGACACCGTCCACCCGGCCCGAGACCAGTTCGGGGTGCCGTTCGGCGAGGGCCATGATCGTCATCCCGCCCATGGAGTGCCCGGCGAGGACGAGCCTGCCACTGGGCACCCTGGCGGCAATCAGCTCGGCGAGATCGTCGGCGAGCTGGTCGATCGTGGCGGTCCCCTGCCGCGCCGGCGCCGAGCCACCGTGGCCGCGCAGGTCGTAACGCACCACGCGCTGTCCAGGGGGCAGCTCGGCGAGCACCCGGTCCCAGGTTCGCCGATCCTGCGTCCACCCGTGGATCAGCACCAGCGTGGCCTGGCCGCCGGCAGGGCCGGTGAGGTCCACCCGCAGCCGGGTACCGTCGCTGGTGCAGAAGCCGTCCGCAGCTGGCGCCGTCACCGGTCGTTGACCAGGAACGATCGGCGCCACCAGTACATCCCGGGCGCACCGACGAGCCCGGCCTCGCCGAGGAACTGCATGATCCGCTCGCCCGCGTAGTGCACTGTGACGTGCCAGTGCGGGTTGGCCATGGCCGCCAGGTAGCCGTCTCGCGGCCGGATGCCAACTGCCTTGTACACGGCGGGGTTGACCAGGCTACGGGTGATCTCGTGGGATACGAGTGCGATGAGCAGCCGCTGGTAGCCCAGTTCCTTGCGGGACAGCTTCGCCATCCCGCGGGTGACCGCCTCACGGGCGAAGGTGACGTGCCGCGCCTCCTCCAGCACGTGGATGCGGTTGACCATCCGCACGAGCGGTTGAATCTCCGGGTCGGTCATCTGCTCGCGCTGGAGCCGGTCGAGGATCTCCTCGGCCACCAGAATCGAGCCGTAGAGCGCAGGACCGTAACCGATGACCGGCAAGATCTTGCCGAGCCTGCGCCGCCAGCGCACCGGGCCGTAGGCCGGGCACCCGATCCGCTCGGTCATCCTGGCGAACATCGTCGAGTGCCTGCACTCGTCGGCGATCTCGGTGAGCGCGTACTGCGCGTGCTTGCTCGTCGGGTCGGCGTCGTAGACCTCCTTCAGCAGCATCTGCATCAGGAGGATCTCGAACCACAGGCCGTTGGTGGCCACGCTCGCGACCTCGTGTTTGCCCAGCTCGATGCGCTGCTCGGGCGTGAGGCCCGCCCACAGCTCGGTGCCGTAGAGCGAGGAGCGGTGCTCCGGGATGTAGCGCTTGCCCTCGGCGAGCGGCGCGTTCCAGTCGATGTCGACGTCGGGGTCGTAGGACTTGTTCGCCGACGACTTCAGCAGCCGCTCGGCGGTCTTGTCCCGGCCGGCTTCGTCGAGGGTCCGCGTCACTGCCGACACCACCTTCTGCTTGCATGTGACCGGAGGTAACGGTTACTTCTGGTAGCATGGGAGGCATGGCCGACCCTGTCAAGCCCACCGGCGACGCGCGCCGCGATCGGTGGCGCAAACACCGCATCGCCCGGCGTGCCGAGTTCGTGGAGGCGGCGCTACGTGTGCTCCACGAACACGGCCCTGACCTGGCCATGGACGACGTCGCCGCGGCCGCGGGCGTCACCAAGCCGGTGCTCTACAGGCACTTCACAGACAAGGCCGACCTGTATCTGGCACTCGGCCAGCGCGGCACGGAGATCCTGTTCGAACGGCTGCTTCCGGTCATCAACGCTGAGCTTGCACCAGTGCCGAAGATCCGGATGGCGCTGAACGCTTTCTTCACGGTCATCGAGGAAAACCCGAACCTGTACCGGCTGCTCGCGCACGGTTCCTTCGGGGAAAAGCCGGTCGCCACCGATGTGGTGGCCGAGGACAAGGCCCTCATCGCGACGGCGCTGACCGCGCTGCTCGGCGACTACATGCGCAGGTTCAACATGGACTCCGGCGCCGCGGAGCCGTGGGCACACGGCATCGTCGGGATGGTGCAGAACACCGGCGAGTGGTGGCTGGACAAGCGATCGATGAACCGCGACAGCGTCGTGGAGTACCTGACCCAGATCATCTGGGCCGCGATCGACGGGTTGACCCGCCAGCACGGCGTGGCCATCGATCCGGACAGACCACTGGGAGCCGGCAAGGTCGTCAAGCTGACCGACGTGCGCACCAGTGAAGCAGGGGACCCACAGTGAGCGAGCACGACGAAGACGGGTACACCGGCTCCGCGACGCTGCTGCTGGAGGGCACCGAACTCGCTGTCGAGGTCGAACTGCGCGGGCACTTCCAGCCGATCGACGGCTACTACCACTGGTACGGCCGGATCGGGGCCAACGAGCGGCTCGCCGAACTGGCAGGCGGTAGGAAGAAGCCGGTCGAGATCCGCACGCCGGACGGCGCCGCGCGGGGCGAGATCTCCGACCCGGACCCGTGGGACCGCTACCGCATCACGGGCACCAGCACTCCCCCGTTCCCGATACCCACCACTCTCGACGATCTTCCCGGCTGAAAGCACCCAAGGCCATGTTCACCAACGTGGAGGGTGATTGGGCCGAGGTGATGGCGGTTGTGAAGCAGGCGGTCGAGGCGGCGGGGGGTTGGGTTGAGACGGCGAGGTCGCCGGTGGTTTCGCTGGATCGGTGAGATCATCTGTCGGTAGTGGTGTGCGTGGCAGAGGTTGATCTCTTGTCCGTCGGTCAGTCCGTGCTGGACCCTGCACGGAAGATGGGATCGAGAATCGCTGCGACGAGTGCGACTTGGTTGTCGAGGAGTTCTTCGGAGATCGTTTCGAGTCCTTCTTTGCGTCGCCATGCTGCCCATTTGGTTTGCCCGATCTGTCCGTAGCCGGCCAGGTATGGGCTGACGGGTTCCAGGTGGACCCCGCGGTAGTGGGCGACCGCGTGGGCGGAGCGGAGAAGCTCGTTCGTGTCGATGCCGTGCTGCGCGAGTTGGACGATGTCGATGTAGTCACGCCATCGGGTGCTGGTGATGCCTCGCTCGAGGATGGTGATGCCCTTCTCCGCGATGGTTGTCTCGGGTGCGTAACCGAGTATCTCGATCGGATCCCCGAGCACTCGCTCAATTCGCAGGGTTCGTGGAGCGGGGACGATCGGGTCGCCGGTGGACACGTCCCAGGCCGCGACACCCTGCCAGGGCCCGATCGCCGCTTTCACCCGCACCCGATAGCCGGGATAGCCGGCCTGCTCACGAATCTCCTGCACGGTGATCGTGTCGACGTCGAAGACCACGCCATCCGGGGTGTCTACGGCGGCGATGTCGTGCACCACGGTGCTGAGGTGCGCGGTCGAGACGTCGGCGTTGATGGCGTTCGCGTCAGCGTCCTTGGTGGGGCGGCGTACCCCGTAGGCGGCGAGCAGGATGCCGCCTTTGAGGACGAAGTCCTCGGCATGGGTGGTGCGGGTGAGGCGGTCAAGGAACGATTCGAGGACGTGGCGGATCAGATGCTCCTGCGTCGGGACGGCTCGTCCTGTCTTCGCTGCTGCCGAACGCGCGGTGGCCTGGATCTGCCGGAAGGTCGCGTCGCTGGTGTTCATGCGAGTGCGTCCAGCGCGGTAAGGATCGGGGTCTTGGCCCGGGGCAGAGTGGTGGCGAGCTTGATGAGGTGTGCGGGTTTACCACCGCGGCGCAGCCACTCCTTCAGGGCGTCTCGGGCGAGTTCGTAGCCGATCTCACCGCGGAGCCGGAAAGCATCGGCGATCGACCGTTCGGGGGAGTAGAGGCCGATTGTCAACTCGGTGCCGGGGATGGGGATCTCGTCGCGGTCGAGGTCGAAGGTGGGCCGGTCGAAGGAGTGCCACGCGATCGATGGGTTCCCGGTGCGGATACGCGACCCCCGCGGGATCGCGACGTCCAGTGCGGCCGGGATCGTGTCGGTCAGATCATGGTGGGCCAGTGCCGAGGTCAGGCAGATCGTCGCATTCGGGCGCCGGCTGGCTGCCTCGATCCAATCCCAGTCCGCTGCGGCAGCGTCGGCCGGCAGATAGATCCCGCGTGCGATCCGCTCGAACCGCCCTTCTCGTGCGGCGCGGTACAGCCCGCTGCGCGACAGGCCGTGCCGCTGGGCCGTGCCCGGTGTCACCGTCGCCATCGCAGTCACCTCCACTCGCGGAACAAAACGTCCACACATAAGAGTACCTGATGACAGTTCGTTCCAAACCGTGTCCAATGTGCTTCCACGGCACGACAGCCTGGCCACAGACGAGAACGCGTTGGAGTCGATGGGTTGGCGGGGACAGCGGGTCCGGCCGACCATGGCGGAAGCGTCTCCCTCGCCGCACTGCAACCCGCGGCCAACCTCGACCCGACGTCGGGGATCGTCGCGAGTGCCGGACGGTTCGCCGACCTACGTCACATCGAGATGGCGCTTGAACTGCGGATATGCGGTTGAGCGTGCCTTCAAGGTCGGTACTTCTTCCGGGCTGAAAGCACCCAAGGCCACCTTGGTTGCGTTGGTCAAACAGCGCGACGCGGAGCGTCTCCGTTTGGGTGGTGGTGGGAGACGGGTGGGCGCAACCAAGGTGGCCTTGGGGGACGTCAAACCGCGGCTCAGGCGCCGACGGCGAAGCCGACCTTGCGGACGTCGGACGGCGCGATCTCGACGTAGGCGATCCGGTCCGCCGGGACCAGGTACTTGCGGCCCTTCTCGTCCGTCAGGCGGAACAGGCCGTCGGCGGTAGCCAGCGCTTCGGCGACCAGCTTCTCGACCTCCTCGGCAGACTGGCCACTGGACACCACGAGCTCGCGTGGGGTGTCCTTGATGCCGATCTTGACCTCCACGTGCAACCTCCGCCTGGGTTCATGCCGGTTCGTTCACCATCAGGCTATCCGAGACCGAGCACCTGCATCCGCTTGGTGTGACCCTGCTGCAGCCTGCGGAACAGCGCCGCGATACCGGAAAGATCGCCGGAGCCACGCACGATCAGCTCGGCCAGACCGTCCCGCTCGGCCACGATGTACTGGGCGTGCGTCAGCGCTTCCCCGAGCAGCCTGCGGCCCCACAACGCCAGCCTGTCCCGCTGCTTGGCGTCGGCCTCGATGGCGGCTGCCACTTCGCGCTCGGCGAACGCCGAGTGCCCGGTTTCACCCAGCACGGTGAGCACCAGCTGCCGGGCCTCCTCGTCGAGCACCTGCGACAGCTCGCGGTAGAGGTCGGCGGCGAGGTTGTCGACGACGTAGGCCTTGACCAGCGATTCCAGCCAGGACTTCGGTGCCGTCGAGTTCTGGAAGGCGTCGATGTGCCCCACGAACGGCTTCATGGCCACCTCGACAGCCACTCCGTGCCCGGCGAGGTGCTGCTCCAGCATCTGGTAGTGGCCGATCTCGGCAGCCGCCATCGTCGCCAGCGCGGCACGCCCGGCGACGTTCGGCGCGGTACGCGAGTCCTCGGCCAACCGGTCGAACGCCGACAGCTCGCTGTATGCCAGCACCCCCAACAAATCCGCGACCCCGGGGCTGATCTGTGCCTTCGCCTCACTCACAGGGTTCACCGTAGTTGACGAGGCACACCGTGTGTGACGGCAGAAGGGCGAACACCACAGCGCATACGGCTCTACGGACACCCCGGAAGGGAGACCAATAACACGTCACTCTTTGCGACCACGGTCACCAACCGAGCGGCTGGACAAGATACACTCCGGACTGCTAGTGACGTTGCCACTTGATCGTGCGCAGCCACATGCCGGTGAATCCGGCATGGGTGCAACGACATCGGTGCAACACAATGTGCGTGCACGCCTCGAGCGGTGCTCCTGCGCAGGCCGCGCTTCGCGTGACCAACCGTGAAGCGGACCGCAGCCGCGTGGTCGAGTGCCGCGTACCACCTGGTAGTGCGCGCTGGTACGAGAGAGGCGATCAGACATCGACCAGAACATCAATCCCAATACAGAGCCCATCACAGATCCCGTAGCACTCGAGCACAGCGAGAGCGGTGTGCCGGCGACGGACACGTCCCACCCGCTCCAGGCAGTCGCCGTCACCGAGCCCGAGTCCCCGACCTTCGCCGAGTTCGGCGTCCGGCCCGAGATCGTCTCGGCCCTCGAATCGGTCGGCATCCACCGCACCTTCGCGATCCAGGCACTGACACTGCCGCTCGCGCTGGCGGGTGACGACGTGATCGGTCAGGCCCGCACCGGCATGGGCAAGACCCTCGGCTTCGGCGTCCCGCTGCTGCAGCGGCTGACCGTACCCGGTGACGGCACGCCGCAGGCGCTCGTCGTGGTACCGACGCGTGAGCTGTGCCTGCAGGTCACACATGACCTGAAAGACGCGGGCAAGAAGCTCGGCATCCGCATCGAGGCCATCTACGGCGGCAGGCCGTACGAGCCGCAGATCGCCGCGCTGCGCAAGGGCGTCGACGTGGTCATCGGCACTCCGGGACGGCTGCTCGACCTCGCCGAGCAGCAGCACCTGGTGCTGGGCAAGGTCCGGTCATTGGTCCTCGACGAGGCCGACGAGATGCTGGACCTCGGCTTCCTGCCGGACATCGAGCGGATCATGCGCATGGTGCCCGAGCAGCGGCAGACGATGCTCTTCTCGGCGACCATGCCCGGCCCGATCATCACCCTCGCGCGGACGTTCCTGACCCAGCCGACGCACATCAGGGCCGAGGAACACGACGCGGGCGCCGTACACGAGCGCACCAAGCAGCTGGTCTACCGGGCCCACTCGCTGGACAAGACGGAGCTCGTCGCCAAGCTGCTGCAGGCGGGCGACCGCGGGCTCACGATGATCTTCGCGCGCACCAAGCGCACCGCGCAGAAGGTCTCCGACGACCTGGCCGAACGTGGCTTCGCAGCCGCGGCGGTGCACGGTGACCTCGGTCAGGGCGCGCGGGAGCAGGCGCTGCGCGCGTTCCGCTCCGGCAAGGTCGACGTGCTGGTCGCCACCGACGTCGCCGCCCGCGGCATCGACGTCGAGAACGTCACGCACGTGATCAACTACCAGACGCCTGAGGACGAGAAGACCTATGTCCACCGGATCGGCCGGACCGGCCGCGCCGGGCGCACCGGTGTCGCGATCACGCTCGTCGACTGGGACGAGATCCCGCGCTGGAAGCTGATCTCCGACGAGCTGGACCTCGGCATGCCGGACCCGGTGGAGACCTACTCCACCTCGGAGCACATCTTCACCGATCTCGGCATTCCCGACGACGCGACCGGCAGGCTCCCACTGTCCAAACGCACCAGGGCGGGCCTTGCCGCGGAGCCGGAGGAGAACCTCGGCGGCAAGCGGCGGCGCGGCCGTTCCGAAGCCACCAGCCCGGCGAGCTCGCGGCGGACCCGCAAGCCGCGACGGCGCACCCGTTCCGGTGTCGATGTCGCCGACGAGAACGCGACGGCCGAGGCCGAGACCGCGGCGCCGGCGGCGGAAGGCAACGGCCACACGCGTACCAGGCGCCGCACGCGCGGCGGCTCGAAGCCGGCAGGCGAGGCACCGGCGACGAACGAGAAGCCCGACGCCACCGCCGTCGACGGCGGCGAGCGGCCCGCGCGGCGGCGCCGCCGTCGCCGGGCCGGCGTGCCCAACACGGCGGAAACGCCGGCGGGGGCAGACTGAACACGTGAACACTTCGTCCGGGCGCCATCGCAGGCACGACAACGATGAGGTCCCGCCCGTTGGGGCGCCCGGAACGGAGGACGTGCTGCAGCCGGACGAGAGTTCGGACTCGCTCGGTACACCACGGCACGCCGCATCGGCCACGACGCGCCCGTCGCCGTGGAACCGTCGCAGGGACCGGGCGGCTGCCGCGCTGATCGCCGTCGTGGCGCTCACCGCGGCGCTGCTGGTGTGGGCCTTCAGCGACAGCCACGCCACCAGCCAGGAGACGTCCGCCGAGCCGCCCGCGCTGCCCCCGGCACCGGACACGGTGCCGGCCACGCTCACCGAGCTCTGGCAGGCGCCGAGCCCGGCGACCCCGGTACCGGTGAGCGAGGGCGCGTCGGTGGTGACCGGTGCCGGTGGCGAGGTGGCCGGCCGTGATCCGCTGACCGGTGACGTGCGCTGGCACTACACCCGCGACCTCGAGCTGTGCACTGTCGCGGGCGCATGGTCCAGAGCGCTGGCCGTGTACCGCAAGGACACCGGCTGCAGCGAGGTCACCCAGCTCGACCCGGGTACCGGCAGGCGCACCGCGCAGCGCAACGGCGACGCCGAACTCGGCACGCGCCTGGTCAGCGACGACGGACATGTGACGGCCACCGGCCAGCACCTGCTCAACACCTGGCGCAACGACCTCGTCAAGAGCCTGGAGTACGGCCAGGTCTACGCACCGATCCAGCCCGACAGGCAGCCCCGGACGGGCTGCACGTACGGCACGGTCGCGGCGGCTGCCAGCCGGGTGGGCGTGATCGAGCACTGTCCCGATGAGACCGGCGCACGGCTGACCGTGGTGAAGGCGGTCGGCAAGGAGGCCGACACACCGGAGGAGGAGTTCACCGCGCTGCTGCCGGGGCGTTCGGCCCAGCTGGTGGCCATGACCCCGAACGACCTCGCCGTCATGCTGCCCGAGCAGCAGGAGCTGCTGCTGTTCGACAGCGACGGCACCCAGCGCGCGGTGTACCCGCTGGACCTGCCCACCACAGATCTGCAACGTGAGCCCGAAGGCGGTGTCGTGCCCACGGCGCAGGGCACCGAGAACGTCTACTGGTTCACCGGTTCGCGCACCATGGCACTGTCGCAGGCGGACCTCAGGCCACAGTGGACGCTCAACGACACGCTCGGCCCCGGAACGGTCTTCGCCGGTCAGTACGTCGTGCCGATCAACGGTGGCCTTGCGGTGCTCGACGAGACGACCGGCACCACGATCCGCACCGTCGGTGTCGACCGGGGCGCCTACCGCGGCCCGGTCGAACTGGCCGCCGCCGGTCCCGTCCTGTTGGAACAGCGTGGCGGCACCGTGGTGGCACTGCGATGACGACGGCATTCTCGCAACTGTCCCCGCACGGCGGGCGCCGGACGAGCCTGCCAGGCCGTTACGGCCCCGTCGCCGCTCTCACCGGGCCGGAGCCCGCTGACCCACTGGCAACCGTGCTGCTGCTGCCGGGCTACACGGGCTCGAAGGAGGACTTCGCACCGCTGCTGGACAGGCTCGCGGACGCCGGTTTCCTGCCCGTCGCCGTCGACCTTCCCGGCCAGTACGAGTCACCTGGTCCCGATGACGAGTCGCTGTACCTGCCCGCCACGCTCGGCGAGGTGGCCGCCGAGCTGATCGGCGCACTCGCCGCCGACGACCTGCCGGTGCTCGTGCTCGGGCACTCCTATGGCGGCCTCGTCGCGCGCGGAGCGGTACTGGCGGGTGCGCAGGTCGCGGGGCTGACCCTGCTGAGCTCCGGCCCCGAGAAGCTGCCGCAGGGATTCCGGCTCACCGCGCTGGCCGTGGGAGACCCGCTGCTGCGCGATCACGGCGTCGAGGCGGCCTACACGCTGCGGGAAGAGGTCAGCGCACACTCCCCCGCCTGGGCGGCACTGGCGGAGGAGCTGCGCGAGTTCCTGCGCACCCGGTTCGTGTTGTCGAGCGCGGCGGGCCTGCTCGGCATGTCGGCAGGGCTGCGCACGGAACCGGATCTGGTCGACGAGCTGGCCGCGGTCCTGCGTGAACGGGAAACGCCGAGCATCGTGGTGGCCGGTGAACGCGACGACGCGTGGTCGCTGGACCAGCAGAAGGACATGGCGCGGCGGCTAGGCGCGCCGTTCGCCGTCGTGGAGAACGCCGCGCACTCGCCGAACACCGAGAACCCGCCTGCGCTGCTGGAGATCCTGGTCAACGAATGGCGATCCTGGCTCGCGCCCTAGCTCCACCAGAAGAACCAGAGGACTGCGGCGATGACCAGGAGTACCACCGCTGCCGCGACGCCGGCAGCAGGCCCACGACGCCGGTCCACAACCACCTGCGCCCCCAGCGCCAGCGCGGCGCCGGCAACGTGACCGAAGACCGGTAGCGCGCCGGGTCCCTCCGTGCCCCTCGCCAGTGCGATCAGCTCGCCGCCGACGAAGATGACGGCGAGCACGGCAAGACCCATGGCAAGTGAGCCCGTCAGGCCACGCCACCAACGGCCGGAGCGCGCCGGCTCCTCCTCGTCGTGCGCGGGCGGGCTCATCGTGGGCGGCTCCACCGTGTCGAGCGTCGTATCCACGTCGCGCAACTCACTCAACGTGGGTCTCACTGCTCAGCGGAGCCAGGAGGTCCCAGGAACGGACGGACGGCGCGGCCTGCTGGCCCTCGGCACAGCTGGGCCGGAAGTCGCACCAGGCACACCGCCGCGCCGTCCGCGCCGGAAACAGCGTGTCCGGATCGCCGCCCGCCGCCAGGGTGTCCGTGGCCGTCTGCAGTTCGGTGGCCGTCTCATCGGCGCGCCGCACGTGCCGGAGCAGGCTCTCGCTGGTGTGCTCGGCCGCGGCGACGGTTCCCGTGGGGACGTGGTGCAGCTCGACTCGCCGACACGGCCTGCGCAGCGTGCGGGCGGCAGCCACGGCGTACATGGCCAGTGCCTGCGATGCGCGCGCCTCGTGTTCGTCGGGCACGCCTCGCCCGGTCTTGTAGTCGACGATCACGAGCTCGCCGTCGCGCTCGTCGATGCGGTCGGCACGGCCCTCGACGATCAGCGACGGCGGCCCGTCCCCCGCGCTGACCGGCGCGGAAACCCAGCGTTCCAACCCCACCGGGTCCGCGGTGACGTCGTGGTGCTCGACGTAGTCGGCAACCCACTGCTGCGCGCGCCCGCGGTACCGGCTCGCCTGTGCCGCGTCGAGGAAACCGGAGTCGTTCCACTGCTCGGACACCAACGCGGCGGCCCTGGCCGCCGTGCGCCGCCGGGCGGGGAGCTCGAAGAGGGCGCGCAACGCGTTGTGGACGACGGCGCCCAGCGTGCTGTGCGCCCACGGCCCCGTGCGCTGCGGCGTGGGCCGGTCCAGATAGGTCATCCGGTAGCGGCGCGGGCAGTCGTCGAAAGTCGCCAGCCGCGCGGGCGTCACCTTCGTGAGCCGCTTCGGCTCGACCCCGAAGTCGAAACCCAGTTGCGCCATGTGCGTCACCCCTGTTCCAGCCTACGGAGCATCAGGCCCCGGCGATGGTCCACACACCGAATCGGCCACAGGTTGCATCGAGATCGCGCGTCAGCCCACCCGCACCGGCGTGCCGCTGGCCCGCGCGATGAGTGCCTCGAACTCCTGCGGCTCGGTGGTCTCCTGGCCGATCACGATGGCCTTGTTCGTGCCGTGGTAGTCACTGGAGCCGGTGCGCACCAGGTCCAGTTCCTTGGCAAGGTCCCGCAACCGCGCCCTGGTGGGCTCGTCATGGTTGGGGTGATCGACCTCCAGCCCGGTGAGGCCACGCCCGGCAAGGTCGGCGATCACCTCGGCGCTGACCGTCGGACCACGGGAGACCGCGAACGGGTGCGCCAGCACGGTCACCCCACCCGCCGCACTGATCATGTCGATCGCCGCCGCGACCGGCGTGTCCTCCCTGGGCACGTAGTAACCGCGCCCGCTGCCGAGATAACTGGTGAACGCCTCGTCCACTGTGGTCACCAGGCCGGCCCGGACCAGCGCCTGTGCCAGGTGTGGCCGCCCCGCGGGTGCGTCGGGATGCAACAGCCCGAGTATCTCGTCCGGATCGACCGGCAGCCCGTCGGCCGCCATGTGCTCAGCCATGGTGCGCAGTCGCGCGCGCCGCTCCCGGCGCAGCCGCTGCTGCTCGGCGA
This sequence comes from Saccharomonospora sp. NPDC046836, assembly GCF_040645195.1. Lineage (NCBI taxonomy): Bacteria > Bacillati > Actinomycetota > Actinomycetes > Pseudonocardiales > Pseudonocardiaceae > Saccharomonospora > Saccharomonospora sp. NPDC046836. The sequence goes on from NZ_JBEYXW010000010.1 coordinate 50,022, forward strand.
CGATCGTGGGCGAGTCCGGGTCGAAAAGGTACGCCAGCAGGTGCACGCTGATCCGCCTGCCGTAGGCATCGGCCGACACGCAGGACAGCTCCGCGCCGGGCACGAACCGCATACCCGACGGCAGCGCCTCGATCGCGGGCTGCCAGCCGGCCGTGGTGTCGTGATCGGTCAGCGCGACGACACTCAGGCCTGCCCGTGCCGCCGTGGCGACCAGTTCGGCTGGACTGTCCGTGCCGTCGGAGACGGTCGAGTGGGTGTGTAGGTCGATGCGCACGCCTGCCATTCTCCAGCGGCGTGCCCGCCGAGCTCAGCCGACCATCCGCTTTCCGCGCGCCGCGCGCTGTGCCTTGATCATCGAGAACCGTTCGGCCTGCTTCTGCTTGTCACCGAACACCAGTGCCGAGATCGTGTCGTAGAACTCCTCGGGCCTCGGCAGGTACTCGATCCGGTTCAGCGCCTGGATCTGGCCCGCCGACTCGACGACCATCGTGCCGTAGCCCAGCATCCGTCCCCAGAACGACCGCTCGTAGGTCAGGTCGGTGACCTTGGTGATCGGCATCATCAGGACCTTCGTGGTCCAGACACCGGTGGTCATGATGAACCGTTTGTCGGTCACGACCAGTCGCTCGACCCACCACTCGATGATCTGGTAGGCGAACCTCAGGATCACGAGCAGGGCGAGGTACCACAGGATGTTCTGGACCACCCACAATGACGGCGGCAGGACGTAGGAGACCATCACGCAGACGGCGATCAGCGCGATGGCCTCGAACATGTCCCAGGCCAGGCAGGACCAATGCCGCCTGATCCGGATGACCCTCCGCTCGGTGTCGAGGAGGTACTCGTCTGGGTCGCGCGGCGCGAACATAGTGGAAGCGTAGCGCCGATCAGCTGAAAACGTTGCTCACGAAGGTGATAACCGCCTCGGCCGCGTCGCGCAGGAAGCCGATGACGTTGTTCACGAGGCCCGCCGCGTTTCCGGGTTGGGCGATCACGAAGAACAGAACCAACGCGATACCAGCGATAGTCGCAAGCTTTTTCGCGTTCACGGCGATCAATCCCGTCTCTCGAGTGCAGACCTGGTGGCAAGGTGCCACTAAGTTTGTACCGCACTGCGCAGCGTTACGGGAGCAAAGTCCTGCGCTTGGGTCAGCGGGCTGCGAAAATCGGCCCTGTTGACTACAGAGTGTTACAAGGAGGCGGACTCATGGACACTGTCCGATGCGTCGGCGGTGTCGTCCACGACAACGCTGGGCGCCTCCTGCTGATCCAGCGCGCACACGAACCGTCACGTGGGCGATGGTCACTCCCCGGCGGGCGCGTCGAGCCGGATGAGACCGACAGCGCCGCGGTCGTCCGTGAGCTGCGCGAGGAGACCGGGCTCGACGTCGTACCAGGTCAGCTGGTCGGCAGCGTGGTGAGGGAACCGTACGTGATCTACGACTACGCGTGTTCCGTGCGCGGCGGGCGCCTCGTCGCGGGCGACGACGCGGCCGCCGCCCGCTGGGTCGATCGCGCACAGTTCGCCGAGCTGGACCGCGCCGGTGAGCTCACGGACGGACTCGCCGACACGCTCCGTGACTGGGGTGTACTACCCAGCTAGTCCGTACCCCCTAGCCCTGAACCCGCGTCCCCCGCCCGGCCCAGTCCCGCTCGCGCAGCTCGAACTTCTGGATCTTGCCGGTCGAGGTCTTCGGCAGCTCGGCCAGAAACTCGATGACATCGGGCACCTTGTAGCCGGCGATCTGGGTACGTGCGTGGTCGAGCAGCTCCCCGGCGCCCGCCTGCTGTCCCGGCCGCAGCACCACGTAAGCCTTCGGCCGCTCGCCCCACTTCTCATCCGGCACGCCGACGACCGCGACCTCCAGCACCGCGGGATGCGAGTCCAGCGCGGCCTCAACCTCGATCGTGGAGATGTTCTCGCCGCCGGAGACGATGATGTCCTTGGCCCGGTCCCGCAGCTCGATGTAGCCGTCGGGATGCCACACGCCAAGGTCACCGGAGTGGAACCAACCACCGCGGAACGCGTGCCGGGTGGCCTCCCGATCCGCGAAATAGCCGGACATCACGTTGTTGCCGCGCATCACGACCTCGCCCATCGTGGCGCCGTCGCGTCGCACGTCGTTGAGCGCGTTGTCGACGACGCGCACCCCGTCGGTGACGATCATCCCGACGCCCTGCCGGGCGAGCAGCCTGCTCCGTGCGTCGATGTCGAGCGTCGGCCAGCCGTCCTGCCACTCGCACACCGTGTATGGACCATAGGTCTCGGTGAGCCCGTACACGTGCACCAGGCGCGCGCCCAGCGCGGTCATCCGCTTGATCACCGTGGGGCTGGGCGGGGCACCGGCCGTCGTGACCAGCACCTCCCGCGGTAGCGGGTGGGCCCGCGGATGGTTGGCGATCGCGTTCAGCACGGTCGGCGCGCCGTTGAGATGCGTGATGCCTGCGGTGTCCAGCAGCCGCCAGATCTCCGCGGCGTCGACGGCCCGCAGGCACACGTGCGTGCCGCCGATCGCGGTGAGCGCCCAGGTCGTGCACCAGCCGTTGCAGTGGAACATCGGGAGCGTCCACAGGTACCGCGACGCGCTGGTGTGCTGGGAGTGGACCAGTTCGGCGAGCGAGTTCAGGTAGGCGCCGCGGTGGTGGTACATCACGCCCTTGGGCTTGCCGGTGGTACCCGAGGTGTAGTTGATCGAGATGGTCGCGCGCTCGTCGGCCACCGCCCACGGCAGCGGCTCGTCACTGCCCCGGGCGAGCAGTTCCGCGTAGGAGACACCGCCGACAGCCGGGTCCGGGACCGCGCCGGAGGCGGGGTCGGTGACGGTGACGATCTCCCGCACGGGAGCGTCCGGCGGCAACGAACCGTGCAGTGCGGCGTCGACAACGAGGACCGTCGCCCCGGAATGGTCGAGGATGTAGCGGATCTCGGCGGGCGCGAGCCGGACGTTGATGGCGACCAGCACCCCGCCGGCGAGCGGCACCGCGAAGTGCGCGACGAGCATCTCCGGAATGTTGGGTAGCAGGTACGCGACCCGGTCCCCAGGGCCGACACCACTCGCGCGCAAAGCACGGGCCACCCTGGTGGTCGCCGCGGCGAACTCGGCGTAACTGACCTGGCGCTCGCCGTAGGAGATCGCGGTCTTGCCGGCGAACACCTCCGCCGACCGCGCGAGGAACGACAGCGGTGTCAGCGGGGTGTACCAGGTCTCGATTGTGGCGGACATCACCCCATCGTCTCCGCGGGGCCGGGCCGCCACAACCGCCCGCGACGTGCCTCAGGACGGCAGCCAACTCATGCGCTCGCCGTGCGGCGCGGCGAGCGCGAGTGCCTTCGCCTTCGCCGTGCTGCCCTCCCAGTGCACCACGCCGAGGGTCGTCTGTGCGGTGCGGCTGAAGGCCAGCTCGTCCCGGCCGGGCAGCACGTGCACGAGTGCCGCCTCGTACGGCTCCATCGACACCCACCACAGTGGACGGTCGGTCGCGATCTCCTGCAGCGTCGCCAGGAAGTCGGCGCGCCGCTGCCGCGCGAAGTACGGCAGCACGTAGCTGGTGAACACGACGAGCGGCAGCTCGGCAGGCACGCGTGCGGCGGCGGCAGGCAGATCACCGACGGCGTCGCCCGCCACCAGTTCGGGTGGGTCCTTGCGCTGTGCGGCGGCGGCCGTGCGCAGCAACCGGACCCGGTCCGGCTGATCGGCCCATACGCACGCCTCGAGCCACGCCAGTTCTTCCTCGTCGGAACAGTCGACGGGCAGGCGATCCAGCCCGACCTTCGCCCCCACGGCGAGCTTCTTCGGCACCGAGGGCTGCACCCCGCCGTCGGCGACACCAAGCGCGCAGTGCAGACCGACGGCGGTCTTCGCCGGGCCCGCGGTGAGCTGGTCACCGCCGTCGCACTGGTAGCGGTAGCCGTAGGTGCCCATGCCGAGCAGCAACCCGGCGCTGCAGCCCACCTCCAGCAGACCGACCTTGGTCTTGGCCTGTTTGGCGACCATCGCCACCGCCGGGTACAGGATCGCGGCCCTGCGGACCTCGTTGGTCTGCGTGAACCGGGTGCGCACGACCTCGCGCATGCGGTCGGCCCGCTCCAGCACGAACTCGCGGAACAGCGACCACGTCTGCCCATCGACGCCGTCGAGGCCGCCGAGTGACGGGTAATAGCGCGACAGCGGGTGGATGGGCTCGGCCTGCACGAGCCGGTGCGCTGCCGCCAGCAGCAGGGTCGGCTGGGCATCGTCAGCGTCCGCGGCCGTCAGCAGACCGGCCACCTCGTCGTCGTCGGCCGCGCGGGCTGCCAGGTGTTCGTACAGCGGCGACACTCCGCCCGCGTCGTGCTCGGCGAAACGGCGTAGCCGGCTCTTGGCCAGTTCGAGGTCACTCATGCGGTTGCGGTCTCCCTGGCTGCTCGCCGCCCCGGGTCTCGCCGTAGGAACGCTTGGGCACCATGACCTTCCTCCGGAACGTGCACACGATCGTCCCGTCCTGTTTGTAACCGCGAGTCTCGACGTACACGATCCCGCGGTCGTCCTTCGACTTCGACGATGTCTTGTCCAGTAGCTCCGTCTCACCGTAGATGGTGTCGCCGTGGAACGTCGGCTTGACGTGCTTGAGCGACTCGACCTCCACGTTGGAGATGGCCTTGCCGGAGACGTCCGGAACGGACATACCCAACAGCAGCGAGTAGATGCAGTTGCCCACCACCACGTTCTTGCCGAAGTCGGTGGTCTCTCCCGCGTAGTGCGCGTCCAGGTGGAGCTCTTCGAAGTACCGTGCGAACTGCACGTCTTCGCCTCCTCTCCGCCAACGTCACACCGCCCTGCGGCGATGTGCGGTGATGTTGGGGAGTAGCCTTGAGCATTGGCGCGCAGTGCGTCAACGCGAGTAATACCACCCACGGCCCGAGGAGGTGAGGAACGCGCAATGAGTAGTGGCGATAGTCCGCTCCCTAGTTCAGCCAGCGTTTCCTGCACCCGGGCCGACTGCGGCTTTCTTCGGTAATCGCGCGCGGTCCCGGCTGCCGGGACGCTGGCAGTGCCGAGCGGACGAACAGCTCTCGCTCGGTGCGTCGTCCTCATTCAGCGACGTCACAGCCAGGAGATCCCCATGCCTGCGATTCCATCCCTCGGCGGCCTGCGCGGCCGTGGCAACGGCCGCGCAGCCCGCGCCGTGACACCACCGGTTCCGGTGCCGCTGTCGGCCTATGTCGTCGACTGCGGCGTCTATATCGATGGTGCACGGCTGCCGGGCCGCTGGACCCACGCGGCCGCCATTCAGGAAGTCCGCCGCCGCGGCGAGGGCTTCGTCTGGATCGGCCTGCACGAACCGGACGAAGAGCAGATCCAGGGCGTCGCCGACACGTTCGGCCTGCACGAGCTCGCCGTCGAGGACGCCGTGCACGCGCACCAGCGTCCCAAGCTGGAGCGTTACGACGACACGCTGTTCATGGTGTTCCGCACCGTCCGCTACATCGAGCACGAGTCCCCCACCACTGCCAACGAGATCGTCGAATCCGGCGAGCTGATGGCGTTCCTCGGCACCGACTTCATCATCACGGTGCGACACGGGAACCACGCCGGCCTCGCCAACCTGCGCCGCGAACTCGACGCCGACCCGGATCGCCTCGCGCCCGGGCCCGCCTCGGTACTGCACGCGATCGCCGACCAGGTCGTCGACCACTTCCTCGAGGTCACCGACAAGATCGAGGACGACATCGACGAGATGGAGGCACAGGTCTTCGCCCCGCGGACACGGATCACCTCCGAGCAGATCTACCTGATGAAGCGCGAGGTGCTCGAACTGCGTCGTGCGGTGTCACCGCTCGCGACACCGCTGCGCAGGCTGTCGGAGGGCTACACCCGGCTGGTGCCCGACGAGGTGCGCTCGTACTTCCGCAACGTGCACGACCATGTGACGACGGTCGCCGAGCGGGTCGAGTCGTTCGACGAGCTGCTCACCACGCTGGTCGACGCGACACTCGGCAAGATCACGCTTCAGCTCAACTCGGACATGCGCAAGATCACGTCGTGGGCGGCGATCATCGCCGTGCCGACCGCGCTGGCCGGGATCTACGGCATGAACTTCGACTACATGCCGGAACTGCATTTCCGGTACGGCTACCCGACGATCGTCGCGGTCATTCTGCTCGTCTGCCTGTTGCTCTATCGAATATTCCGGAAGAACCGCTGGCTCTGACCTGAATCCTCGACAAGCGACTGGAGAGAACTGATGCCCCGCTTGCTCACCAGCCTCAAGTTCTGGGCGCTGGCCGCCGTGATCACCTGGATCGTCGTGGTCGTCGCCGTCATCGCCAAGAATCCCGATTACGCGCTCGGCGCGCGCTAACGACCTACGCTGGGTACATGCCGCGTGCACTGGTGGTCGCCGACGAGGTCGACGAGAGGCTGTGGACCGACTGCGTGCGCAGCCTCGACGTCGACCTCATCCTGGCCGCCGGTGACCTCGAGTTCGGCTACCTGGAGTACCTGACCAGCGCACTCGACCAGCCGCTCGTGTTCGTGCCCGGCAACCACGACCCGGACCTCACCGGATTCACCCGGTACCGCGGCCTGGTGCTGCGCGGCGGTTTCCCCGCGGTGTGGCCGGGCCCCGCGGGCGGCACCAACGCCGATGGCCGGGTCGTCGAGGTCGCCGGCCTGCGCATTGCCGGGCTCGGTGGCTCGCTGCGTTACCGGGAAGGTCCGAACCAGTGGACCCAGCGCGAGCAGGCCCGCCGCGCCCGCCGCCTGGTGCGCCGTGCCGGCAGGCGCGGAGTCGACGTGCTGCTGACCCACGCACCGCCACGCGGTGTCGGCGACTGGGAGGATCCGCCGCATCAGGGGTTCGACTGTCTACATCGCACGGTCGAGCGGCTGCGGCCGCGCTGGTTGCTGCACGGGCACATCCACCCCTTCGGTCAGCCGCCTGCCGAGCACCGGATCGGCACGACCCGCGTGCGCAACGTCGTGGGCTCCCGCGTGCTGGAGCTGGGGAGCGTGCAACGCCTCGACACGAGCGCGGAGGTGCGATGAACGCACGCGACACCGGTTTCCCCCGAGCAGACGCCGAGCACGATTTCCTGCGCGCTCGGCGCAGGCAGGTGCTGTCGAGGCTGGCGACGTGGCTGCGCAGGGAACCCGATGACGTCAACATCATGCTGCCGTTCGCCGAGGTCGTCGAGGCACTCGGCTGGGAGGGCGAACGGCGCCTCGGCCTACAGGTGATCCCGCTCGACTCGATCGTCGGCAGCGTCGACCGCGGCCGCGACTTCGACCGGCGCTTCCGGCCCACGTCCGCGCGGGTACGCCAGCGCTGGGAGCGGCTCGCGCTGGCGAGCAGGCGTGGCGAGAACATCCCGCCCATCGAGGTGTACCGGGTCGGTGAGCTGCATTTCATCATCGACGGCCACCACCGGGTCTCGGTGGCACATGCGCAGAGCCTGCGCAGCATCGAGGCCTACGTCACCGAGGTCCGGACGAAGCTCGACTCCCGCGGCATCCGGTACCGCTGCGACCTGATCGTCAAGGACTACCGGCGCCTGTTCCTCGAACGCGTCCCGCTGTCCGCGCAGGCGAGGGCCGCAGTGGTGGTATCCGATCCGTGGGACTACGCCGAGCTCGGCGAGCACGTCGAGGCGTGGGGTTTCCGGCTCATGCAGGACGAGGGCACCTTCCTGGACAGGGCGAGCGTCGCGGCGCGCTGGTACGAGACCGAGTACCTGCCGGTGGTGCACATGCTGCGGCAGGCCGACCTGGTGGGCGACCGTACCGAGGCCGAGGCGTACAAGTGGGTCGCGTGCGAGCGTTACCGGCTGATCCGCACCCACCGCTGGGACGACGACGTCATCGAGACCCTGCGTTCGCAGCCAAGGCGCGGGCATTAGGTCACTGCGAGTGGGCCTGCTCGCGGCGGAGGCGGCGCCGCTGGACCGCGTCGGGATGGTGCCTGGCGAGCACCACGATTCCGGTGACCGCGATGGCCCCGCACACCGCCAGCGTGGTGAGGAACCCGGAGTCGAGCCCGCCTGCCTCGCCGAGCACACCGAACCCGATCGTCGTCGCGACCGCCGGGTTGAGCATGGTCTGCGCGCCGACCACCACGTCCGGCGGGCCGCTGGCGTAGCCGAGCTGGACGAACCACGACCCGGCCAGGAACGCCACCACCAGCCCCGCCAACGACAGCACCGGAAGGTGAGTGATGCCCTCCGTGCGTACCGTGTAGGTGACGTCGCGCACGAGGACCGTCACCAACCCGTACGCCGCACCCGCTGCCATCGCGAGCGTCACGCACCGCACGATGCCGCGGGTGGCTGCGGCCACCGCGAGGAGTGCCGCGACCCCCACCGCGACGAACTGCCCCGCCAGCAGGACCTCGCGTGCCGGGATCTCCTGCTCGGTGACCTGGCCCGCCGTGTTCGTCACGAACAGCACGATCGCCCCGGTGGTCGCCGCCACGGCCAGCCAGCCGGGCACGTCGAGCTCTCTGGCGTTGAGCAGCGCCACCATCGGCAATGCCAGCACGACGATCGGCGCGACCACGGTGATCGGCGCGAACGTCAACGCCAGGATCTGCAGGATCGCGCAGGCGAAGAGCACGACGAAGCCGCGCAGCCACACCGGGTTCCGGATGAGGTTGCCGAGCTTGCGCAGGGTGAGCTTGCCCTCCTGCGTCTCGGCACGGACGCCATCATGCTGCAACTGCGCCCCGACCGCGCTGCAGGCGGCACCGACGATCGCGAAGACGATGGCGACGGTGATCACGAAGGCACCACTGTGTCCTTGCCCGACGTTCTGGCCGCGCGGACCGATGCCCACGACACGACCAGCAGGCGGGTCGCGAGCACGAGCAACATCGCCAGCTCCACGGTGAAGAGACCGCGCTGGATGAGCCCCGAGACCGCCCGCCAGTCGAGGGGACCCGGGAACTGCCACCACGCCAGCAGATCCGGCAGCCGGGCGGCCAGGTATCCGAGTGCGAGGCCGGTGCTGGCCAACGCGAGTGCGCGCAGCACGCGCGCGGTGCCTGCCCAGCTGGGCTGCCCGGCCAGCACCTTGGCCAGCGCGAAGCCGGCGAACGGCAGTGTGATGAACAGCGAGGCGCCCGCGAACTGGTGGATCCAGCCGCCGGTCGTCTCGATACGCGGGGAGTTGTCCGTCGGGAAGAGGACGCAGAGGACCAGCGCCACGCACCAGGCGCCGAACAACACGACGGCACGGGTGCCGAGCCGCACACGCAGCTGAGCCATGCCAAGCAGTATGACCGCCGTGGCGATGGCCACGGTGGTCAACGCGGCGGAGAAGGTGTCGGCGCCCCGCTCGACGAAGACGTAGTAGCTGATCGCGCGCGACAGCGGGTCGACCTCGCTGGCGAAGTGGATGTTGAGGTAGGTCATCACCAGGATCGAGCGGACGAGGATGAGCAGGGCCAGCACGGCCAGTACACAAGCAACGAGCGAGAACGCACCCGCCCGCCGAGCACGCCGCTCTGCAGAACCCCCTGCGATCACTGCCCGGCCCCTCCCCTTGTGAGGTTCCCTCAGGTCAACATTGTGATCGTCGCACCTGTTCCCTGAGAGTTCACTGATCCCACGCGGAGAGGTGAAAAGCCCCCAATGCCACCAAGGTTTGCGTTGAACACAAACCTTGGTGGCATTGGGGGCGATCGGGGTCAGCCCGAGTAGGTGAGGTTCTGACCAGAGGAGGGGTCGAACAGTTGCACCTTGTCGGGGTCGAACCAGACCTCCAGGTTCTGCCCCTCGGCTACGTCCGAGGCCGCCGAAAGGCGGGCCACGATTGTCGAACCAGTACCCGGCACATCCGCCGAGCCGGCGTCGGCCGCGAGCTCCTGCAGCTCCGCCGTGGTGGCCAGCTCCGCCTCCACCGTGAAGTAGGCGTACTTCTCCGCGCCCATCGACTCGAGCACGTCGACGGGGGCCGAGAACATCGCGCCCGCCGCCCTGTGCCGTTCCTCCAGCAGCGCCGCGTCCTCGAAATGCTCCGGGCGGATCCCCGCCACCAGGTCTCGCGGCGCGTTGGCCGACTCGGCGAGCCTGCGCACCCGGTCGGTGAGCGTGACGCTGCCGAGCGGACTCTTCAACACGCCGTCCTCCAGCGTGCCCGGCACGAAGTTCATCGAGGGCGAGCCGATGAACCCGGCCACGAACAGGTTGGCGGGATGGTCGTAGAGGAACTGCGGCGACCCGATCTGCTGCACGACCCCGCCCCGCAGCACGACGACGCGGTCGCCCAGCGTCATCGCCTCGGTCTGGTCGTGGGTCACGTACACCGTGGTGGTGCCGAGCTGCTTCTGCAGCTTCGACACCGAGGTACGCATCTGACCGCGCAGCTTGGCGTCCAGGTTGGACAGTGGCTCGTCCATCAGGAACGCCTTCGGGCTGCGCACGATCGCCCTGCCCATCGCGACGCGCTGCCGCTGCCCACCGGAGAGGTTGGACGGCTTGCGGTCGAGGTGCTGGGTCAGGTCGAGAATCTGCGCGGCCTCTTCGACCTTCGCCTTCACCGTCGCGTTGTCCACCTTCGCCAACCGCAACGGGAAGGCCATGTTCTCCCGCACGCTCATGTGCGGGTACAGCGCGTAGGACTGGAACACCATCGCGATGTCGCGGTCCTTCGGTGCCTTCTCGTTGGCCCGCTGCCCGTCGATGCGCAGCTCACCGGACGTGATGTCCTCCAGCCCGGCGATCATGTTGAGCGCGGTGGACTTGCCACAACCGGAGGGGCCGACGAGGATCACGAACTCGCCGTCGCCGATCTGGATGTCTATTTCGGACACCGCTAGCGCGCCGTCGGGGTATCGCTTGGTCACCTTGTCGAGAACGATCTCAGCCATCTGTCTTACCCCTTAACCGCACCGGAGGTCAGCCCCGCGACGATGCGGCGCTGGAAGAACAACACGAACAGGACGATCGGAATGGTGATCACCACGGCAGCCGCGGAGATCGTTCCGGTCGGGTCGTCGAACTGCGAGGTCCCGGTGAAGAACGACAGCGCGGCCGGCACCGTACGTGACGCCTCCGTTGACGTCAGCGAGATGGCGAACAGGAAGTCGTTCCAGCAGAAGATGAACACCAGGATGGCCGTGGTGAACACACCGGGCGCCGCGAGCGGAGCGATGACCCGCCAGAACGCCTGCCCAGGGGTGGCACCGTCCATTTTGGCCGCCTTCTCCAGTTCCCAGGGGATCTCCCGGAAGAACGCCGACAGCGTGTAGATCGCGAGCGGCAACGCGAACGTGATGTACGGCAGGATCAGGCCCGGCCAGGTGTCGAACAGACCGAGCTCGCGCTCGATGTTGAACAGCGGGGTCACCAGCGAGATCTGCGGGAACATCGCGATGAGCAACGAGATCCCGACGAGCAGCTTCTTGCCGGGAAAGTCGAGCCGGGCTATCGCGTAGGCAGCCATCATTCCGAGCACGACCGCGATGAGGGTCGCGATCAGCGAGATCCCGAGCGAGTTGATGAGGGGGCGGATGAACTCGTTCGTGGCAAAGATGTCCGCATAGTTCTGGAACGTCCACTCGCGTGGAATGAAGTTGCCGTCCGACAGCGTCTCCTTCGACTTGAACGACAGCGAGACGATCCACAGCACGGGAAGCACCGCGTACACGACGACGATGACGTCGATCAGCGCCCACCTGGCTTTGCGGCCCGTAGTGACCGCACCTCCGATGGCCATCAGCGCTTGCCTCCCTGGTCGCTGCCCGGCGCCGCGGTGCCGAACACCTTGATGAAGATGAAGGCGATGATCGCCACGGTGATGAAGATGAGCACGGCCATCGTCGACCCGATACCGAGGTTCAACCCCTTGATGAGGTTGTTGTAGGTCTGCATCGACACCGACGACGTGTCGTTGGCACCGGACGTCAGCACGAAGATGTTGTCGAAGATCCGGAAGGCGTCGAGCGTGCGGAACAGCAACGCCACCAGGATCGCCGGTTTCATCACCGGGACCATGACCTTGGTGAACCGCTGCCACGCGTTCGCACCGTCCATCGACGCGGCCTTCAGCAGGTCGTCCGGCACGAGCGCGAGCCCGGCCATCAGCAGCAGCGCCATGAACGGCGTCGTCTTCCACACCTCGGCCAGGATGATCAACCACAGTGACGGCCACTGCTGCGTCAGCGGTGCGGCGTCACCGGCGAAGGCGTTCGCCAGGTACCCCGTCCCCGGCGTCCAGGCGTAGTACCAGGAGAACGCCGCCACGACGGTCACGATGCCGTACGGCACCAGGGTCACCGTGCGCACGAGCCCGCGGCCGACGAGTGTCCGGTGCATGATCAGTGCCAGCGTCATGCCCAGCACCAGTTCGATCGCCACCGACACGATCGTCAGGAACATCGTCGTGCCGAATGCCGTCCACCAGTACGAATTGGACAGAACGGCGACGTAGTTGTCCAACCCGACGAACTGCCGCTCATCGGGGAACCGTAGGTCGTAACGCTGCAGCGACAGCCAGAGCGAGTACACGATCGGATAGCCGGTCACCGCGAGCATCACGATCGCGGCCGGTGCGCACAGCAGCAACCCCAGCCGGCGCTCGGCCTTCTTGCCTTCGCTCAGTGCCGGTCTGGTTCCCGACGGCGGCGTCGGCGGTGCTTCCACCACGGTCTGGGTCATGGGATCACGCCCCTCGAGTCGAGCGCGTCGGTCAGCTGAGTGCGCAGCTGCTCCGCCGTGCTTTGCGGATCGATGTCCGATGGCGGCGAAAGCACCTTCGACATGACCGTGGACAGGTTCTGATAGGCGGGGGTGAGCGGACGCACGCCTGCGTTCTTCAACGCCTCGAGAATCGCTTCCCGCATCGGGTACTCGGTCGCCATTGTCGGGTTGTTCTCCGGATCAGCCGGCTTCGACGGATCCAGTGGCGTCGTGTCCGTGTAGACGGACTCCACGGTGGGCGGCACGCCGTCCTTGAGCGCGGAGAACTTCTGGTTCTCGGGGCTGCGCAGGCACAACGCGGCCTCGAACGCCTCGGGCTTGTGCTGTGAGTGCGCACTCACCGCCAGGTCGAAGCCGCCGATCGTGGACCGGCCGGGGCCGGATCCCACGCCGGGGTAGGGCGCCCACTTGAAGTGCTGCAGCTCCTCCGGCTTCTCCGCGGCGTAGGAGGCGTAGACGAACGGCCAGTTGAGTTCGAACGCGCCGCGGCCCTCCTGCATGGCGAGGCGGACCTCGTCCTCCTTCTGGTTGGTCAGCGACGGGTCGGTGAGCCCGGTGGAGCTGACCTCCTTGAGGATCTCCAGCGCCCGCACGGCACCCGCGTCCATCACCACGGACTGGCCGTCGTCGGAGATGATCCGGCCGCCTGCCGACTCGACGAGTGAGTTGTAGAGGACCACCAGGCCCTCGTACTGCGCGCCTGTGAACAGGATCTGGTACGGCTTGCCCTGCGCCTTGAGGTCACGCGACATCCGGATCATGTCGTCCCACGTGCGCGGCGGCGTCGGCGTGATGCGCTCGTCGTACCACAGCAGCTGGACGTTGGTGTTCTTCGGCGCCGCGTAGAGCTTGCCGTTCCACTGCGCCGTCGTCAGCGGGCCTGGCAGCACGTCCCGCTCGGCCTCGGCCTTGTCGGCGCCTGTCCACTCGTCGATCCAGCCCGCCTCGGCGAACTCCGGCACCCACGTCACGTCCAGGCCCAGCACGTCGAGCGACTCGTCACCGGCCGCGAGCCTGCGCACCATCTGCTCACGCTGGCCGTCTGCACCACGCGGCAGCTTGTTGTAGACGATCTCGTAGCGGCCGTTCGCCTGCCGGTTGCAGTTGTCCACCACCGACTGGAAATTGTCCTCGGGGGAATAGTAGACGTTGATCTTCATCCCGCCGTCGGTCCCGCACGCCGTGAGCAGTCCCGCGCCCACGATCGATGCGCCGGCCAGCGCAACGGCTCTGGCGGGCGATCGGCCTCGCCTGAACCGCCGTCGTGCCTTCCCCATCAGCTCTCCCTCCACGACAAGCACGCGAAGAGAGGACGAAGCGCCCCGCACCCCGACGTGCATGAGAACCACGGCACACAGAAAGCATCCGTGCGTAATCGGTGCGGAAGAACCTATGCCCGCACGCCACCGCACGCAAGCACTCACAGTAATGAGCCGGTTCCTGTGGCGTTCTGTCGCCCGCCGTGGAGGGAGCGAACGGTCAGCCGGAGGACCCCATGGCGAGCTTCGCCAGCAGGTCACGGCCCTTCTCGGCGCTGCGTGGCTGGCACAGCACGTCGTACCGGCCTGCGACCAGCTGGCTCGCCGACGAGAAGTCCCGGCGGCCCCGAGTGGAGGCGTAGCTGATGGCGGCGAAGATGACGCCGAACACGATGCCCGCGACCAGGCCGACCAACACCGGCGCGTACCCGCCCTGCGTGGTGTTGAACAGGCTGAGCAGCAACCCGACGAACAGGCCGAACCAGGCTCCGGACAGGGCCCCGGTGCCGAGCACCCTGCCCCATGAGAGCCTGCCGATGACCCGCTCGACCAGCATCAGATCGACGCCGACAATGGTCACGTCCTGCACCGTGAAGTCCTTGTCGGCGAGATAGTCGACCGCGCGCTGCGCGTCCTCGTACTTTCCGTACGAACCGATCGGCCAGCCGGTTGGTGGCGTCGGCAGACGCGGAAGCCCCGGCGCCTGCCGTCCCGATGAGAGTGGACCGGTCACGATCATCACCTGTGCCTCAATAGTCTGCGCTGTGGTGTCACCAGCGCGATACCCATCATCCCATCCTGCCAATACCGATGTAACCACGCGAACACGACATGCACCGGGACGAGCAAGGCGGGCCCTTCACCGCGGAAGGTGTACTCGCGGAGCAGGCCACGCGCGATCTCCTCCACCACCAGCGCATAGGTCAGCAACGACTCACCAAGACCGCCAAAGGACTCGGGGATGGTGATGCCGGCGCAAGGCGTGCCATGCATCGTTCCCCTCATGGTTCGACGCCGGCACACACGGGAGCGCCGACGCTGGCTGAGCAATCGACCCGGTTACCGGTGAGTATGACCCGGTACGACCTCCTCGGCCGGGGCAAGGTGGGCAGCACCACGCTCCCGCCCGTTCTGCTCCTGCTGCGTGTCCTCCGGCCGAGCCACGCCGTCCCTGGTCGTCTTGTCGAGGAAGCGGAGCAGCTCCACCGGGAACGGCAGCACCAGCGTCGAGTTCTTCTCCGCCGCCACCTCGACCACGGTCTCCAGCAACCGCAGCTGCAGCGCGGCCGGTGTGTGGGCCATCTGCTCGGCGGCCAGCGCCAGCTTCTCCGAGGCCTGCAGCTCACCGTCAGCCGCGATCACCCGGCCACGGCGTTCCCGCTCAGCCTCCGCCTGGCGCGACATCGCCCGCTTCATGGCCTCGGGCAGGGCCACATCCTTGATCTCCACGCGGTCGATGTGGATGCCCCAGGCCAGCGCCGGGCTGTCGATCATGAGCTCGAGGCCCTCGTTGAGGCGCTCGCGGTTGGACAGCAGATCGTCCAGATCGCTCTTACCGATGATCGAACGCAGTGACGTCTGCGCCACCTGCAGCATCGCGAACCGGTAGTTCTCGACACCCACGATGGCCTGCACCGGGTCGATGACCTTGAAGTACACGACAGCGTCGACACGCACGGTCACGTTGTCCCGGGTGATCCCGTCCTGCGCAGGCACGGGCAGCGTCACGATCTGCATGTTGACCTTGGTCATCCGGTCGACACCCGGCATGATCATCGTGAGGCCCGGCTCGCGCGGCGGGCTGCTCACCCGGCCGAACCGGAGGACGAGCCCCCGCTCGTACTGCTTGACGATTCGCACACTGGTCGCCAGCCCGAGTGCGCCGATGGCGGCCACTGTGATGAGGATGTCTACCAACATGGCGGCTCTCCGGAGTGGTTAACCCCCTGTAGATCGATCGTACTCCCCCAGCACGCGGCCAGGCAGGTGCGCCGACGACGGCATACGCTTGCTCCCATGCCTGCCGTGAACCGGGTATTCGCAGCTCAGCTGGCACGACTGCCGGTGTTCGGCCCCGACGGCGAGCCGATCGGCAAGGTGCGCGACCTCGTCGCCGGGCTCCGGCTCGACCAGCTGCCACCACGCGTGCTGGGGCTGGTGGTAGAGCTGGCAACCCGGCGCCGTGTGTTCGTCCCGATGCTGCGGGTGACCGCGCTCGAACCGAACGCCGTCACGCTGGCCAGCGGCTCGGTCAACATGCGCCGGTTCCACCAGCGCCCCAACGAGGTACTGGTGCTCGGGCAACTGTTCGACGCGCACGCCAGGCTCGTCGAGACCGGCGACCGGGTCACCGTCGTCGATGCCGCGATGGAGCAGGCCCGCACGCGCGACTGGCTGCTCACCAAGCTCGCGATCCGCGAACGCGGCGGGCCGCTCGGTCTCGGCAAACGCCGTTCGGCACTGCAGGTAGTGCCGTGGGCCGAGGTCGCAGGCCTCAGCCTCACCGATATCACCGGGCAGACGCAGGGTGCGGGGCAGCTGCTCATGCTGTTCGACACGATGCGGGCGGTGGACGTCGCCGCGACCCTGCGCGACCTGCCGCTCAAGCGCAGGCACGAGGTGGCCGACGCGATGGACGACGAGCGGCTCGCCGACGTGCTGGAGGAGCTGCCCGAGGAGGACCAGAAGGAGCTGGTCGCCTACCTCGCCGACGAACGTGCCGCCGACATCCTCGAGGCGATGAACCCGGACGACGCCGCCGACCTGCTCGCCGAACTCAACCCGGCCGACCAGAACCGGCTGCTCGGCCTCATGCACCCCGACGAGTCGGCACCGGTCAAACGGCTGCTGGAGTATTCGTCGGACACCGCGGGGGGGCTGATGACCCCGGAGCCGATCGTGTTGACGCCGGACGCGACCGTCGCGGAGGCGCTCGCGCACATCCGCAACCCCGACCTGACTCCGGCACTGGCCAGCATGGTGTTCGTGTGCCGTCCGCCCAACGCGACGCCGACCGGCCGCTACATCGGCTGCGTGCACTTCCAGCGGCTGCTGCGCGAACCGCCGGCCGATCTGGTCGCCGCGTCGGCGGACACGGACCTGCCCGCACTGCAACCCACGGCATCGCTGGCGGAGGTCACCCGGTACTTCGCCGCGTACAACCTCACCTGTGCGCCGGTCATCGACGCCGAGGATCACCTGCTCGGCGCGGTGACCGTGGACGATGTGCTCGACCACCTGTTGCCCCAGGACTGGCGGGAGACCGGACTGCACGATACGGGTGCGGCCGAGGCTGTCGAGGAGGCCGAACATGCCTGAGCTGACGACCCGCCGACGCCTGGACCAGCCCCGGCAGCCGCGCCGGTTGGCGGTCAACATCGATCCGGAGGCGTTCGGCCGCTCCTCCGAGAGGCTGGCCCGGTTCCTCGGCACGGGCAAGTACCTGTTCTGGCAGACACTCGTCGTGATCGTGTGGATCACGCTGAATCTCGTCGCGGTCTCGCTGCAGTGGGACCCGTACCCGTTCATCCTGCTCAACCTGGCGTTCTCCACGCAGGCGGCCTACGCGGCCCCGTTGATCCTGCTCGCGCAGAACCGCCAGGACGACCGCGACCGGGTGTCGCTGGAGGAGGATCGCATCCGAGCGGCACAGACCAAGGCCGACACCGAGTACCTCGCGCGCGAGCTCGCCGCGCTGCGGCTGGCGATCGGCGAGGTGGCCACCCGCGACTATCTGCGCGGCGAGCTGGACAAGTTACGCGAAGACCTCGATCGGCAGCCACGTAACATAAGGAGAGCAACCGCATCCGCCAACGACAGAAGGTCGGTGCCCGAGCAGTGACCACCACGCACGAGGTCCCCAGCGTCGAGGACGTGCGCACCGCGCTCAACAGCGTCAACGACCCGGAGATCCGCAAGCCGATTACCGAGCTGGGCATGGTCAAGGACATCACCGTCGGCGACGACGGTGTCGTGACCGTCGCCGTCTATCTCACGGTCGCGGGCTGTCCGCTCAAGGAGACCATCACCCGCGAGACCACCGCTGCCGTCGGGAAGCTGGCGGGCGTCGCCGATGTGCGCGTGGAGCTCGACGTGATGAGCGACCAGCAGCGCACGGACCTGCGAAAGCGTTTGCGCGGTGACGCGGCGGAGCCGGTGATCCCCTTCGCCCAACCTGGTTCGCTGACGAGGGTGTACTGCGTTGCCTCGGGCAAGGGCGGGGTCGGCAAGTCGAGCGTGACCGTGAACCTGGCCGCGGCGATGGCCCAGCGCGGGCTGTCGGTCGGTGTGGTGGACGCTGATATTTATGGCCACTCGGTGCCTCGGATGCTCGGCGCGAGGGACAAGCCGGTCAAGGTCGAGAAGATGATCATGCCGCCGCAGGCGCATGGAGTGAAGGTCATCTCGATCGGCATGTTCACCCCGGGTAATACGCCGGTGGTCTGGCGGGGCCCGATGTTGCACCGCGCGCTGCAGCAGTTCCTCGCCGACGTGTTCTGGGGCGATCTGGACATCCTGCTGCTCGACCTGCCGCCGGGTACTGGTGACATCGCGATCTCGGTCGCCCAGCTGATCCCGAACGCCGAGATCCTGGTGGTCACCACGCCACAGCAGGCTGCCGCCGAGGTCGCGGAGCGCGCCGGCGCGATCGCACTGCAGACCCGGCAGCGCGTGGCCGGCGTCATCGAGAACATGTCCTGGTTCGAGGCCCCCGACGGCACACGGATGGAGATCTTCGGCGCCGGCGGTGGCCAGACCGTGGCCGACTCGCTGTCGAAGGCGGTTGGCGCCGATGTGCCGCTGCTAGGCCAGGTGCCGCTCGATCCGCGGCTGCGCGAACAGGGCGATGCCGGTACCCCGCTCGTGCTGACAGCGCCGGACGCCCCAGCGGCGCAGGTGCTCAAGGCTGCGGCGGAGCGGCTCACGGTCCGCGCGCGCGGCCTAGCCGGCATGATGCTGAACGTCACACCCGCGGGTCGCTGAGCCGCTGGTCGTCGCTGGTCGTCGCTGGGCCTGAGCGTTTCGGCTAGGGAGCTGCACTGGGGGCTCGCTGACCGGCGCGGCAACTCGTAGGCCTGGACGGGAGACTCGCGGGCTGGAGCGGGGAACTCGCGGGCCGGAGCGCGCAGCTGGCGAACGCGAGCGGAGAACTGGGCGCCCGAGTGCGGGACTCGCGCCCCGGAGCGGGCAACTCGCCGGCCCGACCGGGCAACTCGGGCATCAGTCTGCGTGACTCACGCGCCCCAGCGGGGAACTCGCCAGCCTGACCGGGCAACTCGTGAACCAGACCGGGCAACTCGCGAGCCAGACCCTCGCGTGTCGCAAGCGCGGCGCGCCTCACCGGTCCGAGCGGGGAACTCGTGCGCCCGAGCGCGGGACTCGTGCGTCGGACCGGGGAACTCGCCTGCCCCAGCGCGAGACTCGTGAGCCGCAGCGGTGGACTCGCCGACCCGGGCGGGCAACTCGCGCACCGAAACGGGAGACTCGCGCACCCCAGCGCGAGACTCGCGGGCCTGCACGGGGGACTCGCGAGCCCGGGCGGGGGACTCGCCAGCCCGGGCGGGGGACTCGCCAGGCCAGCGTGCAAGTCGCGTGCTGGAGCGCGCAACTCATGAACGGGAACGGGAAACTCGGCGACCGGACGGGGGGACTCACGAGCCCGAGGGGGCAACTGGCGCACCGGACGGGTAGCTCGCGGACCTGAGCGCGGGACTCGCGCGCCCGAACGCGGGACTCGCGCACCCCAGCGGGGAATTCGGGAGCCAGACCAGGCAACTCGCCGACCCCAGCGGGCAACTCGCCGGCCCCAGCGCGGGACTCGCGCACCCGACCGGGGGACTCGCGCGCCCCAGCGCGGGACTCGCGCACCCCAGCGGGCAACTCGCCCGCCCCAGCGCGGGACTCGCGCGCCCGAGCGGGGGACTCGCGCCGCGCCTGCGGCTGGCGGTTACGTGGCGTCTGGGTCTACCGGGGGCTTCTCCCCCGGCTTCAGCGATTCCGAGGCGGCCGGGCTGATGGCCGGGTTGGCCACGCTGGAGCCATTGGAGCCGTTGGAGCCGTTGGAGCCGTTGGCAGGTCCGTGGCCGTTGCTGTAGCCGTTCGGACCGTAGCCGTTGTGGCCGCTGCCGTTCGTGTGCCCGTTGCCGTTGATGTTGTCCAGCCCGAGCGGGTCGGGGTCACCGTCGAACAGGTGCTGGGTCACCACGCGCTTCGGGTCGAAGTTCCGCAGCGTACGCAGGTCCTCGAGCGGCTTGCGGAACTCCTCGAAATCGGAGCCCATCTCGTCGCGGAGCTGCTCGCGGGCGCCGGTCGCGAACTCGCGTACCTTGCGGACGGTGCGGCCCAGCCAGGCTGCCGCCTCGGGCAGTCGCTCGGGGCCGAGAATGAACAGCGCGGCGACGATCAGTACAAGAATCTCGCCCCAGCTTATGTTTTCGAACACCAGGCAACCTCCGCCTCGAACCCGCTGCGGATCAGCGTACCTCGCTAGTCTGAACCCAAGGTGACGTCAACGGTAAGCGAACGCCCATCTCGGACGAGCCGCACCGGGACCATGTCACCGATATTGTGCTCGCGCACCGCCACGGTCAGCTCGGCGGCGTTGCGCACCTGCCGGTCGCCGACCCGGGTGATGACGTCGCCCTCCGCAATGCCGGCTCGCGCGGCTGGACCGCCGTCGAGCACGTTCTGCACCTGCGCGCCCTCCGACGTGTTCGCCGCGACCGACGCGGCGTTGACACCGAGATCGGCGTGGTTGACGTGACCGTCGCGGACGAGCGCCTCGCTGATGCGGATCGCCTGGTCGACGGGGATCGCGAAGCCCAGCCCGATGTTGCCGCCCTCGCTCCCACCGACCGTACGGATCATGGAGTTGATGCCGACGAGCGCACCAGTGGAGTCCACCAGCGCGCCACCGGAGTTACCGGGGTTGATGGCGGCATCGGTCTGGATCGCGTCGTAGGTGATGGGTGGGTCGCCGTTCTCACCAGGCGCGGTGACCGGCCGGTCGAGCGCGCTGACGATGCCCTCGGTGACGGTGTTCTCCAGGCCGAACGGTGAGCCGACCGCGATGACGGTGTCGCCGGGCGCGAGCTCAGCCGAGTTGCCGACCTGGATGACCACCGGGTTCGAGATGTTGACCTTGATCACCGCGAGGTCGGTCTTCGGGTCGCTTCCGACGACCTGTGCCTTGGACCGGGTGCCGTCGGTGAACACCGCGGTGATCTCGGCCTGCGGGTCGCGCACCGCCTGTGACACCACGTGGTGGTTGGTGAGGACATAGCCCTGCTGGTCGATCACCACCCCGGATCCGACACCGCCGGACTGGCCGGACTTCACCTCGATGGAGACCACTGCCGGAGCCACCCGCCTTGCGACGTCCGCGACCGAGCCGGCCGGCCGTTCCTTGCCCGCCGTCGCCTCGGCGATGTTGAGCTCACCGGTGAGCGAATCGCCCGTCCTCGCCAGGCCCCAGCCGACCAGTCCGCCCGCGGCGCCGACCAGCAGCGCGACGACGCCCAGCAGCGCGAGTGCGGTGGGCTTGACGCGCCGGCCGAAGACCACCTCGGGCAGGCTGAGCAGTGGTCCGCGGGTGCGTTCCTCGTCCTCGGCATCATCGTCGTCGGCGACAACAGCGGGACCACCGAGCACGGCACCGGCACCGGGATCGCGCCACGGGTCGCCTGTGGAGGACCACAGCGGCGACTCGCCCTCCGCCGCAGAGCGCCCACCGCTGTCGTCAGGCGGGCGTTGCAGGATGACCTCATCCGCACCCGGCGGCCTGCCGAACGCCTCGGTGAGCGACTCCGGCACCGCAGCCTCGGCCGACCTGCCATTGCGGTGACTGCTGTCGGGCCGGTAGAGCGTGTCGAACGAGCCGTCGACTCCGCGCGGCCTGCCGAACGTGGCGGCGAGGGCCGGGTCCACAGAGGGCCGGGCGATGGGGCGCGGCTGCAGCCTGCGCTCGGGCTCGCCGGGCTCCTCCTGCTGCGAGTTGGGTGGCTGGTTCATCAATTCCCCGACAGACGGCCTTCAGTGCTCGTTGCTCGAAACGACCCTACGCGCTCCACACTGGAGCCTCGGATTCTGCCGCCCCGCCGGTGAAGTGGGCGTGGGTCAGCGCGGGCCGTCCATCGGCGTACCTGCGCCGATCGTGGTCGACGCGGGAGCCTGAACCGGGGTCGTGGTCGTCGTCGGAGATGAGTTCGTGTCCCGAGCGAGCTGAGCGCGTAGCACGTCGGCGGGTGGGGTGTGCCGCTGCTGCTCGACCTCGGGTGTGTCGGTTCCGCCAACGGTCACCAGCGCGATCGCGCTGAGTACCAGTCCGGACACGACCACACCGGCGCCCTGTGCGGCCCGGCGGCGCGCGGAGCCGAGCCGGCTGCCGTTGCCGAGCACATTTTCAGAGTTGCCGAGCGGTGCGGAGCTGCCGAGCGGGCTGCTCTGCAGGCCGTTGCGCAGTCCCGCCACGCGGTCGGGCCGCTGGATGGTGACGAACTGGCCGTTCTCGGTGATGGCGAGGTTGTCCGGGGTGGTGGGCAGCTCGGTGTGCTCGGGGATCGAACGGAGGCTGGCAAGAAAACCGGGGGACATCGAGGGCGCCTGCGCGTGCTGTACGGCGGCCCTGACCTGACGCTGCGCCCGCACGTCCGCGGCGCAGCCGGAGCAGCGGGCGATGTGCGCGGCGGCGCGCTCGCGGGCGCCGAGCGACAGTTCGTTGTCTACGAACGCAACCACCGCGTCCGGCAACAAATGCGACTCGGGGAGCGCCCATCCCCGGTGTTCGGTCATACCACGGCCTCCTTGAGCGCACGTCGACGCTCCAGAGATGCCTTCAGTGCCTGCCGGCCGCGGTGAATCCTGCTCCGCACAGTACCGAGCTTAACCCCGAGCGTCGCGCCGATCTCCTCGTACGAGAGCCCCTCGACGTCGCACAACACGACGGCGGCGCGGAACTCGGGTGGCAGCTCGTCGAGCGCGGCCTGCAGGTCCGGATCGAGATGCGTCTCGGAGTACACCTGCTCAGGGCTCGGGTCGTCACCGACGATGCGGTCGGTGTCCTCGGGCAGCCCCTCCATCCGCACGCGCGAGCGGCGGCGCGCCATGTCGAGGAACAGGTTGGTGGTGATGCGGTGCAGCCACCCCTCGAAGGTGCCCGGTTTGTAGGACGCCAGCGAGCGGAAGACCCGGATGAACGTCTCCTGGGTCAGGTCCTCGGCGTCGTGCGAGTTACCGGTGAGCCTGTAGGCGAGCCGGTACACGCGGTCCGCGTGCTCGCGCACGACCTCGTCCCAGGACGGCGGCGTCCACGCCGTATCGGCCTGATCACCGGCAGTGCTCAGCTGGGCGGGCTCACCCACCTCCGCCTCGGTCGGTATCGGCGCGGTCTGAGTGCTGTTCTGAGACAGCGGAGGCACCTCCATCGGCCTGTTCCCCTTACTAACCTTCCCCAACGCAGCGGTTGCGCCAGGTGTTCCCATCCTTGAGACGTAGTCTCCGGCATTTCCTTATGGTTCTAGTGAGATCCGACTGAGATCAGCCTGAGAAACGTGTTCCGCGTGGTTAACCTGACGGGCGAGTTCGCCGCGCTAACCTCTGCGCGTGAACTCCGAGGTACACAGCACGAGCCCGGTCGATCTCGGCGACTTCATCGAGGGCTACTTCCCCGACGACGAGCTGCTTGCCGCCGCGCGCGGCAGGGCAGCCGAGCTCGGCTGCCCTGCCGTGTCGTGCGCGACCGGCGCGGCGCTGAGCTTCCTGGCCGCGACCCTGCAGGCCAGAGCCGTCGTCGAGATCGGGACCGGAGCCGGGGTCAGTGGCTTGCACCTGCTGCGTGGGATGGCCTCGGACGGTGTGCTGACCACGATCGACCTCGAGCCGGAATGCCACCGCTCGGCGCGAAGAGCGTTCGTCGAGGCCGGCTTCCCGGCAGGGCGTACCCGGCTCATCATGGGCAGGGCGCTGGACGTGCTGCCCCGGCTGACCTCGGGCGGCTACGACCTGGTGTTCGCCGATGCGGCGCGGCTGGAGTACCCGAACTACTTCGCGCAGGGTGTGCAGCTGCTGCGGCCAGGTGGCGTCATCGTGTTCCACAACGTGCTGGCCGGTGGCCGGTTCGCCGATCCGGCACGGCGCGACCCCGAACTGCTGGCGTTACGGGAGGTGGCGCGGGCGCTGCGGGACGACGAGCGGTTGCGCCCCGCGATCATCCCGGTCGGCAGCGGGCTGCTCGCTGCCGCTGTGGGCAGCAGCTGAGGGCGCGCGCACCGCGAGCGAACCGAGGAAGGCCACCAGCAGCCACCCGGTGACGGTCACCACGAGCCAGCCCCAGCCGGCGTGGCCGTACACCACACTGCCCAGCGTGCCGCCGACGCTGCTGCCGAGGTAGTACGCCTGCGTGTAGAGCCCCCCGGCCGGTCCGCGGGCCTGCGGGGGCGCCTCCGCGGCGGCCCAGCCGTTGGCGACCGCGTGGGTGGCGAAGAAGCCGCCGGTGAGCACGACGAACCCGGCGATCACCAGCGGCAGCGAGTCGGGCAGCGTCAGCGCGGTACCGGCAGCGGTGATGGCGAGCCCGCAGAGCAATGACCGCCGCCTGCCGAACCGGCCCACCAGCCTGCCCGCGACCACCGACGACACCGAGCCCATCGCGTAGGCGAGGAAGACCAGCGAGGCGACCGCGGGGCTGAGCCCCAGCGGGTCGCCGGTGAGCCGGAACCCGGCGGCGTTGTAGAGCGCCACGAACGAACCCATGGCCAGCAGCGCGACCGCGTACTGCGCCAGCAGCACCGGTTTGCGCAGCGCCAGGCCGAACCCGCCGAGGATGCCGCGCAGCGGTGCTCGGCCGCCGGGTGCGGCGGGGCCCGCGGCCGGCACCGTGACGACGGTGAGCACAGCGCACACGAAGGCGAGCACGGCGACCGCTGCCAGCGCCCCGCGCCAGCCGAACAGACCGGCGGTGCCGCCGCTGGCCAGCCTGCCGAGCATGCCCCCGACGGTGTTGCCCGCGACCATGGCGCCGACCGCGGCCGCCACCCCGCCGCGGCCGAGCCTCTCCACCAGGTACGCCGCGGCGACCGCGGGGAACCCGGCGATCGCCACACCTTGCACTGCCCGCAACACGAGCAGCACCTCGAACGAGGGCGCCAGCGGCAGGAGCAACCCGAGTACTGCCGAGGCAAGGACGGAGGCGATGATCACCGGCCGCCGCCCGACGATCTCCGACAGCACGGCGATCGGCAGCACCGCGATCGCCAGTGCCGCGGTTGCGACGCTCACCGCGAGTGAGGCACGCCCCGGGTCGAGCCCGTACTGCTCGGCCAGCTGTGGCAGCACCGGCTGCGGTGCGTAGAGCAGCGCGAAGGAGCACACCCCGGCCGCGGCGACCGCGAGCGTGACCCGGCGGACGTCCCCGCGTACCCGCTCCGTGACCATGCAGGTGACGCTAAGGCCAGCTAACCAATACGTCTAATACGGAATCCGTGGATAATACATACCGTGCTGGATGAATGGGAAAACGCCCGGTTCACCGCGGAACTCGCTCCGCAGGCGGCACTGCTGCGGGTGCTGAAGGTCACCGGCAACGTCACCCGCGCCGCGCAGGAGCTCGGCATCCCGCAGCCGACGGCGAGTAGGCGCCTGGCAGCCATCGGTGACCGGCTCGGCGCGCCCGTGACCATCGCCGACGGCCGCGGCATCCGGCTCACCAGGGCCGGGGCGCTGCTCGCCGATGCAGCCGAACGCGCCCTCGGCGTACTCGAGGGCGGGGTACGGCAGGCGCGCGAGGAGATCGATCCGGAACGTGGGCACGTGGTGCTCGGCTTCCTGCACCTGCTCGGCCGCTCACTGGTGCCGCGTCTGCTCAGGGATTTCCGGGAACGCCATCCGCATACCCGGTTCAGCCTCGTCCAGGGCTCTCGGCAGGACATGCTCGACCGGCTCGGCGCCGGCGAGATCGACCTCGCGCTGATCGCACCGCCGCCCGCGGACGAGGCGTTCGACAGCGTCGTCCTCAGCCAGCAGGAGCTGTTCGTGGCCGTACCGGCAGGCCACCGCCTCGCCGGGCGGGACCAGGTCCGGGTCGGCGACCTCGAACACGAGGTGTTCGTGCAGCTCGAACACGGCTACGGGCTACGCCAGATCACCGACGAGCTGTGCGCAGCTGCCGGATTCCGCCCCGCGATCGCGTTCGAGGGGCAGGAGTCCGACACCGTGCGCGGCCTGGTCGCGGCCGGCCTCGGGGTGGCGCTCCTGCCGAAGTTCGAGCCGGGCGCCCCGGCGGGCGTCATCGAGGTACCGCTGCGCCCCAAGGTCACCCGCGCGATCGGGCTGGCGTGGACCGCCGGGCACGCCCCGCCGGCCGCGGTGGCTGCCTTCCGGGACTTCGTCCGCGACCGAGCTCAGCTGTAGGACACAGCCAGCTCCACGAGCGTGCGTGCCGCGAACCCGGTGCCGCCGGGCACCACCTCGTTGTAGTTCTTCTCCGACCGGGCCGGGCCCGCGATGTCCAGATGGGCCCAGGGCAGGCCCGCGGTGAACTCGCGCAGGAAGAGCGCGGCGGTGATGCCGCCTGGCCCCGATGGTGCCTGCCGCACATCGGCGATGTCGCTGCGCACGTCGTCGGTGTGGTCCGCGAGCAGCGGCATGCGCCACCACTGCTCACCGGCCTGCTCCCCCGCGGCGTGCACACGCTCGGCGACCTCGTCGTCGCTGGCGAACAGCCCGCCGGTCCGCAGCCCGAGTGCGACCTTCATGGCACCGGTCAGCGTCGCGACGTCGACGATCGCGTCCGGGCGGAAACGCCGCACGCCGTAGGCGATCGCGTCGGCGAGCACCATCCTGCCCTCGGCATCGGTGTTGCCGACCTCGGTGGTCGTGCCGCCGTAGTGCCGCACGATGTCACCCGGCCGGTACGCCGAGCCGGAGACGTGGTTCTCCGCCGCCGGCACGAGTGCGGTCACCCGCACGCCCAACCGCAGCGCGGCGATCGCGCGCATGGCCGCGATCACCGCGCCGCCGCCGGACATGTCGGTCCGCATCAGGTGCATGCCGTCGGCAGGCTTGATCGAGATGCCACCGGTGTCGAAGGTGATGCCCTTGCCGACCAGCAGCAGGTGCCGCGTGGCGCCGCGCGGGCGGTAACTGAGTTCGATCAACCTCGGCGGGCTCGCCGAACCGCCGCCGACCGCGAGCACACCGCCGAAGGACTGCGCCGCGAGCCACTGCTCGTCGCGCACGGTCACCCCGAGCCCCGTCACCTCGTCTGCGATCTGCTCGGCCACGCCGGCAAGCCACGCCGGATCCTTCACATTGGACGGAGTGTTCGCGAGGTCACGCGCCAGCGCGGTCGCCGCCGCCAGCTCGCGCGCCCTGGCCACCGCGTCGGAGTACGCGGGAACGGCCCGCTCGTGCTGGGTCAGCAGGCGCACCGTGCGCACGGCAGGCTTCGGCTCGCCGGCACTGACCCGGTACCGGTACCCGCCCAGCAATACGCCCGTGGCGAAGGCGGCGTAGTGATTGTTGGAGACAGCGCCCGGCAGCTGCACGACGACCCGGCGCGGTGCCCGCCGTCCGGTGTCGGCCTCCGACTCGGCATAGGAGTTCGCCGCGCGAATGAACGCCGCTCCCGCCGCGCGGTACTGCTGCTCATCGCCGGCGCCGACACCGACGAGCCAGCGCGGGCCGTCGTCGCCGGGCACCAGGAGCACCTCACCCGCCTTACCGGTGGCCCGTACCGCACTGACCGCATCGGGGTACATCGAATCGCCGTCCGGCGAGATGACCACGGCGAGCGGTTCCCCGCGACGAGCGGTGTCACCGACCTCGATGTCGATCAACGGACTGGGAACGGACGGCAGCGGGGAGCGCGCCATCGGCAGCCTCCAGGCACACGAAGGGCGCCAGCCGGAGACGAGTCAACGCTGGCGGTGCGGTCGAGAGAAAGTAACTAGCTCGTGGCCTCCTGAAGGGCCGCACCGAGGTCCTTGGCTTCCTCGGCCGACAACTCGACGACGAGCCGCCCGCCGCCCTCGAGCGGTACGCGCATCACGAGGCCCCGCCCCTCCTTAGTAACTTCGAGGGGACCATCTCCGGTCCGGGGCTTCATGGCCGCCATAGCGTGCTCCCTCCGTCTGAACCAGCGCGCCCGGCTCGCGCTCGCCGAAGCAACCGGGTCACCACCATTGTCCCCTATCAGCCGACGGCGGCGAATGCGGACCGATCTTATCGTCGGCACATCGGCGCTGGTATGCGGCTCGCGGGGCTGTCAGACTCGCCGGGCGAGGTACTGACGACGAAGGGGTTTTCGTGACCACTGAGGATGTGCTGCTGCGTGCCGACACCGATGGCGTGCGCACCCTGACCCTGAACCGCCCCAAGGCATACAACTCGATGACGGTCGAGCTGAAGGAGCGGTTGCTGGCGGCACTGCGGGAGGCCGCGGCTGACACGAGCGTGCGGGCGATCGTGCTGACCGGCGCCGGCAAGGCCTTCTGCGCGGGGCAGGACCTCAAAGAACACGTCGGCCTGCTCCAGGCCGGCGACGAAGCGCCACTGCGCACCGTCGCCGACCACTACAATCCCATCGTGCGGGCGATCGTCG
Source organism: Saccharomonospora sp. NPDC046836 (assembly GCF_040645195.1). Lineage (NCBI taxonomy): Bacteria > Bacillati > Actinomycetota > Actinomycetes > Pseudonocardiales > Pseudonocardiaceae > Saccharomonospora > Saccharomonospora sp. NPDC046836. The sequence continues at coordinate 78,553 of NZ_JBEYXW010000010.1, forward strand.
AGGCCCCCAAGCCGGTGATCGCGGCGGTGAACGGACCGGCCGCGGGCGCGGGCGCCGCATTCGCCTACGCCGCGGACCTGCGGATCGCGGCCAGTTCCGCCACCTTCCTGATGGCCTTCGCCGGCGTGGGGCTCGGCCCCGACTCGGGCGCCTCGTGGACCCTGCAGCGGCTCGTCGGCTACGGCCGAGCGGCGGAGCTGATGCTGCTGGGACGCCCGGTGGACGCCACCGAAGCCCTGCGGATCGGCCTGATCGCCGAGGTCGTGGCGGACGAGGATCTCACGGCGAAGGCGCACGAGGTCGCCGCGCAGCTGGCGGCGGGGCCGACCGCGGCCTACGCCGGCATCAAGCGGACGCTGTCGCTGGCCGCCGAGAGCACGCTCGCCGAGGCCCTTGCCGCCGAGGACGCCATCCAGACCGCTCTGGGCGGCACCGCCGACCACCGCGAAGCCGTGGAGGCCTTCGTCGGCAAGCGCAAGCCGAGGAGGTTGCGCGGATAGGGGCTGCCGTCGCGAGCGGGGATCAGCGTGGGAGCGCCGCGCTGGCCCCGCGCAGCAGGCATTCGCCCTATCCGCGCAACCTCGAACTTCACGGGACGGTGACCGCCGCCCCTGCCGAGAACGACAGTTCCTCGCTGTAGCGGGGTGCCCCGTCGGGGTCGTCGCCAAGGTAGAAGTGCGTCGACATCGTCCGGCTGCCGAGGTCGAGCACTGAGCGCCAGAGTGTACGTGCCGGGTAGTCCTGCGCGTTGGCGGCGGTGATCCGAACGGCGTCGAGCGTCTCACGCAGAGCGGTGCCGGACAGCCGCGCGCGGTCGGTGCGCTCGCGCAGTGTCCGGTAGCGCTGGTAGGTCAGCATCGTCTCGGCGTTGTCCTCGGGCAGCTGCGCGAGGTCGCGGTGCCGGTGTAGCAGATGGTTGGTGACGCACAGGGCCGCGTCGTTGGCGTCGATGATGTGCTCGACGCCGCCGCGTCCACGCTCCCAGACGAACGCATCCCCGCTGGCGTCCGCGACCAGGTAGTGCAGTGGCGTGCCGAGGTCGTACTGCTTGGTGCCGAGCAGAGCCAGCCTGGCTTCCTCGGCCGTGGCGCAGGTGTCGAGCAGGAACCGGGGCAGTTGCGTGCTGGACAGCCCCACCTGCGGGCCCGCCAGCTCGGGGGTGCCGGTGTTCTCGGCGTCGGCGATCAGTAGCGCGACGGCGAGCCCGTGCTCGTTGACACCCTCCATGCACCCGTCCAGCTCGTTCATGGTGAGCAGGGTCGTGGCAGGCCCGTCGTCGGGAACGCTCGTCAGTACGTAGGGCAGGGAGGCCATCGGCGGGGTGGTGTCCTCGACCTGCTCACCCGACATCAGCGCGAACAGGGCCTCGGCGCTGGTGAGGAAGAAGTCGTAGTTGCGGCCGATCAGACCGCGGCCCTCCTCCGTGAACGCGGGCGGGCAGAAGGTCACCGAGCAGGCGGACCCGTCGGGCAACCCGGTCAGCCCGTCGAGGAACACCGCATCGCTGCCGGGATCGACACCGGCCACGGCAGCGGCACCGCGCATGCGGGCGGCATGCTGCGGCCAGTTCCGCTCGAACCAGATCCGCCTCGCCCGCGCCCGCAGCGGCTCGGCAGGCAGCGGCTTCCAGGCGTAGGTGGCCATGGCGGCCTCGGCCTGCGCGCGGCCGATCTCGGTCTGGCTGCCGCGGCACGTCAGGTGCCGCACGGTCATGAAGTCGCCGTCGCCACCACCGGCGACGACCTCGTTCTCACTCATCGTCACTGTCCCTTCTCCTGTGTGCTGGGTTCACGCCACATCGGCCAGAGCGGCGGGCCGTCGGGCAGGGTGATCGGCTCGCCGGTGTCGCAGAAGCCGTGCCTGGCGTACAGCGGGCGGCTGCGGGCCGAGCTGGCTTCGAGATAGGCGGGCAGGCCCTCGGCGTCGGCACAGGCGAGTCGCCGCGCGAGCAGCTCACTGCCGAGCCCACGACCGTGCTGCGCCGGCGCGACCCCGAGGAACGGCAGGTAGAGGTGAGCCCGGTCGTGCGGGTGCCGCCGCCCGGCCAGCTCGGCGAAGGTCACCAGCCGCGAGACGTGCGGCGCCAGTTCGGGTGGCAGCTCCCCCTCGTCCTCCATTCCGGTCTCCCCCGCCGCCAGCCTCACCCACACGGCGACGGCGGCTCCGTCACCCGCCGTGGCCAGGTCGCCGGTGGCTGCCGAACGCCGGACCAGCGGAGCGAACAGGCGTGCCATCGCCGCCGGGCGGGTCGCGTCATCGGGGAACACCCACCGGCTGACCGGGTCGTGCTGGAACGCCGTCACCAGGACGGCGATGCTCTGCTCGTACTCGATCTCCATGCGTACAAAGTACCCAGGACTACCTGAACTAACCAAGAAAATGGGTGGATGACCCTACCTCGTGTACTAGTACACTCGGCACATGGAGCCGAGCATTCCGCCCTACCTGCGCATCGTGTCGGCCATCCGCGACCGCATCGCCGACGGCGAGCTGCGTCCCGGCGACCGGGTGCCGTCGGCACGACAGCTCGTCCGGGACTGGGGGGTGGCGATGGCGACCGCCACCAAGGCACTCGCCACCTTGCGTCACGAGGGGCTCGTGGAAGCCCGCACCGGCGTGGGCACCGTCGTTCGCACGGGCAGGCGCCCACCGCAGGCCACGCAGAGGGCAGCGACTGCCGAGGCCACGCTGACCAGGCAGCGCGTTGTACGTGCCGGCATCGCGGTGGCCGACGCCGAGGGGCTCGACGCGCTGTCCATGCGCAGGGTCGCAGCAGAGCTGGGCGCGGGGGCGATGTCGCTGTACCGCCATGTCGCGGGCAAGCACGAGCTGGTGCTGCTGATGGCCAGGGCCGTGTTCCGCGAGCTGCCGCTACCCGACCAGAGCCCCGAAGGCTGGCGGGCGCGGTTGGAGCTGGTCTGCCGCATCCAGTGGGAGCTCTTCCGGCGCCACCCGTGGCTTGCCTCACTGATCTCCGTGACCCGGCCGATGCTGATGCCGGAGGCCATGGCGCACACCGAATGGACCCTCGACGCACTCGGCGAGCTCGGGCTCAGCGAGCGCGAGCGGGCACGGGAGGCAATCACGCTGCCGGCCTTCGTGCGGGGGCTCGCGCTGTCGGCCGCCGCCGAGGCCGATGCAGAGCGGCGCACGGGGCTGACCAACCAGCAGTGGTGGCATTCGCTGGAGCACGAGGTCGGCGCACTGGTCGGCTCGGGGCGGTTCCCGCAGCTCGCCCGGTTCCCCGGCGACGTGATCCACGACGTCGATGCGCTGTTCGCGCACGGCCTCGCCCGCCACCTCAACGGACTGGAAGCGGCGACTCAGCGCGCGCGGAAGCAGCCCACAACGTGATCGTCAACCATGCCCGTGGCCTGCATCAGTGCGTAACACGTGGTCGGGCCGACGAAGGCGAAGCCGCGCTTCTTGAGTTCCTTGGCCATCGCCTTCGACTCGGGCGACACCGCGGGTACATCGGCCATCGTGGCAGGCCGGACCCGATCGCCGGGGTCCGGCGCGAACGACCACAGCAGCGTGTCGAGCGGCACGTCCAGCTCGGCGATCGCCCGCGCATTGCGGATGGTGGCGAGGATCTTCGCCCGGTTCCGCACGATCGAGGCGTCACCGAGCAGCCGTGTCACGTCATCGTCTTCGAACGCGGCCACCTGCTCCGGCTCGAACCCGGCGAACGCCTGCCGGAATCCCTCCCGCTTACGCAGGATCACCAGCCACGACAGCCCCGACTGGAACGCCTCCAGTGACAGCCGCTCGAACAGCGCCACGGCGCCGTGCAGCGGTATTCCCCATTCGGTGTCGTGGTAGGTCACGTAGTCCGGCGCCGAGTTCCCCCAGCCACAGCGGGAAATCCCGTCGGAACCCACCAGCACGTTCATCCACCCACCACATACGACTCGGCGAAGCGCGCGAAGTTGCGCAGAGACTGCCGCAGGCCGAGCGAGAACGCCGGCCTCACGAACGGCCAGCCGAGACGACCGACCAGCCCGAAGGGCAGGTCCAGCTGCTCGGACCAGATGCACACCGACCGCTGCGGCCCGCGGTCCTGCACGTGGAACGCACCCGTCCCGCGGACGACCGAGCCGAGATGCCGCACCGTGCACCGGATCGGCGGCTCCCAGCTCGTGATCTCCATCGTGTCGGTGACACCGACAGCGCCGACACCGGTGAACGCCTCCAGCCGCGAGCCGACGCTGCGGCCGTTGCCGGACACCACCCGCACGTCGGTGCGCAGCATCCACTCGCGCTGGCGCTGCCAGTCGGTGAGTGCGAGCCAGGTCGTCCCTGCGGGAGCGGCGATGCCGACCGAGACGACGAGGTCCGTCACGGTGAGGCCTCGTGCCCGGTGCGCTGCGCCAGCTGCTTCTCCAGGTCGGCGACCTGGCCACGCAGGCCGTCGAGCTCGGCACCGAGGCGCGAGAGCACCCAGTCCACCTCGGACATCTTGTACCCGCGTAGCACGAGCTGGAACTTCACACCGCTCACGTCGGAGCCCGTGAGGTCCTCCGCGGGCAGCCGCGTTGGCGAACTGCCGGGGGCCAGCGGCGCGAGCTCCTCGCCACGCCCGAAGACGACGGCCGCCAGCAGGAACACCACTGCCGCCACGAGCAGCATGACGACGAGATAGATGAGCGCGGTGGTCACGCACCGATCGTGGCACACCTTCGTATTGCGGGGGCGACCCCCGCACCCCCCACGGCGCGAGCTCGTCACCTTGGCGGGCGCTGGTTGCTTGATGTGGTGACCAGCGCCCGGCTGTCAGTGTTGGGCTAGCGCCTCGCGCAATGGCGGCCGGTCCGTCAACGGCACCTCGTTCGGCTGCGGAAGCCATTCACCGGCGACCTGCGTGAACTGGGTCAGTCCCGCATCACTCGCCGGGATGCCGCAGCGAGCCAGTGCCGTGCCCAGTATCTCCCGTGCCATGACGCCGAGCTGCAGCAGCGAGCGGTTGCGGTGCTTGCGCACGCCGAGGTTGACCTGGGCGAGCGCGTCGATGCCGTACCGGGCCTCGGCGTCGAGCAGCAGCCCGATCTCCACGCCGTACCCGGTGGCGAACGGCACCGACTCCAGCAGCTCGCGGGTCGCCGCGTACTCACCGCCCAGTGGCTGCACCAGCCCTGACAACGTGGGCCGCAGTGCCGCGAGCAGCGGTCTGGCCATCAGCTCGGTGACCCGTCCACCGCCGGTGCCCAGCTCCGCCGACTCCAGCCGCAACGGTCTGCGGTAGAAGCCCTTGACCAGGTGCACCCCCTGCTCGCATACAAGGGGGCCGAGCAGCGCCGGAACGAATCCGGGGTCGGGGTCGACGAGGTCGGAGTCGAGGAACACCACGACGTCACCGCTGGTGGCGGCCAGCGAGCGCCACAGCACCTCGCCCTTGCCCGGCAGCGGCGACCAGTCGGGCAGGACCTCCTCGCGGCGCACCACCCGGGCGCCGGCACGCGCCGCGACCACGCAGGTGTCGTCGGCGGAGCCGGAGTCGACGACCACCAGCTCGTCGACCAGCGAGCCGAGCAGCGGACGGATGGACGCCACGACCGTGCCGACCGTGCCCGCCTCGTTCAGCGCGGGGAGCACCACGGACACCGATCGCGTGCCCTTCGCCCTCCGTAGCTCCCCGACCGTCCACTGCGGACTCTGCCAGGTGCGCCGGCTGAACCACCGCTCGTCCATGGCACCCGATCGTGCCATGCTGGCTGAGGACCCCGCTGGAGGAGAGACGTGTTACACCTGCTGATCCGCCGTGTTCTCGCACCGCTCGCCAGGCTCATCTACCGCCCGGTCGTGTTCGGTGCGGAGAAGGTGCCACTGGACGGGCCGGTGATCCTGGCCTCCAACCACCGCTCGGCGGCGGACACCGTGGTGATCCCGATCGTCACGCCGCGGCGGGTGGCCTTCCTGGGCAAAGCCGAGTACTTCACCGGCAAGGGGTTCAAGGCCCGGTTCGTCGCCGCCTTCCTGTCGGCGCTCGGGTACGTGCCCGTCGAGCGGGGCAACGCGGCGGCAGGCCTGGCCGCACTCGGTGCGGCGCGCAAGGTACTCGACGCGGGCGGCGCCTTCGGCATCTACCCGGAGGGCACCCGGTCACGGGACGGCCGCCTGCACCGCGGGCACACCGGCGTCGCCGCGCTCGCGCTGGCCACCGGCGCCCGTGTGGTTCCGGTGGCCCTCATCGGCACGGAGAAGCTGCTGCCGGTCGGCAAGCTGGTACCGCGCCTGACGAGGGTCACCGTGCGCTTCGGCGACCCGCTGGACTTCTCCCGCTACGACGGGCTGGCGGAGTCACCGGCCATCCGTCGTTCGGTGACCGACGAGATCATGTACGCGATCATGGAGCTGTCGCAGCTGGAGTACGTGGACGAATACCACAAACCACCGAAAGCCGCCTAGTTATTCGGGGAGCGTTAACCCGCCCACTTGTTGATCGGGATCGCCTCGTGCGCGGCGAACGCGTCGAGGAGGGTGATCGGGTCCGAGTCGATGGTGATCAGCCCCCGGCTGCGGGTGTTGAGAAAGCCCTCGGCGACCATGTGCTCGATGAACTCGGCCAGCTTGGTGTAGTAGCCACCGGCGTCGAGCAGGCCCACTGGCTTGGCATGCAGACCGAGCTGGGCCCACGTCCACACCTCGAACAGCTCCTCCAGCGTGCCCGCGCCACCTGGCAACGCCACGAACGCGTCGGCGAGGGCGGCCATCTTCGCCTTGCGCTCGTGCATGTCCTCCACGACGTGCAGCTCGGTGAGGCCGTGGTGGGCGATCTCCACACGCATCAGGTGCTTCGGGATCACCCCGATGACCTCACCGCCAGCGGCCAGCGTGGCGTCGGCGACCGCGCCCATCAGCCCGACGCTCGCACCGCCGTACACCAGGCCGATACCGCGCTCGGCGAGCAGCGCTCCCAGGGCCGCGGCTCCCTCGGCGTACCCGGGATCGTGGCCCGCCGAGGAGCCACAGAAGACACAGAGCCGTCGCACAGTGTTCACCACGTTAATGAGCGTCCTCCCACGCCTTGTACGCCTCGAGCACCACACCCACCGCGTCGTCGATGTCGTCGGTGAGGTGCAGCAGCGCGGCGTCCTTCTCGCCGATCTTGCCCTCGGCGAGCACGGTCGTGCGGACCCATTCGTAGAGCCCGCCCCAGTACTCCGTGCCGAACAGCACGACCGGGAACTTCGTGACCTTCTTCGTCTGGACGAGGGTCAGCGCCTCGAACAGTTCGTCCAGTGTGCCGAACCCACCTGGCAGGCAGATGAACGCCTGCGCGTACTTGATGAACATCGTCTTGCGGGTGAAGAAGTACCGGAAGTTCACCCCGAGGTCGACCCACGGGTTGAGGCCCTGCTCGAACGGCAGCTCGATGCCGAGGCCGATCGAGAGTCCACCCGCCTCCGAAGCGCCCCGGTTGACCGCCTCCATCGCCCCGGGGCCGCCGCCGGTGATCGCCGCGAAGCCGGCGTTGGCCAGCGCCGTGCCGATGTCGCGGCCCAGCTGGTACTCGGGGTGGTCGCGCGGCGTGCGTGCGGAGCCGAACACCGTCACAGCGCGTGGCACCTCGGCGAGCGCGCCGAAACCCTCGACGAACTCCGCCTGGATCCGCAGCACCCGCCACGGGTCGGTGTGCACCCAGTCGCTCGGCCCCCGCGAGTCCAGCAGGCGCTGGTCGGTCGTGGATTCCTCGTCCTGCCGCGCCCGGCGCAGCACGACAGGGCCGCGGTGGCGCTCCGGCGGGTGCTCGGCGTCACCCTCGGTGTTCTTGATCACCTGGTCAGTCACAGCGCCCAGCCTAGAGTCACGGCGCCAGAAACGATCTGAGCACCTCGGTGACCCGATGGATCTCGGCGGCTGCGACGTGTTCCTGCTGCGTGTGTGCCAGCGTCGGATCGCCGGGGCCGAAGTTCACGGCAGGCATGCCGAGCGCGGCGAACCGGGCCACGTCGGTCCAGCCGAGCTTCGCGGCGGCGGTGCCCCCTGCCGCGGTCACCAACTCCGCGGCGGCAGGCGCCGACAGACCGGGCAACGCACCCGCCGAACTGTCGACGACGGTCACGTCGAAGCCGTCGAACACCTCCCGCAGGTGTTGCTCGGCCTGCTCCGGGGTGCGGTCCGGCGCGAACCGGTGATTGACGGTGAGTACCGCCGCGTCGGGAACGACGTTGCCGGACACCCCGCCGCCGACACGCACCGCCTGCAGGCCCTCGCGATACGTCAGCCCGTCGATCTCGACGACCCTCGGCTGGTACTCGGCCAGCCGGCGCAGCGGTTCGCCGAGCGCGTGAATGGCGTTGCGGCCCATCCACGCCCGCGCGGTGTGCGCCCTGGCACCGGTCGTGGCGAGCTCGATGCGCATCGTGCCCTGGCAGCCGGCCTCGATGACCGCGTTGGACGGTTCCCCGACGACGGCGAGGTCACCACGCAACCACTCGGGCAGCTCGCGCTCGATCCGGCCGAGCCCGTTGCGGACCGCCTCGACCTCCTCGCAGTCGTAGAACACGAAGGTCACGTCGTGGCGTGGCTGCGGCAGGGTCGACGCGAGGTGCAGGAAGACCGCGTCACCGCCCTTCATGTCCACCGTGCCGAGTCCGTGCAGCACCTCGTCCGCGCCCGAACCGGTGCGGGTGTGCGGCAGGTTGTCGTTGACCGGGACGGTGTCGAGATGTCCGGCGAGCACCACGCGGGACGGCCTGCCGAGGTCGGTGCGCGCGAGGACCGCGTCGCCGTTGCGGACGACCTCCAGCTGCGGGGCGCAGGTGCGCAGCGCCGCCTCCACGACGTCGGCGATCTCGCGCTCTTCCCCGGAGACACTGGGGATGTCCACCAACGCGGTGGTGAGGTCGACAGGGTCGGCACGCAAATCGAGCGAGGGCATGCGCGCACCGTATCGCCGGTGCGTACGGTGAGGGTGTGCGCACCCGAGCTGTCCTCGCAACCGTCGCAGGCGCCCTGATCCTGTTGCTGCCTGCCTGCTCGAGCGAGGCAGGCCCGACACCGAAGGCCGGGGCGCCCGACCCCGGTCCCGCCGCACTGCGGGTGAAGCTGGACGCGCTGAGCGTCGACGTGTGCTTCCGCACTCCCTCGGAGATCGCTCCGCCGAGCTGCCAGAAGTACGTCACCCAGCTCGGGAGTGTGCCGAGCACCGCGGAGAAGTACGCGGGCACCGAGCATCCACAGCTGGTGGACGCCGCGCGGCAGCTCGGCGCCGCCATCAACGCCTACCGCGCGAACGGCTGCGAGAACGCGGGTGGCAATGCCAAGTGCACACAGACACTGGTCGACATGTCGACCGCGCTGGGTGAGGTCAAGACCCGCGTGGCGAGCCTGCCCGCGGTCACCGGCCAGCCGGGTTGACGGGCCATCAGCCGGGTTACGGTATCGACTGTGAGTGAGCAGACCCCGATCCCTGAAACGACCGGCGCGACCGGTGTCGGACTGGCGACCGTCACACCCGGCGGCACGGTGCTCGACACCTGGTTCCCGCACCCGAAGCTGACGACCGAGGACAGCGGCACCGGCACGGAACGGCTGTCGCGCGAGGAGACCGCCGAGGTGCTCGGCGACGCCGCGGCCGCGCTGCTCGGCGTGGACGACGCCCGCGGGGTCGAGGTCGTCGCGGTGCGCACCTCGATCGCCTCGCTGGCGAAGGCACCGGCCGACACCCACGACGTGTACCTGCGCCTGCACCTGCTCTCCCACCGGCTCGTCCAGCCGCACGGGCAGAACCTCGACGGCGTGTTCGGCCTGCTGGCCAACGTCGTGTGGACCAACCACGGCCCGTGCCCGGTCGAGGGCTTCGAGGCCACCCGCCTGCGGTTGCGCACGCGGGGACCGGTCACCGCGTACAGCGTCGACAAGTTCCCGCGGATGGTCGACTACGTCATGCCGAGCGGGGTCCGCATCGGCGACGCCGACCGCGTCCGGCTCGGCGCCCACCTCGCCAATGGCACCACCGTCATGCACGAGGGGTTCGTGAACTTCAACGCAGGCACGCTCGGCGCCTCGATGGTCGAAGGGCGCATCTCCGCCGGGGTCGTGGTGGGCGACGGCTCCGACATCGGTGGTGGCGCATCGATCATGGGCACGCTCTCCGGCGGCGGCAAGGAAGTGATCTCCATCGGCGAGCGCTGCCTGATCGGCGCCAACGGCGGTGCCGGGATCTCACTCGGCGACGACTGCGTCGTGGAGGCCGGGCTGTACGTCACCGCGGGCACAAAGGTGGTCGTCGAGGGCAAGTCCGTGAAGGCACGTGAGCTGTCCGGCATCTCGGGCGCGCTGTTCCGCCGCAACTCGACGACCGGTGCGGTCGAGGTCGTGGCCCGCACCGGCGACGGCATCGAGCTCAACGCCGCCCTGCACGCCAACGACTGACCGCGCGCGCTGGCCTCGCCATGCCGGCGAGGTCAGCGCGCGGGCCGTTGTCGTTGCTGCTGCCGAAGGCGCCGCCACGCCAGCTTGTAGGGGTCGAGTTCGAGCACGCGGCCCAGCCTGATGTCGACGCGGGCGGTCGTCAGGGCGCGCCGGGCCTCCTGCCTGTCGATGTCGTACTCCCGGCACTGGGTGAAGAACCGCTCCAAGGCTCCTCCGTTGCGCGAGGTGTCCGTGCCTGCGCAACTGAAACCCCTGCCACCCGGTCGCGTGACGCCCGTACAGGGGAGACGAGCGTCACACCGTTAGCGGTGTGATCAGCTCGCGAGTCGCTCCGCCGCGGCGTTGATGCGCTCATCGGTCGCCGTCAACGCGATCCGCACGTGTTGCCCGCCGGCGGGACCGTAGAAGGTGCCGGGCGCGACGAGGATGCCCCGCTCGGCGAACCAGCCGACGGTCGCGGCGGTCTCCTCCCCGCGCGTCGCCCACAGGTACAGACCTGCCTCGGAGTGGTCGATGCGGAATCCGCTGTCCTGCAGCGCCTTGCGCAGCACGATCCGCCGCGCCGCATACCGCTCCCGCTGCGCCAGCAGGGCGTCGTCATCGGCGAGTGCGACGGTCATGGCCTCCTGCACCGGCCGCGGCACGATCATGCCCGCGTGCTTGCGGACCTCCAGCAGCCGCCGCACGAGCGCCGGGTCACCGGTGACGAAACCGGCCCGGTAGCTCGCCAGGTTCGCCGACTTCGACAGTGAGTGGACCGCCAGGATGCCGTCGAGGTTGCCGTCGTGGACGGCGGGACTCAGCACCGACACGGGATCGGCGTCCCAGCCGAGCGCGAGATAGCACTCGTCCGACACCACGACGGTGCCGCGGTCCCGTGCCCATTCGACGACCTTGCGCAGGTGCTCGACGCCGAGCACGCGTCCGGTGGGGTTGGATGGCGAGTTCAGCCAGATCATCGCGGGCCGCCGCGGGCCGACCGCGAACAGGCTGTCCGCACGCAGCACGGTCGCGCCGGCCAGCAGCACGCCGACCTCGTAGGTGGGGTAGGCCAGTTCCGGGATGACGACGATGTCGTCCGGTCCCGCGCCGAGCAGCGTCGGCAGCCAGGCGACCAGCTCCTTGGAGCCGATCGTGGGCAACACCGATTCCGGGTCGATGCCCGCGATGCCGTGTCGCCGCCGCAGGGCCTCCACCGCGGCGGCACGCAACTGGGGCGTGCCATGCGTCGTCGGGTAGCCCGGAATGTCCGATACCGCCGCAAGCGCGTCACGTATGGCGGGCGCTACCGGGTCGACCGGGGTGCCGACAGACAGATCGACGATCCCGCCGGGATGCGCCTTGGCCCGCGCGGTGGGACCGGCCAGCGAGTCCCAGGGAAAGCCGGGGAGTTCGACGCGGGTCATTCGCCCTGCGGGGGAAGGTCCTTGATCCACTGCGGGTCGTGGCTGGTCTTGCCGACCTTCGACGCACCGCCGGGCGAGCCGAGCTCGTCGAAGAAGTCGACGTTCGCCTTGGTGTAGGCGGACCACTCGTCGGGGACGTCGTCCTCGTAGTAGATGGCCTCCACCGGACAGACCGGCTCGCAGGCTCCGCAGTCGACACACTCGTCGGGGTGGATGTAGAGCATCCGCTCGCCCTCGTAGATGCAGTCGACGGGACACTCGTCGATGCATGCCTTGTCGAGCACGTCGACGCAGGGCTCGGCGATCACGTAGGTCACTGCGTTCTCCTGCTGTTTCTGTGGTCTTGCCCGTTCACGGACATTACGCGGTCCCGGCAGGCATCCTATGCGCAGGCCACCCTTAATGGGTGAGCGCAGCGCTTAAGTCCGGCTGCACTCAGTGCCGGTCCTTCTTGGGCGGATTGCGCATGTCACCGGTCACGACGAAGCGCGGCCGCTCAGTGCGCTCGGCGGCGTCCTCGGCGTCGGGCTCCTTGGCGTTCACGGCGCGGTTGAAGCTGTCGGCGATCTCCCGCACCAGGTCTGCGTTGTGGCGATCGTCCTTGCGCGCGATGCTCATCGGCATTCCTCTCTGCGCTTTTGTCACCAATCTAGTCGTGAATGACGCCGAACGGCTCGAGCACGCAGGTACCGGTGAAGGCGCCTGTGAAGACGGTGTGTGACGTCACACACGCGCAGCGCATTGCTCTCGGTTTCGGCGAGCATCACCGCTACCGCGACCGGATAGGCGTGGAAAGATCCGATGCTGTGAACGTTGTCGTTGTAGTCGGCGGGGTGGGCGGCGCCCGGTTCCTGCTCGGCGTCAAGGCCGCCCTCGGGTTGCCCCCGGTCGGCGAGGCGGAGGATTCGCCGCACCAGATCACCGCGCTGGTCAACACCGGCGACGACGTCTGGCTGCACGGCCTGCGCATCTGCCCCGATCTGGACACCTGCATGTACACGCTCGGCGGGGGTATCGACACCGAGCGCGGCTGGGGACACGCTGGTGAGACGTGGACGGTGAAAGCCGAGCTCGAGGCGTACGGCGCCGAGCCGACGTGGTTCGGCCTCGGCGACAAGGACATCGCCACACACCTGATCCGCTCCCGCATGCTGCGGGCAGGCTACCCGCTCTCCGCGGTGACCGAGGCGCTGTGCCAGCGGTGGCGTCCCGGTGTGCGGCTGCTGCCGATGACCGACGACCGGGTGGAGACCCACGTCGTCGTCGACGACCCGGACAACAGGGGGCAGCGCAAGGCACTGCACTTCCAGGAGTGGTGGGTGCGTTACCGCGCCGAGCTGCGTGCGCATTCGATCGTGCCGGTCGGTGCCGACGAGTCGGCACCGGGTCCTGGGGTGCTGGACGCCATTGCCGGCGCCGATGCCGTGCTGTTCGCACCGTCGAACCCGGTGGTCTCTGTCGGCACCGTGCTGTCGGTGCCCGGCGTGCGCGAGGCCATGCTCAAGACGGCGGCCGGGATCGTCGGTGTCTCACCGATCATCGGCGGCAAGCCACTGCGTGGGATGGCCGACGCATGCCTGAGCGCGATCGGTGTCGAGACCTCCGCCGAGGCCGTCGGCAGGCACTACGGCTCACGGCAGACCTCCGACGGCCTGCTCGACGGCTGGCTGGTTCAGGCGGGCGAGTCGGTGGACGTGCCCGGTGTCGCGGTGCGTGCCGTACCCCTGTTGATGTCCGATGTGGACGCCACGGCCAAGATGGCACGCGCCGCGCTGGAGCTGTCTGGAGTGGACGTTGACTGACCACGCCGCGCCCAGGCTGGAGATCATCCCCGTCGCGGGTCTTCCCGAGTTCGCCCCCGGCGACGATCTGACCGGCGCCATCGCCGCTGCCGTGCCGTGGCTGCGCTCGGGCGACGTCGTGGTGGTGACCAGCAAAGTGGTCTCGAAGATCGAGGGCAGGCTCGTCACCGTCCCGCGCGAGCCGGAGGCCAGGGACGCGGCGCGCCGGGAACTGATCGAGCAGGAGTCGGTGCGCGTCCTCGCCCGGATCGGGCGTACCGCGATCACTCAGAACCGCAACGGGATCGTCCAGGCCGCAGCCGGTGTCGACGCCTCCAACGTGGCACTCGACAAGATCGCGCTGCTGCCTGCCGACCCGGACGCCTCGGCGCTCGCCCTGCGCAACGGCCTACGCGAGCGGCTCGGTGTGGAGGTCGCCGTCGTCATCACCGACACGATGGGGCGCGCGTGGCGGGTCGGCCAGACCGACGCGGCCATCGGCTCCTCCGGCCTGCGCGTGCTGCACTCCTACGCTGGCGAGGTCGACAGCCAGGGCAACGAGCTGGCTGTCACCGAGGTCGCGGTGGCCGATGAGCTCGCGGGTGCCGCCGATCTGGTCAAGGGCAAGCTCGGCGGCACACCGGTGGCGATCGTGCGCGGACTCGAGATCGGCGACGCCACCGCGACCGCCAAGGACCTGGTGCGGCCGGTCGACGAGGACCTGTTCCGCCTCGGCACGAACGAGGCCATCGCGCAGGGCAGGCGTGAGGCGGTGCTGGTGCGCCGTTCGGTCCGGGAGTTCAGCGGCGAGCCGGTGGACCCGGCGGCTCTGCGCAGGGCTGTCGGGGCGGCGCTGACCGCGCCGGCACCGCACCACACCCACCCGGTCCGGTTCGGCTGGCTGCGCAACCGGCCACAGCGGGTGAAGCTGCTCGAAGCCATGCGCGATGCGTGGCGAGCCGATCTGGCGGCTGACGGCTTCACCACCGAGCAGATCGCCCGTCGGCTACGCCGCGGCGACATCCTGTTCAACGCGCCGGAGGTGGTGGTGCCGTTCCTGGTCGCCGCCGGCGCGCACACCTATCCCGACGCGCGACGCAATGCCTGCGAGCACACGATGTTCACGGTCGCGGGCGGAGCAGCCGTGCAGGGACTCCTGGTGGCGCTGGCCGCCGAGGGCCTCGGCTCGTGCTGGATCGGCTCGACGATCTTCTCCGCCGACGTCGTCCGGCAGACGCTCGGGCTGGCCGAGACATGGCAACCGCTGGGAGCCGTCGCGATCGGACACCCGGGACAACCGCTCGCGCCGCGGGAGCCGCGCGAGCTCACCGATGGGTTGGTGGAGTTCTAGTGCCGGGGACGCTGCACGCGAACGCTTTGTCCACTCTGGACGCATGGCGTCCGCTGGTCGCGAGCCAGGAGGCCCTGCGGCAGAGCTATCTCGGCTTCCTCACCGCACGTGCGGACGCGTGTGTGCGGGCATGCGAGCCGGGGCACCTCACGGCCTCCGCGGTCGTCCTCGACGAGCCGGGCGAGCGTGTGCTGCTCACCCTGCATCCGCGGGTGGGCCGGTGGCTGCAGCTCGGCGGGCACTGCGAGGCAGGCGACACATCACTGGCCGCGGCCGCGCTGCGAGAGGCGACCGAGGAGTCGGGAATCGCGGGCTTGACGCTCGACCCGGAGCCACTGCAGCTGGACGTCCATCCGATCACCTGTTCGCTGGGCGTGCCCACGCGGCATTTCGACGTTCGCTTCCTGGTGCGGGCGCCACGGGACGCCGAGCCCGTCGCGAGTGACGAGTCGGACGATCTGGCCTGGTGGCCCGTGACTGCCCTGCCACCAGGCAGCGAGGACCTCACCGAGCTCATCGCCGCAGCGCTGGAGCGTGCATCGGTGGTACACGCGCCATGATTGTTCAGGTGGACAGCACGTCGAAGGTGCCGCCGTACGAGCAGGTCCGTTCCGAGCTGGCCAGGCAGATCAACGACGGCACGCTCGCGGTGGGCACCAAGCTGCCGACCGTGCGCAGCCTCGCCGCCGATCTCGGCATCGCGCCGAACACGATCGCCCGTGCCTACCGTGAGCTCGAGGAGGCCGGCCTGATCGAGACCAGGGGCCGCGCCGGGAGCTTCGTCGGCGCCTCCGGTGACGAAAGCCGCCGCCGCGCCGGGGAGGCCGCCGTCGGCTACGCCGACACCGCGCGCCGCCTTGGCCTATCGACCGACGAAGCGCTGGCGATCGTCACAGCGGCCCTCCGGCAGTAACACCGCGCGAGTCCCCCGCCCAGGCACGCGAGTCCCCCGCCCAGGCGCGCGAGTTGCCCGCTCAGTACAGCTGGAACTGCACGTCGCGCAGGTCGGTGATCGCCATGTGGCCGGGCGCGTGCCCGATGGCGAACGAAGGCTTGGACCGCATCACGGCCGCCTGCGGGGTCACACCGCAGGCCCAGAACACCGGGATCTCCCCCGGGCGGATCTCCACGGGGTCACCGAAGTCCGGGCTGGCCAGATCGTCCAGACCGAGCAAACCGGGCGCTCCAATGTGGACGGGCGCACCGTGCACCGCCGGGTAGCGCGCCGTCACCCGCACCGCGGTCGCAACCAGCTCGGCGGGGATGGGCCGCATCGACACGACGAGCGGGCCGGCGAGCTTGCCCGCCGGACGGCACTCCCGGTTGGTCCGGTACATCGGAACGTTCGAGCCTGCATCTATGTGCCGTACCGGGACACCCGCGTCGAGCAGCGCCGCCTCGAAGGTGAAGCTGCACCCGATCAGAAACGTGACCAGGTCGTCCCGCCAGACATCCACGACCTCGGAGCGTTCATCCACCAGCGCACCGTTGCGGTACACGCGGTAGGCGGGCAGGTCGGTACGCAGGTCGCCGGAGAAGATCGACGCGCTGGTCTCCCCTGGTTCGGTCACATCGAGCACCGGACACGCCTGGGGGTTGCGCTGGGCGAAGAGCAGGAAATCGTAGGCGTCCTCGCGGGGCAGGCTGAGCAGGTTGGCCTGTGTCCATCCTGGACAGTAACCCGCGGTCGGAACCCGCAGTCCGGCACGGAACTTCGCCCTGGCCTCGGCTGGTGTCAACATCATCGTTCTCCCCTTCTACGCACGGCGGAAGCGCACCCGCATTCCGGGCCGCGCCTGCGCTGCTCGGTCGACGTCGGCCGCCACGACGACAGCGATCACCGGATAGCCGCCGGTGACGGGATGATCAGCGAGGAACAACGTCGGCCTGCTGGACGGCGGCACCTGTAACGCGCCGACGACCATGCCCTCGCTGGGCAGTTCCTCGTCCCGGACACGGGCGAGGGCGGGACCGTCGAGACGGATCCCGATGCGGTTGCTCTGCGATGCCACCTCGTACGGCTCGCTCAGCAACGTCGCGAGCGCACTCTCCGCAAACCAGTCCGCACGTGGACCGGGCACCACGGCGAGTTCGATCTCCTCCACCGGCAGGCAAACCGCCGGCGCGAAGTCGGTCGCCGGGTACTGCCGTGGCGCAGGGCCGACCGGCAGCACCGTGCCCGGGCGCAGCGGTGGCGGTCCGAGCCCGGAGAGCAGATCGCACGACCGCGACCCCAGTACGGGGTCGACGGCGATCCCACCACGAACAGCCAGGTAGCTGCGCAGCCCGCGCTCGGGCAGACCGAGCCGCAGCTCGGCGCCGGCAGGCACCCGCAGCACCGTGTTCAGCGCAGCGGCTCGGCGGCCCACCGTGACTGGGCACGGCGCCCCCGTCACCGCGACGGTCAGATCGCGGCGTGCCACAGCGGCGAACCCGCCGAAGGTGACCTCAACGGCGGCTGCACCCTCCACATTGGCGACGAGCCGGTTCGCAAGACGCAGCGAGCTGCGGTCGGCGGCACCCGACATCCCGACCCCGATACCGGCCAGCCCAGGACGTCCGAGGTCCTGCACTGTCGACAGTGGACCGGTCGCGAGCACCTCCAAGCCGTGGCTCACTCCGCCTCCTCGAAAACCACACGTACGCCCGGGCGGAGCAGCGCGGGCGGATCGCGGTCGGCCTGCCACATCGCCGCCTCGGTGCGCCCGATGAGCTGCCAGCCACCCGGCGACTCGCGCGGGTACACACCCGTGAAGTTTCCCGCGAGCGCCACCGCACCCGTGGGGACCCTGGTGCGGGACTCTGCCCGCCGCGGCACCTCCAGCAGCGCCGAACCACCGGTGAGATAACCGAAACCGGGAGCGAACCCACCAAATGCGACTGTCCACTCCGCACCAATGTGCTCCACGACGACCTCACGCTCGGTGAGCCCGGTCAGCTCGGCGACTTCGGCGAGGTCCGCGCCGTCGTAGATCACCGGGAGCCGCACGAGCTCGCTCTGCTGCCGGGCGACATCGACGGGACGGACCGCGCGGACCGCCCGCTCGACCTCGGACACATCGGCACGCAACGGATCGAGCCGCAGCAGCAGCGTCCGCGCCGCGGGCACGAGGTCGATGACCCCGGCAGGTGGGTCGGCTTCGAGTGCCGCGTGCAGCGCCCTGACCGCGACGAGGTCGTCGAGCTCGACCAGCAGCCCGGAATCGGCACAGGGCAGGAGACGCATCCTCAGCTCCACAAGTCGGCGATCCCGCTGAGCGAGTTCCAGCCTAGGTACAGCGTCAGCAGCCAGGCCAGCAGCCCGACGATCAGCAGCCACCGCGGGTACCGGTAGCCGCCGAGCAGGTCCTGGCGCCGCGCGGCCACCCACATCAGCACACCGAACCCGACCGGCAGGATCAGACCGTTGAGCGCGCCGGCCAGGATCAGCAGGGTGGTGGGCGCCTGGTCGAGCAGAAGGAAAGCCGCCAGTGACACCGCGATGAACCCGCCGACCAGCCAGTTCTGCCGCTTCTTGAGCGCAGGTGAGAACGTCACCACGAACGACACCGACGTGTAGGACGCGCCGATCACCGACGTGATCGCCGCCGCCCACAACACGATTCCGAACAGGCGCAGCCCCACCTCACCGGCTGCATGCGAGAAGGCATCCGCTGCCGGGTTGGCATCGGCCAGTGTGACGCCACCGGCCACGACGCCGAAGATCGCGAGGAACAGCACAACACGCATCACGCCCGTGACGAGCAACGCGGTGATCGAACTGCGCGACACCTGCCGCACCTGGTCGGGGCCGGTGACCCCGGAGTCGATGAGCCGGTGCGCGCCCGCGTAGGTGATGTAGCCGCCCACCGTGCCACCGATCAGCGTGGTGATCACCAGGAAGTCGACGGTGTCGGGGAGCACCGTCTGCCGTAGTGCCTCGCCGACCGGCGGACCCGACACGATCGCGACATATGTGGTCAGCCCGATCATCAGCACACCCAGCACCACGACGAGCCGGTCCATCGCGATACCGGCCCGCTTGCTGAGGAAGATCCCGATCGCGATGACCGCGGAGATCGTGCCACCGATCTTGACGTCCAGCCCGAACAGTGCATCCAGCCCCAGCGAGGTGCCTGCGACGTTGCCGATGTTGAACACCAGTCCGCCCAGCACCACCAGCCCCGCCATCACGTACCCGACGCCGGGCAGCACGCGGTTGCCGAGGTCCTGCGCGCGCATCCCGGACACCCCGATGACCCGCCAGGTGTTCAGCTGCACGGCGATGTCCACGATGATCGACAGCACGATCGCGAAGGCGAAAGCCGCGCCCAGTTGCGCGGTGAACGTCGTCGTCTGCGTGATGAAGCCTGGTCCGATCGCGCTCGTGGCCATCAGGAAGATCGCACCGAGCAGCGCACCACGCTTCGTCGCGGACTTGACCGCTTCTGTCGCCCCAGTGCTGGTGTCTCGCGTCCGCGTGCTGAATTCCTCGGCCATGAACAGACCTCCCATCGCAGTTGATGTTCGGACGAAGGTACTGAATTGTTGAACAATCCTGCAAGACTCTTGTGCAACTTCCTTGTTAAGCTGCGGGTCGACATCGGGATCGGAGGGTGCATGACCGCCACAGACCCGTGGGTGGAGCTACTCACGGGCGACCGCTCGCTGCTCGACCGCACGAGCACGGCCGAACGCGTCGCCGACGTCCTGCGGCAGCGCATCATCGAAGGCGGGCTCCCGCCGGGTACCCGGTTGTCCGAGGGAAGCGCCGGGCGCGCGCTGTCGGTGTCCCGCAACACGTTGCGCGAGGCATTCCGGCTGCTGGTGCACGAGCGCCTGCTGGTGCACGAGTTCCACCGGGGGGTGTTCGTTCGCGTGTTGAGCGTCGACGATGTGCAGGACCTCTACCGCACGCGGCGCCTACTCGAGGTTGGTGCCATCCGCTGCGCCGGGACCGCAGCGCCCGAGCAGATCGCGGCCGTCGTCGCCGAGGTGCAGGCCGCTGTTCAGGCCGCTGCTGAGGAGCGCTGGCTCGACGTCGGGACAGCGAACATGCGGTTCCACCAGGCAATTACGGCCCTCGCCTGCAGTCCACGACTGGACGAGATCATGCGACAGGTGGTCGCGGAGCTACGGCTCGGTTTCCATGTGATGTCCCGGCCACGGGAGTTCCACGAGCCCTACATCGTGCTGAATCGAGGCATCACCGACCTGCTCAGCCGCGGTGAGTTCGGCGAGGCCGAACGCCTGCTCGAGACCTACCTCAGTGAGGCCGAGGCACAGCTGGTCCAGGCCTACCGTCAGATGGCGCGGTAGTCCCGGACGGCGTGCCGCGGGCCGAACCGCGGCCGGGAGAACCCTGCGGCCTCCAGGTATCGCACCACGCGCTGGCGCTGCGGAGCGTACGGTGCGAGCTCCGCGTGCATACCCTCGTCGTCGAGTGCTCTGCCGACGAGCGCGTGCCCGACGACCGCCGGGATGTGGAAGTCGCCGAAACTGACCGCATCCGGATCGCCCCATGCCCTTTGGGCGATCTCCGCGGCCGTCCACACGCCGATGCCGGGAACCTTCCGCAGCAGGGCCCGCCCCTCAGCACCGCGCAACTCGACCGCCTTCTCCAAGCGGTGGGCGACAGCCGCCGCTCCGAGCAACGCGCGCCTGCGGGCCAGGTCGACACCGAGCTTGTGCCAGTTCCACTCCACAATGGACCGGATGGCAGCGGGTGTCGGTGGCACGCGCATTCCGGCCGGCGCGGGGCCAGGGGCCGGCTCACCGAACCACCGGCACAGCTCACGCCACGACCGGCGCGCCTCGTGACCGGTGACCTTCTGCTCCAGTACCGCAGGGATCAGCACGTCCCACACCCGCCCGGTCGCGCCGAGCCGGAGCAGCGGCAAGCGCCGCCTGGCCCAGGCGACGGCATCGTGGTGGGCGACGAAACCGGTGTCGTCATCGTCGGCGCCCAGCAGCGCGGGCACCCCGTCGAGCATGATCCGCGCGCCGCGACCCCACGCCTTCGCCTCGACAACACCGCCGGTGCGGCAGGCGAGAACCAGCGTCGCGGCGCCCTCGGCGGTGTTGCCGGTGAGCCACACCCGGCCCGCGTCGTCCTTGCGCAGGCAGGGGTCGGCCCGTCCCCGCCGCAGCGGCGCGAGGCCTGTGGCGAGGTCGACTGGGAACGTCGGCTCCCAGACCCGAGCCGATTCAGGCGTCACTGGAGAACCGGATCGATCCCGGCGGCAGCTCGACATCCGGCCAAACCCTCGCGCCGTCGATCAGCTCGCACCGCGCGCCCACCGAGGAACCGTCACCGAGCACGGCCCCGCGCACGACCGCACCGGCACCCACACGCGCACCGGCACCAACGACCGATCGCTCCACCACGGCTCCATCTTCCACCCGCGCCCCGGCGAAGAGAACGGAGCCGGAGACCTGCGCACCCGCACCGACGACGGAACCGGCACCGAGCGTGGAGCCTCCTGTCACCTTCGCGTCCTCCGCCACCTCGGTGTCGTCCAGCCGCAGTGCCTCGCCGACCGGCCCCGGCAGGGCCGACGTCGGCGCGATGCCACGGACCAGATCGGCCGAACCACGCACGAACGCCTCCGGCGTACCCACATCGAGCCAGTAGGAGCTGTCCACGAAGCCGTGCACATGCGCGCCCGCGGCGAGCAAGCCCGGAAAGGTCTCACGCTCGACCGACACCGGGCGTCCCGCGGGAATGGACTCGATCACCTCTCGGCGGAACACGTAGCAGCCCGCGTTGATCTGGTCGGTCGGCGGGTTCGGGGTCTTCTCCAGAAACGCCGTCACCCGCCCGTTTTCGTCGGTGGGCACCGAGCCGAACCGGCTGGGGTCGGCGACCCGCTGAAGATGCAACGTGACGTCGGCACCACTGTCGCGGTGCGTGCCGACCAGCGCACCGAGATCGGCACCCGAGAGGATGTCGCCGTTGAAGATCAGCACGTCATCGGCACGGAGCCGGTCCGCGACGTTGCGGATCGCACCGCCGGTGTCGAGCGGCTCCTCCTCGACGACGTAGTCGATCTCCAGCCCCAGCGCGGAACCGTCACCGAAGTGGTCCTCAAACACCTCGGCCCGGTACGAGGTGCCGAGCACGACGTGGGTGATCCCCGCCGCACGGATGCGCGACAGCAGGTGCGACAGGAAAGGCGCACCGGCGATCGGCAGCATGGGCTTCGGCGCCGAGAGCGTGAGCGGGCGCAGCCGGGTACCTTTGCCGCCGACGAGGATCACCGCATCGGCTCCGGAAACGGATGTCATCGCGAGCACCTTCTCTTTCTAGCGCCCGCCAGCAAACCGGCGACAAACCGGGGGAAACGCTGACGGTAACCGGCCGGAGGCCCTACCCTAGACAGCAACGCGGCGGCCCCGGACAGAGAGGGCCTCGGTGAAGTACGGGGAGGCGAGGGCATGGACCCCCGCGATCGGGCGAACGCCGTGCTATCCCGAGCACAGGCGCGCGCGGGCGTGGTGACGCCGGACAACATGACGTCGCCGATGGATGCCGCGAACACCCAGCAGATCCCGGGTGCGGTGGTACGGCAACTGGACGAGGGGCAGGACCCCGATACGACGACCAAGCTGCCCGCGTCGATGATCGCGAGCAACGACAGCCATCTGGCTGAGTCACCGCCGACCTCGCGGATCGATCCACCGCCACCGCGGCAGGACCTGGCACGCGAACCGGAGTTCGAGCAGACCGAGATCAGCGGTTTGGTCCCGACCACGCGCGCCGTGCCCTCCCGGTCGAACGTCGCCCGCCGCCTCGAAGGCCTGTGACTCCCGTAGCGCACCGACACTGTCCCTTGTGTCCGGTCGGTGAGCTGCACCATTGATGGTTGGTGCGCACCGACTCGCGTTCGCTTCTCGTTCGCCCTGGCTTCGATGATCGAAAGGCCATCCACTCCAGGGAGGAATCACAATGAAGCGGACCATCCGCACCACGGTCGCCGGGCTGTTCACGGGCGTGCTCGCCGCCGGCGCGCTCGCCCTCGCCGCCGTCCCGGCCGGCGCTGACAACTACGGTAGCGACCTCGACGGTGAGGGCTACGGCGTTACCGGTGACGCCCACATCACTGGCGACAACTGGAGCCTCAAGGACCTCAAGGACCTTGACGACCTCGATGACCTTGACGACCTTGACGACCTTGACGACCTTGACGACCTTGACGACCTTGACGACCTCGACAGCACCCCCAACGGCGTGTGCTGCTGACCGATCAGCACCAGTGCCTGGGGACCCGTCAAGCGCGGCGGGTCTCCAGGCGCAGCCGTACCGCAAGGCCGATCCGGATGACGGCGAGCGCTGGCTTCCACAGCAGCCCGCGGTGCCGGTCGGCGAGGTAGCGGTAGGCGCTGTCGTGGTGCGCGGCGAGCATCCGCGCCGACGCCTTCGACGTCGCCTGTCCACCTATGTGCATGACACCGGCCGACGGGATGTAGACGTTGAGCCAGCCCGCTTTGCCCAGCCGGTCGCCGAGGTCGACGTCCTCGAAGTACATGAAGTAACGCGGATCGAAGCCGTCGACCGAGTCGAATGCGGCGCGCCGGACGAGCTGACACGAACCGGACAGCCACTCGGCAGTGCGCTCGGCCGGTTGCGCCTTCTCCTGCCGGTAGGCGCGAGTCCACGGGTTGCCGGGCCAGACCTTGCCGAAGAGTGCGTGGCCGATGCCGCGACCGAGCGAGGGCAGCAACCGCGCCGACGGGTACACCGTGCCGTCGGGTTCCCGGATCAGCGGGCCGAACGCGCCGCCGCGCGGCCACCGCTTGGCAGCGTCGAGGAGCGTGTCGAGCGAGCCGGGATCCCATTCGAGGTCCGGGTTGGCGATGACCACCCAGCCGATGTCATCGCCCAGCTCGGCGACGCCCCGGTTGACGGCCGCACCGTAACCGAGGTTCGCGCCGGTGCTCACCAACTGCACGTTGGCGCGCTCGGCGGCCTTCTCGGGCGCACCATCAACGGACCCGTTATCGGCAAGCACCACGTGGACGTCCCGGTCGGTGGCCTTGTCGAGCGTGTCGAGGAAACGCTCGAGCGTCTCGCCGGGCGAGTACGTCACGGTCACCACGGCGACGCCGTCGCCGTACGTCTTCGGCTCGGTCACGCTGCCATTGTGCACGTGTCACGGTCGGTAGCTCAGCACCGGGCAAGATGTGCGGGGCGCTGGATTCCGGGACCACCGTAACGCCGACGACGAACGGAAGCTGTGGATCGCTGTGACAAGCGAAAAGCCCGCGAGACGACCGTCCGGACACGTCACGGGCTTTCCTACTCGGCTCTACCGGAACCTCGCCCCAGCGGGCTACAACCAGCCGCAACCAGGCACAACCAGCAGTCACGCCGAGGCAGCGCGGTGCCGGTGCCAGGCCAGCTCGTATGCGACCCGGTGTCGCTCGGCGCTCAACGCCCAGGAGAACTCCTTCGCCCTGCGTTGCGCGGCCTCGGCAAGCGCCGCGCGCCCCGACGGGTCGGCGAGCAGTTCCCGCAACGCCGCCGCGACATCACCGGCGCCCACGCCGCAGTACGCCACCGCGTCGCCGCCGACCTCCGGCAGCGCGAGCCTGCGCGTGGTGAGGACGCAGGCCCCCGACGCCATCGCCTCGAGTACGGGCAACCCGAACCCCTCCCCCAGGCTCGGGTACGCGACGAGCTCGGCACCGCCGAGGAACCCGGCAAGCGTCTCGAAAGGCAGGTACCCGGCCCGGATCACGCGCAGCCGATGCGGTACGGCGTCGAGCGCGTTCTCCACCTGCCGGTCCCAGCCGGGCTGCCCCGCGAGCACCAGCGCGGGGGGATCGGGCTGGTCGGCCACCGCGAGCGCGAAACCACGGATGAGCGCCGGTACGTTCTTGCGGGGCTCGAGCGCACCGAGGAACGCCACATAAGGCATGTTGCCCAACCCGACGGCATCGCGAGCCGCGCGGATCTCCTCGGGCGAGGGCGGGTGGAAGCGTTCGGTGTCCACGCCGTGTTGGATGATCTCCAGGTCGGCCCGGCGTCCCCGGGTGACGCGCGCCAGCTCCTCCGCCGTCGCGGCGCTCGGCACGACGCACAGCGACGCCCGGCGCAACGCGGTGGTCGTCCACGCACGGAAGAACCGCGCCTTCACCGACGAGTGCAGTAACGCATCGGTGAAGAACGTCGCATCGTGCAAGGTCACGACAGATGCCGCCCGGCTGGCGAGCGGCATCGTGTAGTGCGGGGAGTGGACCACGTCCACGCCGAGTCTGCGGGCAAGCCGTGGCAGCGTTGTCTGTTCCCAGGTCAGCCGCGCCGTTCTGGTTGCGATCGTCTCCGCGGTCCGGACCACTCGCGAGGCCGGAGCGAGCTGGGCGAAGAGCTGTTCGTCCCGCGGCTGGCACACGACCGTGATGGCGGCTCCATCCCGGTCGAGGGCCGCGACCAGCGAGTCGACGTAGCGGCCAACGCCGCCACGGTCGGCTGGCACGGCCGTGGCGTCGATCAGCACGCGTGGTTCTGCCACCTGTGCAGACTACGGCCCCGCGCCGCTCGGACGGGAAGGATCCAACAAACTAGCGGTCAGCGTGACCCGGTGTGCACTGCCCAGACCGCCTCGGCGGCCCGCCGCCAGGAGAACGCCGACGCCCGTGCTCGCCCGGCCGCGGCGAGCTCGGCGGCTCGCTGCGGCGTCCAGAGCACCTCCCGAAGTGCCGCGCCCAGCGCTTCGGAATCGCCACGCGGCACCGTCACGCCGGCACCGCCGGCGACCTCGACGAGTGCCGGTACGTCGGAGTGCACGACCGGTACCCCCGTTGCCATGGCCTCCAGTACCGGCAACCCGAAACCTTCCGCCCGGCTGGGCGCGGCCAGCACACTCGCTCCCCGCAGCACGGTGCCGAGCTCGGCATCGGTGAGTCTGCCCAGTAACCGCACCTGCCCTTCGCGCAGCCCCGCCTCGCGGGCGAGGCGCAGTGGGTCCAGACCACCCCAGCCGGGCTGCCCGGCGAGCAGCAACGGCTCGGCGAGCCCGGCCATGGCCTTGATGAGCACATCGATTCCCTTACGCGGTTCGAGTGTGCCGACGGCCAGCACGTAGCGCTCGGGCAGATCGACCGGCGCTGGTGCGCCGAACTCGGTGACGCCGTGGCCGACGACGTGAACCGCCGCGGGGCCGGTGACGTACCCGGCGAGCTCGTGTGCGACCGCCTGTGTCGGCACCACGAGCGCATCCGCCCGCGCGGCTGCCCTGGCGATCATCGAGCGGTGCCAGCGCACCCCGCGTGCGGTGAGGGTCTGCGGATGCGTCCACGGCACGGTGTCGTGCACGGTCACCGACAGCGTCGCGCCCCGTGGGGCGCGAGGCGGCGCCAGCGGGGTCGGCGCGTGCACGGCGGCGCCGCCCGGCCACAACGGCAGCCCGTACTGCCATGCCGCGACCAGTCCACGTGGCGGCAACGGCAGCCGCCGGGGCCCGCGCACACCAGCCACGCGTGCGGCCTCGATGTCCGCGCGGGCTGCCACCACGCTGGACAGCGTCCACGCACTGGGCACCGTCGCAGCCAGCGCGCGCAGCAGCTCAGCCGTGTAGCGGCCGGTGCCACCGGGGACCGGGGCCAGCAGCTGCTCGGCGATCACGACTAGTTCGGGCACGGCGCTATTCTGCCCGCGTGCTCCGGACCACCGTCGTCGTCGTCACCTGGCGTGGCGCGGCACACCTCGCCGACTGCCTCGACGCGCTCGCTGCGCAGGATCGTCCACACCGGACGTTGGTGGTCGACAACGCGTCCGACGACGGCACGGCCGAGTTGCTCGCGAGGCACCCGTCCCGCCCGGAGGTACTCCGCCTGCCCCGAAATACCGGCTACGCCGGCGGTATCGCGGCCGCATTGTCCCGTGTGGACACCGAGTACGTTGCCTGGCTCAACGACGATGCGGCACCGGAACCGGGCTGGCTGGCGGCACTGGAGAAGGCGATGCGGCCTGGCGTCGCCGCCGCGGCATCGCGCCTGGAGTACCCGGACGGCACGGTGCAGTCGCTCGGCGTCGGGCTGACGGCGCTTGGCTACGGCGCCGACCTGACGGCACCCGGCACGCCGTTCGGGTTCTGCGGGGGCGCCGCGCTGCTGCGCACGGCTGTGCTGCGAGACACAGGCGGTGTACCGGCGAGCTTCTTCTGTTACTACGAGGACACCGACACCGCATGGCGGCTGCGGCTCACCGGCTGGGACATCGCCGCAGTGCCGGACGCGGTCGTGCGACATCGGCACGGTGCGAGCACCCGCCCGGGCTCGGCGCGGTTCCACCGGTGGAACGAGCGCAACCGGCTCCTCATGCTCCTGCGCTGCGCCCCACTGCCCGTCGCGTTGCGCGAATGGGTGCGTTTCGCAGGCATCACAGCGTCACTACCCGTACGCAGACGTGTACCGAAAGCCGCCAATTTCCGGCTCTTGTTGCGCTGCCGGGTGCTGGGCGAGGTCGCGATCCGGCTACCCGCAACGCTGCGTGAGCGCCGAGCGATCGGGACACGCGCCACCGTGAACCGAGGCGTCCTGTGGCGGCGCTGGACCTCCGGATAAGCTCTCTGGCCAAGGTGGGGACCGCGCTCGTCAGCAGCGCGGGAAGAGAAAATGAGGAGCGCGGCCTTGGCGCAGGGCGACACCACACAGCCGCTGGTCACAGTCATCGTGGTGAACTACCGCGGCGCCGACGACACGATCACCTGCCTGCGTGCCCTGGGGGAGCTGGACTACCCACGGGTGGAGATCATCTGCGTCGACAATGCCTCCCCTGGTGATGACGCCGCCCGCATCCGGGCGGCCGTACCGGGTGCCCGGATCATCGAGGCCGGGGCGAACCTCGGCTTCGCCGGCGGCTGCAACCTCGGCGCCGGTGAGGCGTCGGGCACCGTACTCGCGTTCCTCAACAACGACGCGCGCCCCGGCCCGGAGTGGATCAACGCGGCCGTGGCTGTGTTGCGTGCTGAGCCGACGGTAGGTGCCGTGGCCAGCAAGGTCCTCGACTGGGATGGCACCGGCACCGACTTCGTCGACGGCGGCCTCACCTGGTTCGGGATGGGCTACAAGCGCCACGCGGGTAGCCCGATCGCGGAGGTCCCTCGGGATGAGCACGAGCTCACCAAGGACGTGCTGTTCGGCACCGGCTCGGCGATGTTCGTACGGGCGGGCGTGTTCGCCGAGCTCGGCGGGTTCGACGAGCGGTTCTTCATGTTCTACGAGGACGTCGACCTGGGCTGGCGCATGAACCTGCGCGGCTGGCGGGTGCGCTACGTACCCGAGTCGATCGCCTACCACCGGCACCACGGCACGATGTCCGCAGTGGACACACCGGACAGCGGCCGGGAGACCTTCCTGTTGGAGCGCAACGCTTTGTGCGCGCTCTACAAGAACCTCGCCGACGAGACACTGGCCAAGGCACTGCCCGCCGCGCTGGCCCTGACGGTGCGCCGGGCCACCGCGCGGGGCGAGCTCGATGCCACACAGCTCGACCTCCAGCGCGGAGTGGGTCCCGCCGAGACCGATCCGGTCCCGGTGCCACGCAGTGCGCTGGCCGGCGTGCTGGCCGTCGACCAGTTCGTGGAGCTGCTGCCCGCACTCGCCGAGGCGCGCGCCACCGAGCAGGCGGCGCGTGTCCGTACCGACGCAGACCTGCTGCCGCTGCTGCGCAACGCACTGGAGCCCGCCTACCCGTTGCCGCGCTACCTCGCGGCACACGACATCCTCGTCGCGGTCTTCGGCATCCAGGAGGCGTTCGGTCAGCGCCGCAAGGTGCTCGTGATCACCGGGGACGCGATCACCGAGCGCATGGCGGGGCCGGCGATCAGGGCCTGGAACATCGCCAGCGTGCTCGCCGGTGAGCACGACGTCCGGCTCGTGACCGTGAACCCGCTGGCGGACCCACCGCCCGCTCCGTTCCGGGTGAGCGCGGCCTGCCGCCGTGACCTGATGGAGCCCATCGCGTGGGCCGACATCGTGATCCTGCAGGGCCACGTGCTGGAGCTGGCACCGGCGCTCAAAGAGGAGTACGCACACAAGATCGTGGTGTGCGACCTGTACGACCCAATGCATCTGGAGCTGCTCGAACAGGGCAAGGATGCGCCCGACGACCGGCGGGCCGCCGACCTCGCCGGCGTCACCAAGGTGCTCGACGCCCAGCTCGAACGCGGCGACTTCTTCGTGTGCGCCTCGCAGCGCCAGCGTCACTTCTGGCTGGGCCACCTCGCCGCGCTCGGCAGGCTCTCCCCCCGGCTCTACGACGCGGACCCGACCACGCAGTCACTGCTGTCGGTGGTGCCCTTCGGCCTGTCGCCGCAGCCGCCGCAGCGCACGGGGCCCGGCCTGCGGGCAAGTCTGGACGGGATCGCCGAGACCGATCACGTCGTGCTGTGGGCGGGGGGCGTGTACAGCTGGTTCGACCCGCTGACGCTGGTGCGGGCGATCGAACGGCTGAGCACCCGCCGTCCGGACGTTCGGCTGGTGTTCCTCGGCATGCGGCATCCGAATCCGGAGGTCGCGGAGATGGACATCGGCTCGCGGACGATCCGCCTCGCCGACTCGCTCGGCCTCACCGGCAAGCACGTGTTCTTCAACGAGCAGTGGGTGCCCTACGACGAACGGCAGAACTGGCTGCTCGACGCGGACTGCGGGGTGACCACGCATTTCGAGCACGTCGAGACGACGTTCGCGTTCCGCACCCGGGTGCTGGACTACCTGTGGGCCGGGCTGCCGATCGTGACCACCGACGGGGATGCGTTCGCGGACCTCGTGCGCAGCGAGAACCTGGGCGTGGTGGTGCCCGCGGAGGACGTCGAGGCTCTCGCGGACGCATTGGAGCGTTCGTTGTACGACACCGAGTTCGCGAACGGCTGCCGGGAGCGGATCGCCGCTGTCGCGCAACGCTACACCTGGCCACGCGTGCTCGAACCGCTCGTGGAGTTCTGCCGGAACCCGCGGCCAGCGGCCGACCGGCTTCCCGGCGCGACGGACCTGGCGCTGGCGGAACCGTTGCGGGGCAAGGAACTCGTGCGCCGCGACCTCGCGCTGATCAGGGAGTACCTCGCGGACGGTGGCCCGGTGGAGCTCGCGCGGCGCGCGAGCGGGCGGGTCCGCAAACTAGCTCGCCGGGGACTGCGCCGTGGCTAGGGCCGACCTGCGCGTACTGCTGGACGGCACCCCGCTGCTGGGCGACCGCACCGGCATCGGGCGCTACACGGCGTCACTGTCCGAAGAGCTCGCTTCACTGTCCGGAGTGGACACGCGCGCGGTTGCGTTCACGTTGCGCGGCTGGCGCAAGCTACGCAAGGTGCTGCCGCACGGGGTGCGTGCCCGCGGGATGCCGGTCGCCGCACGGCTGCTGCGCAAGACGTGGCTGCGCTCGACCTTCCCTCCGGTGGAGCTGTTCGCCGGGCCGACCGACGTCGTGCACGGCACCAATTTCGTGTTGCCCGGTACCTTCCGCGCCGCCGGCGTGCTCACGATCCACGACCTGGCGTTCTTCGACGCGCCGGACGAGCTGCCGCCGAGCGACGCCGAGCTGCCGCAACTCGTGCGCCGGGGCGCCACGCGCGCCGACGTCATCTGCACGCCGACCGCGGCTGTCGCGGACGCGGTCGCCGAGCGGCTGGACGTTGACCGTGGCAAGATCGAGATCACGCCGCTCGGCGTTGACGCAGGCTGGTTCGCCGCGCGCCCGCCGAGTGAGGATGTGCGGGAACGGCTGGGCCTGCCGCCCCGGTATCTGTTGTTCGCCGGGGCGGCGGGCCCGCGCAAGGGCCTCAGCTGGCTGATGAAGGCCCACGCGACCGACGCCGACCTTCCGCCGCTGGTGTTCGCCGGTCCTGGCACCTTCCCCGCGTCCGACCGTACCCAGCACGTCGGCTATCTGTCCGATCTGGACCTCCAGCGCGTCGTGGCCGGTGCCTCCGCACTGGTGCTGCCGTCCCGCGACGAGGGCTTCGGGTTGCCGATACTCGAGGCGATGGCCTGCGACGTGCCGGTGGTCTGCACGGACGTTCCCGCGCTGCGGGAAGTGTCCGGCGGGCTCGCGCACCTGGTGCCCTACGGCGACGTCGACGGGCTGACCAGCGAGCTTCGGGCGGCCGTGTCCGAACCGAACGCGGCGTCCACGGCGGCGACCCGCCGGGCACACGCGGCGAGCTTCACCTGGCGGCGCTGTGCCGAGGCAACCGTGACTGCCTACCGCAAGGCCGTGGACGCCTAGCACGCCGGAGCGGGCGACTCGCGCGCCAGACCGGGGGACTCGCGCGCCAGACCGGGGGACTCGCCGACCGCAGCGGGCAACTCGCCCGCCAGACCGGGGGACTCGCCGACCGGAGCGGGCGACTCGCCGACCGCAGCGGGCAACTCGCGCGTCAGGCCGTGCGCAGTGCCGCGCCGTGCTCGGCGAAGTAGGCCGCGAGCGCCTCGCGCCACGGGCGCAGGGGCGTGAGCCCCTCCTCAGCCGACGCGACACCGGAGAGCACCGAGTACGCGGGGCGCGGTGCTGGCCGCGGGAACTCGGCGGTCGTGCAGGGACGCACCCGGTCGGGATCGGCGCCCAGCTCCTCGAAGATCGCCCGCGCGAACCCGAACCAGGTCGTGTCGCCGCCGCCTGTGCAATGCAGGACCCGCCGCGCGGGCCCCTCCCCCACCGCAATGCGCCCTGCGAGTTCGAGCAGCCCGGCGGCCAGGTCGGCAGACCACGTCGGCGAGCCATGCTGATCGTCCACAACGGACACCTGATCGCGTTCGCTTTCCAGGCGCACCATGGTCTTCACGAAGTTGACACCGCCGGCCCCGTACACCCAGGCGGTGCGCACCACCCACGCCCGCGCGCCGGAACCGAGGACGGCGTCCTCCCCGGCCGCCTTGGTCCTGCCGTAAGCGCTGCGCGGGCCGAGTGGGGAGTCCGGTTCGTACGGCTGAGTCGCGTCGCCGCCGAAGACGTAGTCGGTCGAGACGTGCACCAGCGGCACCCGGCGCGACGAGCAGACCGCGGCGAGCACGCGCGGCCCGTCCGCATTCACGGCGAACGCCCGAGCCTCGTCGCACTCCGCCGCGTCCACGGCGGTATAGGCGGCGGCGTTGATGACGACGGGGAACCGGCCTGCCGCGTGTGCGGACTCGGCGAGCTGGGTCACCGCATCGACAATGGCGCCGGGCCGGGTCACGTCGAGTTCCGCGGAACCGGGT
The DNA here is from genome assembly GCF_040645195.1 of Saccharomonospora sp. NPDC046836. Classification (NCBI taxonomy): domain Bacteria; kingdom Bacillati; phylum Actinomycetota; class Actinomycetes; order Pseudonocardiales; family Pseudonocardiaceae; genus Saccharomonospora; species Saccharomonospora sp. NPDC046836. The sequence goes on from NZ_JBEYXW010000010.1 coordinate 110,646, forward strand.
GCGCGCACCTCCACGTCGTCGCTCGCGCGCGCGGCGAGGTCGCGCCCGAGCTGGCCTGAGCCGCCAGGAACGAGAACAGCCAAAGCCATGGTGCCTACCCTCCGGTGATCGCGGCGCGGGACTTGAGGGGCTCCCACCATGCCCGGTTCTCCGCGTACCAGCGCACAGTGTCGGCCAGACCGGTCGCGAAGTCGATCCGGGGACTGTAACCCAACTCGGTACTGATCTTGCCGATGTCCACGGAGTAGCGCCGATCGTGCCCCTTGCGGTCCGCCACCGGGCGCACCATCTCCCAGCCCGCACCGACCTCGCCCAGCAGGCGCTCGGTGAGCTCCCGGTTCGTCAGTTCCGTGCCGCCGCCGATGTTGTAGATCTCCCCTGGCCTGCCGGACTCGGCGACGAGCTGGATGCCGTGACAGTGATCGTCCACATGCAGCCAGTCACGCACGTTGAGACCGTCGCCGTACAGCGGCACCGGAATCCGGTCGAGCAGGTTCGTCACGAACAGCGGGATGACCTTCTCCGGGAACTGGTACGGGCCGTAGTTGTTCGAGCACCGCGTGACGCACACGGCGAGCCCGTAGGTCCGGTGGAACGCGCGGGCGAGCAGGTCCGACGAGGCCTTGGACGCCGAGTACGGCGAGTTGGGCTCGAGGATGTGGTCCTCGTGCCATGAGCCCCCCTCGATCGAGCCGTACACCTCGTCCGTCGACACGTGGACGAACTTCTGCACTCCCGCGTCCAGTGCAGCCTGCAGCAATGTCTGGGTACCGAGCACGTTGGTGAGCACGAAGTCGGCGGCGCCGAGGATCGAACGGTCCACATGGGACTCAGCGGCGAAGTGCACGACGAGGTCGACGCCCTTCATCACAGTGGTGACCACGCCGGCGTCACAGATGTCGCCACGCACGAAACGCAACCGGGTACTGTCCGCGACCGGCGCGAGGTTGGTCTCGCTGCCTGCGTAGGTCAGCTTGTCCAGCACGACCACCTCGGCGTCGCGCAGCGCCGGGTACGCGCCGGTGAGCGCCTGCCGCACGTAGTGCGATCCGATGAAACCGGCACCTCCGGTCACCAGGACCCGCATCTTGTCCGCCTCCTCCAGCTGGTTCGCGCAGTTTGCCATGTCACGCCGTCGGGGAAACGTTTCATCCAGGCAACGTTTCGTGATCGAACGGTGTTCTCACAAGTAGATCAGTAATGTGGAACGGGGTATCGACGGGGAGGAGCACACGTGACCGGCTCGCCGCGGGTACCGGTCGAGGAGGCGGACGCGGCGGTGCCGGACACGACGACGGGCACGCCCACTCCGGCCGGACGCCCCAGGCGGAGGGCGGGCGCCTTCGTTCTACTGGGCGGCAAGGTCGTCATCTCACTTCTCTCCGTAGCCATGCTCGCGCTCACCTTCTACGGCTGGCAGTTCGTCGGCAGTGTCAACTCCGGGCTCACGACGACCGACGTCTTCGACGGCGAACAGGACCCGCAGGCGGTGCCGCTGGACGGCGCGATCGACATCCTGCTCGTCGGGCAGGACAGCCGCACTGACGCGCAGGGCAACCCGCTCCCCCAGGAGGTCCTCGACAGGTTGCATGCCGGCGAGGCGACCGGCGAGCGGCAGACCGACACGATGATCCTGGTGCACATCCCGCAGGACGGCACGCGGGCTGTCGCCATCTCGTTCCCGCGTGACTCGTGGGTGGAGCTCGCGGGCGGTTACGGCAATCACAAGCTCAACAGCGCTTTCGTCTACGCCTACAACGACACCTTCAACACACTGCTGCAACAGGGCGAGGACGACCTGCAGGCCGCCGATGAGCAGGCCAAGGTCGCGGGGCGCCGGAACCTGATCGCCACCATCGAGCAGCTACTCGGCAAACCCGGCCTCATCGATCGCTACGCCGAGGTCAACCTGGCGAGTTTCTACGAGGTCACCAACGCACTCGGCGGCGTGGAGGTGTGCCTGAACAACGCGGTGCGGGAGCGCAACTCCGGTGTGAACCTGCCGGCGGGACGGCAGAGCCTCCAAGGCGTGCAGGCGCTCGCGTTCGTCCGGCAGCGCTACGGGCTGGAGAACGGTGACCTCGACCGCATCGCGCGGCAGCAGGCGTTCCTGTCCGGCCTGGTGCGCAAGATGCTCTCCGCCGACGTCCTGCTCAACCCCGCCAGGCTCAGCGATGTGGTGGGGGCGGTGCAGAAGTCCGTGGTGCTGTCAAAGGACTGGGACCTGCTGCAGTTCGCCGCGCAGATGCGCAACCTCAGCGGTGGCAACGTCGAGTTCCACACGATCCCGGTCCTCGGCAACGCGATGATCGGTGGCGCCGCTGTACTCGAGATCGACATCGACCAGGTGCGCCAATTCACCAACGGGCTGATCACGGGCGGGGAGGAACCGCCCTCCTCGACGACGCAGGTCGTCACAGGCGCCGAGGCGTACACGGCTGACATCTACAACGGTTCTGGCGATGCCAACCTCGGACCCGAGGTGCGGCACCTGTTGCAACAGAAGGGTTTCCAGGGCGAAAGTTCGGCCACAGTGGACACTCTAAACCAGACTGTCGTGCGCTACTCCCCCACCGACGACGGCGCGGTGGCGCTGATCCAGCAGGCACTCGGCGCCGACATCCTCACCGAGTCCGACGCCGAGGTGCCGTCCGGCCAGCTCCAGGTGTTCCTCGGCAGCGATTTTCACCTCGGCGCAGAAGTGGCGCCCGCGGCCAACATCGCCAGCGGCGGCGCGCAGTTCCTCACCCAGGCGAACCTGAGCCGCCAAGCGCAGGACACGACGGAGGAACCAATAACCGCCGGGGATGTGCCGTGCGTCAACTAAGCTGGTCGACCGGGATCGCACGCGGGGTGGGGAGGAGCCAGCGTGGACGAGGGCGAGGCGAGACGCGAGGCGTCCGAGCCGTCCGCGGAGGACACCGGGCAGGCAGCCGCCGACCCCGCGGACACTCCTGAGCGGCCGGTCCCGACCCCGTACCCGCGCTCGGCTGATCCCGCGCCCGCCGATCCGCCCCGACGTCTGCGCAGGGTCCTGCGCGGCGCCACCCGCACGGCCGTGGCGCTGCTGTCGGTCAGCGCGCTGGCCGCCACCGGCTTCGCCTACACGACGCTGGATCAGTTGCAGGACAACGTGCAGACCACCGACGCGCTCCAGCAGAACCACGGCGAGGAGCACGTCGCGCCGCCGCCTCCGGAGGACGACGGGGCCACCGACATCCTGCTCGTCGGCGCCGACTCCCGCACCGACATGCGGGGCAACCCGCTTCCGCTCGACATGCTCAAGGAGCTACGCACGGAGAGCAAGGACGGCGTCAACACCGACACCTTGATCATCCTGCGTATCCCGAAGGACGGCGGCAAGCCGGCTGCCGTCTCGATCCCGCGGGACACCTGGGTCGACGTGCCGCAAGGCGGCCAAGCGAAGATCAACTCTGCGTACGGGGCGGCGAAAGTGGCCGCCACGACGCGGTTGCGGGCCGAGGGCATGACCGACAGCGCCGAGGTCGAGCGGGAGTCGAACCAGGCCGGGCGCCGAGCGCTGGTCGCCGCGGTGCAGGACTTCACCCAGGTCCGCATCGACCACTACGCCGAGGTGAACCTACTCGGGTTCTACCTGCTCACCGAGGCTCTCGGCGGCGTGGAGGTGTGCCTGAACCACGCGACGGTGGACAAGGACTCCGGTGCGAACTTCGCCGCTGGCCCGCAGGTGGTGTCTGGTGGGGAGGCGCTGTCGTTCGTGCGGCAGCGCAAGAACCTGCCGCGCGGTGACCTCGACCGGATCGTCCGCCAGCAGGTGTTCCTGTCCTCGGCGCTGAAGCAGGTGCTCTCCGCCGGCACACTGACGAGCCCGGACCGCCTCGACCGGCTCACCGAGACCGTGTACCGGTCGTTGGTGCTCGACCCCGACCTGGACCTGCTGCGCTTCGCCGAGCAGGCAGAGGGCATCGCCTCCGGCGACATCGAGTTCGTGACGATCCCGGTCGTGCAGGTCGGCGCGCGCAGCGCGGACGGGCAGAGCATCATCACCGTCGACGTCGGGCAGGTCCGCACGTTCGTGGACGGGCTGGTGTCCCCTGTGACGCAGCAGCAGGGCGGCGGATCGGCACCGGCAGGCAGGCCAGAGTTGCTCGCCGCCGCAAGCGTTCCCTGCGTCAACTAAGTTGGCGTGGTGAGCCTGACCGAGCACCTGCTGCGTCCACTGTTGACCTCCGCCGCGGCACGGCCGCTGCTCACCCACTACGACGACGCGCTGGGCAGCCGCATCGAGCTGTCGGTCGCGACGCTGGCGAACTGGGCGGCCAAGACGGCGAACTGGCTGGTCGAGGAGTTCGACGTCGAAGCGGGCGACGATGTTGCCGTCGCGTTGCCTGCGCACTGGCAGACGGCCGGCGTGCTGCTCGGCGCCTGGTGGTGTGGTGCGCACGTGGTCGGCGACCCCAGCGGCGCCAGGGTGGCATTCGTCGGCCCGGACGCCGCCGTCGGCCAGGCCGACGCCACCGCGGTGGTGGCGCTCGACCCACTCGGCCGCGGGCTCGGCGGCTCGGTACCGGCAGGCGCGGTGGACTACCTGTCCGAGGCCCGCCTTGCCGGCGACGACTTCGCGCCGCTGTTCCCGATCGCCGGAGACACGCCTGTTCTCCTGGGCTCCACTGTGGACGATGTGCTCGCGCACGCCAAGACACGCGCAGGTCAGCTCGGCATCGGCGCCGGTGACCGGGTGCTCTCGACGCGGGAGTGGACGCTGCCGGACGGCGTGGTGGATGTCCTGCTCGCGCCGCTGTCCGCGGGCGCCCACCTCGTCCAGGTCACCAACCCCGCCGCCGAGAAGCTGCCCGGCCACCGAGCCGCGGAACGGACAACAGTCGAGGTGTCCTGAGCCCGTCACGCAAGTGATATACATCACTTGCATTGGGCGCCAATCGGCAATAATGTGCTCAATTGGCTCAGTGGATATTGATCAAATTCGTCAAGAACTCGCTTCTCACAGCGGCACTCGGCTTTTAGAAGCGCACGGAGACACCTTCGCGGTTTACGACCCGCGCGGTGATCTTCCGCCGGAGCGCCAAATGCCCTGGGCCACGATCGTCACCTCCGACACCTACGATGCGGCCTCAAACCTCGATCGACCCGGGGTGTTTCGGCTGAACATCGGATTGCCACGGACCCGATTTCGAGAACTGGTGAACCCTGCGGAAGAATACGACGCAACCGCTGTCGACGCCCTTTTCCCGCATCCGGTTTATGCCAGGCAGAACTGGGTGGGTGTGCTCAATCCGCAGCAGAGCTGGCCATTCGTTCGCGAACTGCTGGACGAGGCATATACATTCGCGGTCCGCAAATACGACAACACGGAGCAGCGCCGTACCCAGGTATAAAGGGAGGCGGCTGCGTCGAGGGTTCGACGCAGCCGCCCTCTGGTGTTGTCTCGAACCGTTGAACGTGATCAGGTGGTGGTGGCGGCCTCCTTGCGGCGGAAGACCAGCCATCCGCCACCGGCCAAGACCAGCGCACCGAGTGCGGCTTGCCAGGGCATCAGGGGTACCGGCGGGGTGGAGGTGTTGGTGATGGTGCAGGTGATGTCGTCACCGGGTTGCGGTGAGACCTGCTGGCTGGTGCCGGTTCCGGACGGCAGCGGGGTGCTGCTGCCGGTGGCGGCGTTGCTGCATGCCCAGGACTGGGCGTAGGCGCCAAGGTTGGTGCCGGTTTCGCTCAGCGTGTAGCCGGTGCCGTTCTCCCGCGGCAGCACGGTGAGTGCACCCGTGGACGCCGTGTTGCCGGTGCCCGTACTCGCTGTGCCCACGGGGGTGCCCTCAGGGGAGGTCACCGAGACGTCGAACGAGTCGGCGGCACCGGCGCGGCTGGCCACGTCCTTGTTCAGGGTGAGCTTGCTGGTCTGAATTCCGAAGGCCACACCTTCGCGGCCGGCGTGGTTGACGCTCTCGATCATCGTGACACGCATCGTCGTCGGCGACAGCGTTTTGAGAGTGAGCGCTCCGTAGCCGCCGATACCAGGGCCACCTCCGCTTCCCTGGCAGTCGACGAGACCCGTTCCGATCCCGGTCAGTGCCGTACCGCAGGTCGTTCTGGTGGGATCATCGGGATCGAGGCGGGTGAAGGGCGAGCTCGACTCGAATCGCATTTGCTCGTTGAGGCCGGTGGCCTCCGCATCGGCCGCAACCATCGCGAACCCCTGCACCTGCGCTCCGCTGGAGTCCCTGAGCGCGATGTTCTGCAGGAGCGCGGACCAGGCGCCGGACTGCACAGACTGCGTCGGGTACAGGGCCGGTTGGCCAGGAATCCCCGGATACAGCCCGGTCCCGAAATGGGCTGGCGGGTAGGTCGGGACTGGGCTCGATTGGATCGGTTGCGGCACGTAAGGCGCACCAACGTCAGTGATCCTCAGGTTGTAAGTAAGAACGTATCCCCCGGGCAGGCCGACAGTCATGTTCTGTCCGCCGGCGGTTCGTGCGGCTGGTTCGTTGAAGCCCGTCATATCGAGCCAGCAGATCGTGGATGCCTCAGGGCCGCTCGCCGCATACCCGCAGCCCACCGGCTGCTCTTCCTGCGCGGCGGCACCCGGTGCGACAGCCGTCATAGCGAGCGTCGCCACCCCGGCCACCGTGACCATGCCTCCCGCGATGCGGGCCAGCGCCCGCCCAGCTCTCCTGCTCAGTCGTGCTGGTAGCACGTAGTCCTCCTTTTGCCAACAGTCCTCGCCCCTTTGGAGCAAGCCGTCTAGAGGACCAGCGCAGCGCGACCGAACATGACGCCGGATACGCCGCGAACATGGAAACGGCCGCCCCTGGGTGAGGGCGGCCGTCTGGTGAGGTTACTGGGAGCTGAGGTCCTGGCCGAGCCCGATAACCAGAAAGAACGAACCTACTTGAGCAGCTGCCGCGCCATCACCATGCGCTGGATCTGGTTGGTTCCCTCATATATTTGGGTGATCTTGGCATCGCGCATCATGCGCTCGACCGGGAAGTCCCGGGTGTAGCCGGCGCCACCGAAGAGCTGCACTGCATCGGTCGTGACCTCCATGGCGATGTCGGAGGCATAGGCCTTCGCCGCGCTGGCCATGAAGCTCGCCCTGGCGTCGCCGCGCTCGGTGGCCGCGGCAGAGGCGTAGACCAGATGCCGGGCAGCCTCGATCTTGGTGCCCATGTCGGCCAGCATGAACTGCACGCCCTGGAACTCCGCGATGGCCTTGCCGAACTGCCTGCGGTCCTTGACATAGGCCACTGCCGCATCGAGCGCGCCCTGCGCGATTCCCAGCGCCTGCGCGCCGATTGTCGGGCGGGTGTGGTCGAGCGTGCGCAACGCGGTCTTCAGGCCGGTTCCCGGCTCGCCGATGATCCGGTCGGCCGGGATGGCGCAGTTCTCGAAGTAGATCTCGCGCGTCGGCGAGCCCTTGATGCCGAGCTTGCGTTCCTTCGGCCCCACCGAGAATCCCGGGTCGTCGGCATGCACGGCGAACGCCGAGATGCCGTTCGACTTCCTCTCCGCGTCGGGGTCGGTCACCGCCATGACCGTGTACCACTTCGACTCGCCGGCGTTGGTGATCCAGCACTTCGTGCCGTTGAGCACCCAGTGCGCCCCGTCCAGCCGCGCCCGCGTGCGCATTGACGCGGTGTCGGAACCGGCCTCGCGCTCCGACAGGGCGTAGGAGGCCGACGTCTCGCCGGAGGCGATCGACGGCAGGACGAGCTTCTTCAGCTCCTCCGACGCCGCCAGCAGGATGGGCTGTGTGCCGAGCTTGTTGACGGCTGGGATGAGGGAGGCAGACGCGTCGACCCGTGCGACCTCTTCGATCACAATGCACGCCGCGATCGCGTCGGCGCCCTGGCCGCCGTACTGCTCAGGAATGTGCACCGCGTTGAATCCGGTCTTGACCAGTGCGTCCCGCGCCTCGGCGGGGTAGCGCTCCTGCTCGTCGACCTCGGCGGCGTGCGGGGCGATCTCCTTCTCGGCCAACGCGCGCACCGCTGCGCGCAGCTCCTCGTGCTCCTCTGCGAGCTGGTAGAGCCCAGGACCCTCGGTCACCTCGCCACCTTTCTCCGGACGGTCGGCTACCAGTTTGGATGTTAGCGGCCGTTTACTCGGACGTCCGTGTGTTTTTGGCCGCACCTCTCCCCCGCGAGTCCCCCGTTCCGACGCGCGAGTCCCCCACCCAGGCACGCGAGTTGCCCGTCCAGGTCCGCGAAACGCCCGTCCAGGCACGCGAGTTGCGCGTTCCCGCTCGGCAGCAAAGCGGAGAACTGAAACACCGGCGCGTACTCGGCCACCCGATGAGGGGGTGGCGCGCCCAGCGGGCAACTCGCCTCCTGGACCGGGGAACTCGCGCGCAGGACCGGGGGACTCGCGCACCCGAACGGGCAACTCGCGCGCTGGAGCGGGGGACTCGCGCACCCGAGCGGGGGACTCGCGCACCGGACGGGGGGACTCGCGCGCCAGCGGGCACCCGGGCGCAGAGCGTCAGCGGGTCAGTTTTGCGCGCAGCGCGGCGTCCTTGTCCAGTACCAGCTGTTCCAGATCCGCCTGGAACGCGGTCATCCGCGCGCGCAGCGGCTCGTCGCTCGCGGCGAGGATGCGCACCGCCAGCAGGCCCGCGTTGCGCGCACCGCCGACGGACACCGTCGCCACCGGCACGCCTGCCGGCATCTGCACGATCGACAGCAGCGAGTCGAGGCCGTCGAGGTACTTCAGCGGCACCGGAACACCGATGACCGGCAACGGCGTGGCCGAGGCGACCATGCCGGGCAGGTGCGCCGCACCGCCGGCGCCCGCAATGATCACCTTGATGCCGCGGCCGGCAGCCGAGCGTGCGTAGTCGAGCATCCGCTGCGGGGTGCGATGCGCGGAGTAGACGCCGACCTCGTACGGCACCTGGAACTCGTCGAGCGCGGTCCCGGCGGCCTCGAGCACCGGCCAGTCCGAGTCGCTGCCCATGATCACGCCGACGACGGGGGCGGTCACGCTGTCACTCCTCAGTAGAAGTAATTCGAAAGGATCAGTGGATCTGGTAGCCGTCGAGCCATTCGGCATGCGATAGCCAGTGTGCGGCGAGCCGCGCACGCTGCCGCAGCTCGTCGGTCAGCGGCCCCAGCATGTTGACATGGCCGAGCTTGCGACCGGGCCGTTCCCCCTTGCCGTACAGGTGCACGCGCGCGTCGGGGAACCGCGCGAACAGGTGGTGCAGCCGCTCGTCCGGGCGCATTGCCGGGATCGTGCCTGCACCGAGGACGTTGGCCATCACGGTCGGCGACAGCAGGTCGGTCACGCCGAGCGGGTAGTCGAGCACCGCACGCAGGTGCTGCTCGAACTGCGAGGTGCGCGAACCGTCCATCGTCCAGTGGCCGGAGTTGTGCGGCCGCATCGCCAGCTCGTTCACCAACAGCCCGCCGTCGGTGTCGAACAGCTCGACCGCGAGCACGCCCACCACGTCGAGCTCGGCGGCGATCCGCAGCGCGATGTCCTGCGCATCCTGGGTCTGCCGCGCCGTCAGCCCCGGGGCGGGAGCCAGCACCTCGGTGTTGATGCCGTCCCGCTGCACGGTCTCCACGACCGGCCACGCCGCGCCCTGCCCGAACGGTGAGCGCGCCACGAGCGCGGCGAGCTCCCTGCGCATCCGGACCTTCACCTCGACGAGCAGCGCGGTACCCGCCTCCAGCAGCTCGGGCACGAGCCCGCGCGCGTCCTCCGGCGAGTCGACCATCCAGACACCCCGGCCGTCGTAACCGCCGGTCGCCGCCTTCAACACCACCGGCCAGCCGTGCGAGTCGCCGAACTTCACCAGGTCGTCCACTTCGGACACCTCGGCGAACGCGGGACCGGGGAAACCATGTGCCGACAACCGTTCCCGCATGAGCAGCTTGTTCTGCGCGAAGGCCAGCGCGCCGGGACCCGGCCGCAGCCGGAAGCCCTCCATCGCCAGCGTCAGCAGGTGCTCCCCAGGGACGTGTTCGTGGTCGAAGGTCACCACGTCGACGCCGCGCGCGAACGAACGCAACGCTTCCAGGTCGGTGTGGTGGCCGTACACCACCTCGCCGGCGACGAGGCCGGCCGAGTCGTGCTCACCGGCGGCGAGCACGCGCAGCGACTGACCGAGCGAGATGGCCGCCTGATGAGTCATCCTGGCGAGCTGGCCACCGCCGACCATGCCGACGACGGGGAGTCCGGTGCGAGTATCCATAGCGCAGCCCAGCTTAAACGTGCGCTCAGTGAGCAGGCGTCAGGTCCGCGGGATGCTCGGGGTTCGCCTCGGCGCGTCTGCGCTGCCACAGCCAGCGACCAGCGAGCACCGCGGTGAGCACGATCGGCATGAGGATGTAGGCACTACCGAGGACGAACTGCCAGAACGCCCAGTGCAGCTCCAGGTTGCGGCCGTTGGGGAGCACCAGCAGCACGCAGCTGACGAACACCACGAACACCGCGGCCGCGGCGAACCAGCGCTTGCCCGCCGTTGCCGGCGTGGTCTGCGGCAGGCGCGACACGAGCAGGACGATCAGCGGCACGGCCCACACCCAGTGATGCGACCAGGACACCGGCGATACGAGCAGCGCGAAGAAGGCCGTCACGAGCAGCGCCTCGAGCGCCTGCCCACGACGGTGGTACCGGAGCATGAGCCAGATCGCGGCAGGCGCGAGCAGTGCGCCGATGCCCATCGCGGCCATCGACGACCACGGCGCGAGGTCGGAGACCCGGTTGACCAGCCCGTTGAGCGACTGGTTGCCGGCCCAGTGCATTGGCCCGATGCGCCCCTGGTCGAACATCGTGTGGGTCCAGAACCGCAAGGCATCGCCGGGGATCAGCGCGAACATCAGCGCCTGCAGGCCGAAGAAGGTGACCAGCGCGCGCAGGGCTTCCCGCTTACGGCCGGTGAACAGCAGGTGCGGGATGAAGATCAACGGCGTCAGCTTGACGGCCGCCGCAACGCCGACCATGACCCCGCCCCACCGGCTGCCGCGCGCGGAGACGACGAGCACGTCGAGCACGATCAGCGCCATCAGGATCAGGTTGATCTGGCCGAGGAAGATCGTGCGCCACACCGGTTCGAGTGCGAAGCACACAATTGCGAAGATCAGAGTCGTACGGGCCGGCGAGGCCCAGCGGGGCAGCTCGCCGGACGGCCGGGGCAGTGCGCCGATCGTCACCCGGATCACCAGCGCCATCGCCAGGAACGAGATCGCGGTGACCACACCCCAGGAGACCTGCACGGGGAGCACGGCCAGCGGTACGAACAGCAGCGCCGCCGTCGGCGGGTAGGTGAACGGCAGCAGCGCCCACCACGGTTCGGGGCCGAGCGTGTTGCCGTCGTAGAGCGGATTCCCCTGCAGCAGGGTCACCGCACCGGCGCGGTACACCGCGCTGTCGACACCGAGCCGCCAGTCGAACACCCAGCCGAGCACGCCGGCGACGATCGCGATGATCGGCACCGCCACCAGTAGTGCCATGGAGCGCGGCCGGACCGAAAGCCTGTCGAGTGAGGCGCGCAGCGCGAGCACCGGCGGCTGCGGCCGCGAATCCGCGAGCACGGCGGTTCCACCTTGCTCGCCCGTACTGTTCACCGCTGTGCCATCCCCTGGCTCCCTCACCTTTCTAGGAAATCACGAACGGCATCGGTGCGTGCACAAGCCCATCAATTCCGGCTCAGCGTGTCCAGCAGCTCGCAGGCGGACTCGTACTCGGCAGGCAACCGCACCAGGTTCAGCCGCGTGCCCACCGAACGCAGCTGCGCATCGACGGCCAGCCGCTGGGTCAGCTCGCGGCGCAGTCGCACTGCCCTGGAGGCAACCCCACCGTCGCGGGCTGACACCGCCGCGACCGCCGAGGGTCCCAGCACCGCGAGGCTCTCGCCGCCGTCGAAGGCCACCCGCAGTGCGTCCGCGGCCAGGATCATCCCGGTGAGCCGTGGCCACCCAGCGCTGCCGGAGAAGTCCAGTGCCACCACGATCAGCGCGTGGTCCTCGGCCAGCCGCTTGCCCTCGCGCGCCGCCTGCCGGTAGAGCTCGCCCAGCCGAGTGCGCAGGTAGGCACTGGTCGGCAACCCGGTCAGCGGATCGCTCGCCTCCACCCGAGCCAGCTGGTCCATCGCCACGTCGGCCCACGCCACCGCGGTCACCCGCAGTAGCCGCGCGGGGGTAGCATCCACATCGGGAGCCACGAACCCGTCCTTGGCGTCCGGAACGGCGAGCACCGCGTGCAGTGCCGCCAGGTCGGTGAGTGTCTCCTCGAGACCGGCTCCCGCAGCGGCGCGCGCACGGCCCAGCCCGGCGAGCGCGGAGAGCGCATTCTCCGGCCCTCCGTTGCGCACCACTGCCGCGCACACAGCGTCAACCTCGGGTAACGCCCAGTCGCTCGGAAAACGCCACCCGGCGGCAAGGCTCGCCGTGCGCCATTTGGCACGCAGCGCTCGCAGGATGTGGTCCTGGGTCACCTGCCGCCCCACCGTCGAGCGCGCCTCGTCCGAAGCGGACCCGGCGCCCGTCGCAGGCACGTCCACAGACACCGCCCTTTCCTGACTGATCACTCCGCCCGAGTACTGGACGCAGCGACACACCATCCGTGACGTCCTTACGACGAATCATCGAGTGAACTCGTTGCGACTCCCGGGTCATCGGTCCACCCCACAGGATGACCCGATCAACCCGGTCCGTCACACTTGGCCCAGTACGACGTCTGGAGAGATGTCTGCACCAGTACGTGAGAGGAGAGCCGTGACGACCGCTCCCGCCGACCCCAGCGGCACCAGCGATGCCGAGCTGATCGCGTCGGTGCGAGCGGGCAAGCTCGAGGCGTACGGAACGCTGTACGAGCGGCACGTCACCGCTGCTTACAACCTCGCCCGGCAGCTCGCCCGGTCGAGCACGGAAGCCGACGATCTGGTGTCGGAGGCATTCTCCAAGGTCCTCGACACCCTGCGCGGCGGCAAAGGTCCAGACAGCGCGTTCCGCGCGTACCTGCTGACGTCGCTTCGGCACACGGCCTACGACAAGACCCGCAAGGACAAGCGCGTCGACCTCTCCGACGACATGACTACGGTCGGGGGTGCGGGAGCCGAGGCGCTGACCGTCCCGTTCTCCGACACCGCGATGGCCGGTCTCGAACGGACACTGGCCGCGAAGGCGTTCGCCCGGCTCCCGGAGCGCTGGCAGGCCGTGCTGTGGCACACCGAGATCGAGCAGCAGTCGCCAGCGGAGGTCGCACCACTGCTCGGGCTCACCCCGAACGGGGTTTCCGCTCTCGCCTACCGGGCCAGGGAAGGCCTGCGGCAGGCCTACCTTCAGGTGCACCTGGCCGAGGTCTCCGCCGACCGCTGCCGCGCGACCGCCGACAAACTCGGCGCCTGGACCCGCGACGGTCTGTCCAAACGCGAGCGCGCACAGGTCGAGCAGCACCTCGACGAGTGTGCTGACTGCCGGGCGCTCGCCGCGGAGCTCGCCGATGTCAACGGTGCATTGCGGGCGATCGTCGCGCCGCTGGTACTGGGCGGGGGCGTGCTGGGCTACCTCGCGCTGGCCGGTGCGGGGAAGGCGAGTGCCGCGACCGCGATCGGAGCCGGTGCCGCCGCGGGCTCGGCAGGCGGCGCCGCGAGCGCCGCGGCATCGGCTCCGCGTCAGTTCGTTGGCGTTGCCGCGTCCGGGGTCGCGATGGCGGCGGCCATCGCGGTCGCGCTGACGGCAGGCGGCGGGACACAGGAGATCCCGACCGCCGCGATGCCACCGGCGACCTCGGTCGTGCAGACCCCAGCGGCTCCCCCAACGAACCCACCAGCGCCGGAGCCACCCGCGCAGCCACCAGCTGCGGACCCACCCGCCGACGACCCGCCGGCCCCGAACTCGCCCGAGCCGGAGCAGCCACCCACGCAAGCTCCGCCGACCACAGAGCCGACCACCACTGAGCCGACGCAGCCGCCCACCACGGAGCCCATTCCTGCCCAGGTGAGCGCGCAGGCACCCGCCGACGGGGTCGCGCTGGAAGCCGGCGGGTCGACTGCGGAGCTGCCGATCACCGTGCGTAACGACGGTGGCACCGCATCTGACCCGGTGGTCGTCACGCTGTCGCTGCCGCCGGGAGTCTCCGCGCTCGGCCCTGCCAGCGGTGGCGGTGGTGCCCCCGCTGGCGGCGCCGCCGCGCGGCAGGCACAGGTCGCCGACCGCGTCATCTGCCCCGGCGGCACCGGCACGGTGACCTGCCAGACCGTCGAAGGGCTGGAGCCCGGTGAGTCGGCTGTGCTGGTTTTCCGGCTGCAGGCGGGGCCCGGCGCCAGCTCCGGAGCCATCACCGGCACGGTGAACACGGGTGCCACGGTCGAGGTGTCGATCCAGGTCCCGGTGTCGGTGGCTCCCGCGCCCGACAAGGTCTTCCTGCACGTCGCCAAGGAGTTCCACCCGTGGTGGAGCCGGACGCTCTACGTCCAGGTGCGCAACGACGGCAGCGTCGCGCGGCAGGCGACCGTGACGGTGGACCAGCCCACCCACGCGGTGATGCTCGGCCAGTTGCTCGACTGCTCCCCCGACGGGACCTCGCTGACCTGCACCACCCGCGATCAGCTCGAACCCGGCGAGGACATCCGGTTCTGGGTCGTGCTCAAGCCGAGTGTGCAGCCGGACACCGACGTCACCGTGACGGCGACGATCGGCAGCGCCAGCGCATCGCGCACCGAACGCTTCGAATGCTGGGGCTTCTGGTGCCGCTGGCCGGACCACCCCGGACAGGGCAGGCCGGGGCAGCCGGCGCCGACGACCACGCCGCCACCGTCCACAACAGAGCGTCCGCAGGCACCGTCCCTACCGGACGTGACGCCGCCCGAGTCCAGCACCGGGACCACACCGACGCGGCCCAGCGGACCCAGCACGACCGACGAGCCGGCGACACCGAGTGCGCCGGCCAGCAGCACGGCTCCGTCGCGGCCGCAGCCGCCGAGCGCGGAGCCCGAACACCCGGAACACCCGGAACACCCCGAGCACCCGGAACATCCTGCTCACCCGGAACATCCGGGCCGGCCGGACACACCGGGACGCAGCGACCTGCCGGAGAACGAGGCCGCCCGGCCCGGCATGTGGGGCTGGCTGTCCTCCTGGTTCCGCTGACCAGCGACGACACCCCGTGCGTAGACTGCGGTGGTGGCCGTTGTCGAATCCGTGCTCGCCAGGGTCCCCCAACCCCTGCGTGCAGTGCTGGTCAAGCACCGCGAGCTGCTGAAGTTCGCGGTCGTGGGCGGCACGACGTTCCTGGTCGACAACAGCATCTGGTACCTGCTGAAGCTCACCGTCCTCCAGGACAAGCCCACCACGGCGAAGGCCATCGCGATCATCGTCGCGACCATCGTGTCGTACGTGCTGAACCGCGAGTGGTCCTTCCGCACCCGTGGCGGTCGTGAACGGCACCACGAGGCGGCACTGTTCTTCGTGATCAGCGGTGTCGCCGTCGTCGTGAACCTGATCCCGCTATGGGCCTCACGCTACGTATTCGACCTCGAGCGGCCACACGTGTCACTGTTCGTCCAGGAGACGGCGGACTTCATCAGCGGCTCGGTGATCGGCATGCTGCTGGCGATGGTGTTCCGGTTCTGGGGCTTCCGCAAGTGGGTGTTCCCGGACGAACTCGGCCACCGTCGTCGCGAAGAGGAACTGGTCGACGTTCCGCGCCAGTGAGACCGCGGCTCAGCGCGGCACCCGTTCCGCGGGCCAGCGCACCCCGGGTACCTCTGCCGGGCTCGGCGTCCGCAGGAACAGGCTGAACGTCGCGGGTCGTCGCACGGACAGCTCCAGCCTGCCGCCGTCCGCCTCAGCCAGCGCACGCGCCAGCGCGAGCCCGACACCGGTCGAACCCGCACCGGAGAAGCCGCGGTCGAAGATGTGCCGCGCCAGCTCGTCGGGCACGCCGAGTCCGCCGTCGGTCACCTCGATGACCACGGTCCCCTCCGCCTCACCGCCGCGAGCCGCGAGCGTCACGTTCCCCGCACCGTGCCGCAGTGCGTTGTCCAGCAGGACCCCGACGACTTCGCGCAACCGCGCCGGGGTCGCCCACGCGATCAACCCGTCACCGACCCGCACCCGCAGAGGGCGGCTCTCGGCCCTGAGCAGTTGCCGCCATTCCTCGGAGACTTCCGGCAACATCACCGACAGCTCGACCGGTTCCGCACCCACCTCACTCGCGGCCCGCGCGGCGGCCAGCAGCTCGTCCAGTACTTCGGCGAGCCGGTCGGCCTGCTCCTGCGCGGCCTGCGCCTCGTCGGCGACCTCGCTGTCGGCGTGCATCGTGAGGCCGTCCAGCCGCAGCTGCAGCGCTGTCAGCCTGCTGCGCAGCTGGTGGGAGACGTCGCCCACCAGCTGACGCTCACGCTGCAGGAGCTGGGCGAGCGCGGTCGCCGAGGTGTCGAGCGCATCGGCGACCATGTCGAGCTCGGCGACCTCGTAGCGGCTGCCGTCGGGCCGGAAGTCACCGCCGCCGAGCCGGGCGGCCCTGTCGGCGACGTGCCGGAGCGGCCGGGCGAGCCTGCGCGCCGTCACCGTGGCCACCACCGTTCCGGTGCCGACCGAGAGCACCACCAGCAGGATCACGGCGAGCGCCACCTGGGTCTGCCGGGTCCGCACCGGCCCGGCCGGGATCGCCAGCTCGACTGTGCCCCCGCGAGCGATCGGCACGTCCTCCACGACGACGTCCGACCCGGGATCCCTGCCGTAGGTCAGCGGCTCCGTGTTGGGCTGGCGGACCGTCAGGCGTCCGGACTGCGGTACGGCCGCACGCACCTGGGCCAGGTCGAGCGCGCGGCCGTTGGCGTACTGGTCGTCCAGGATCGCGGCGATCCGCTGTGCGTTGGAAGCGAGGTCCTCCCTGGCGAAGTTGTCGACGAGCAACCAGCCCGTGACACCGAGCGGGCTGCCCAGCGCCGCGGCGGTCACCGTGACCGCCAGCAGGATCGCCAGGAGAATGCGCCTGCGCATGGGTCACTCGAGGTTGAAGCGGAAACCGACACCACGCACGGTGGCGATGTGCTCCTCGCCCGCCTTGCGCCCCGGGTCGCCCTCGGTGGCGATCGCGAGCTTGCGGCGCAGCCAGGACATGTGCATGTCGAGCGTCTTCGACGTCTTCGACTCCAGCTCGTTCCACACCTCGGCGAGGATCTCCTCACGACTGACGACCTGACCCGCGCGGCTCATCAGCACGCGCAGCAGCTCGAACTCCTTGTTGGCCAGCTGGACCTCGCGACCGTGCACGGTGACGAGGCGCGCGCCCACGTCCATCCGTACGCCGCCGATGTCGAGCACCTCCGGAACGCGCCTGCGCAGCAACGCGCGGATCCGGGCCAGCAACTCGGCGAGGCGGAACGGCTTGGCAACGTAGTCGTCGGCGCCGGCATCGAGTCCCACGACGAAGTCGACCTCGTCGGTTCTCGCGGTCAGCATCAACACAGGCAGCTCAGTGCCTTTCGCTCGCAGCCTGCGGCACACCTCGAGGCCGTCCATCTCCGGCAGCCCGAGGTCGAGCACCAGCAAATCCACCCGATCGCCGGACGCCAGCTGCAGCGCGGACGGCCCGTCGGCGACCACCTCGACGTCGTACCCTTCCCGCTGCAGCGCCCGCGACAGCGGCTCCGCGATGGCGGGATCGTCTTCGGCAAGTAGGACCATGCTCACCTAGCCAACTCTACGGCCGAAGCGCATGAAAACATCGGCCTCGTGCCCCCCTACTCAGGCGATTTGACGCTGGCAGGCAAGCTGGCCGACGCCGCAGACGCGATCACCGTCGCGCGCTTCCGCGCGCAGGACCTTGAGGTGTCACGGAAACCTGATCGCACCCCGGTCACCGATGCCGACACCGCCGTCGAAGACGCCATCAGAGAGCTGCTCACGGCCGAGCGGCCCACCGACACCGTGGCGGGCGAGGAGCGGGGCGGCGCGGCGAGCACGCCCGGCCGCGTATGGGTGCTCGACCCCATTGACGGCACGAAGAACTTCCTGCGCGGCAACCCTGTGTGGGCCACGCTCATCGCGCTGGTCGACGACGGCGTACCCGTGGTGGGCATGGTCAGCGCACCGCTGCTCGGCAGGCGCTGGTGGGCGAGCACGGGCGGCGGCGCATGGCTACGCGACGGCGCCGGTACGCACCGGCTGTCGGTGTCCGGGGTGACGGAGCTCGCGGACGCCTACGTGTCCACGACCGACCTCGGCACCTGGGTGGAGTACCACTCGCGCGAGGCGTACCTGGCGCTGCTGGACGCGTGCTGGGAGAGCAGGGCGTTCGGCGACTTCTGGCACCACTGCCTCGTCGCGGAGGGTGCGATCGACGTGGCGGCGGAGCCGATCGTCAACCCGTGGGACGTCGCGGCCGCGCAGGTGCTGGTGACCGAGGCCGGTGGCCGGTTCAGCGACCTGACCGGGGCAGGCCGCTTCGACGGCGGCTCCGCCCTGTCCACCAACGGCCACCTCCACGACGCCGCCCTGAACCTGCTCCGCCGGTAGCCGTTGAGGAGGGTCCCCCAAGGCCACCAAGGTTTGCGTTCAACGCGACTATGGTGGCCTTGGGTGCTTTTGGTCAGCGGTCAGCGGGCGACGGTTTTGACGACACCGCCGTAGTAGGGGAAGTTGACCCCGCCGCCGCATTCGACGCGCTGGCCCCCCTTGAAGTACACGGTGATGTTGCCCTTGCACTCGAAGGCCTTGAACCCGCCCCACGTCCGGGTACCCCGCTGCAGGCAGAGGGCGTCCTTGCCGGCGCGGCGGATGTAGCCGGAGTAGCCGTTCCCGCAGGTCTTGATGATGTCCGAGCTGGCGGCGGCGACCGGCGCGGCAACCGGTTCGGCTGTGGCAGCGGTGACGGGAAGCACGGCGGCCGTGGCCGCGATTCCGGCGATCAGCACGGCTTTGCGCAGCGTTCGCATGGTTCGGTTGTCTCCTCGGTCAGTCACGGATCAGTAGCAGCGAGCGGACGAGATCGTGTAGGTGTAGCTGTTCGACACATTCGACGTGACATCGAACGCGATCTTGTAACTGATCGGCGGCGCACCGAAGACGTCGGTCTTGACCTGCTTGTCCTTGCCGGGCGCGACGATGCCCTTCCACAGCGCCTTGTTCCACCTGACATCGCGGATCGTCAGCGCGAGCCCGCGCCAGTCGTGGTTGTGCACCTTGATGGTGATCCCCTGATCGGCCAGCACCTCCGCGGTCGTGGTCTTCCCGCCCGGCAGCTGCCCGCCCGCGCAGGCCTTCGCCGCCTGCGCCGACGGCGCCAGCAGCAACGGCACCGCCGCGGCGAGCGACAACAGCGCGCCTGCCCGTTTCGTCCACTTCGACATCCGGAATCTCCCCTCGGTTCTGCGCACTGGTCGCGCACTGGTCGAACCGTAAGGAGGTCCAGACCAGCCGGGGAAGGTGTGCGGCGTGCACACCGCGTCCGGTAGCCAAACGCCGATGTTCGCGCAGGTCAGCGCTTTGACTACCGGCCGATGTGGTCAAATCGCGGCTGTCATTCGACGATGCGAACGAAGAAGTACGCCGCCCGATTCGCCGGCAGCAGCAGCCGGTCCTTGGCGTCGACCATCTTCCAGTAGACCTGGCAGTAGCCGACCCGGTCGGGCGCCTGCACCTCGACCGACACCCGCGCGGACTCCCCAGGCGCGGTCCGTGGAATCGGCACCCGCTCGGCAGTGACGCACTCGTCGGGGCTGCCGAAGGACCCCTCGCGCCGTAGGTAGCGGTCGGCCCAGACGACAGTGCCCGTGTTGTGGAACTCCCAGACCTTGATGAACCGAGTGCCGGTCGGGATCTCAGTACCGTCCGGGATGGTGATGTCGCCGCCGAACATCGTCTGGTCGCCGGGGATGAGCGGCTCCGGAGCAGCCGGCTGCTCTGTCGTGCCGGGGTCCCGCGGCAGCGTGAGCCCCGCGATGGTGCCGACGGCGAGCAGGATGGTCGCGGCGACCGCGGCGATCAGCGGTCCCCTGCGCCACGTCCGCTGCGGCGCAGGGGGCTCCGCCGGTGCCTCGGTCGCGGCCCGCGCCTGTTCCCAGTGGGTGCGCCACTCCGCACGGGCAGTGTCCTCCGCTTCCCCCAGCGCGCCGACGGCGAGTGCGCGGACGAACTCCCAGGTCGTTTCCCAGGAGGGCAACCGCTGGCCACGTGCCGCGGCGGACAATGCGGACTTGGACGCGAGCGCGCCGTACTCGGTGCGCATCCGGTCGTAGGAGGGGTCCCCCGCGGCACGCTTGAGCTCCCAGAGCCGCCGCGCGAACTCACCCGCAGGTCCCGCCGCGGCATCGGGACACGTCGCGGGCCTCCCCCGCCGCCCCGAACTGTCGATCACGAAAGCGCAGCGTATTCGTCGGCGCAGCCGTACACGTCACCCGAGCACGAAGTTCAGCCGCGCGGTGTTCCGCCGGCGCGCGTTGAGCTCAAAGGCTCCGCTCAGGGCAGGACGCCGACGGCTCCGCGGGCGACCTGCGCCCAGGTCAGCCTGCCGAACAGGTAGTGGCAGGCCACCTGCTCGTTGGTGAAACGTGCCCAGTCGTAGCGGTTGCCCTGCTCGCGCCAGAACACCTCCCAGGCGATCTCGCCCTCCCCGGCGCCCTCGTCCGTGCGCAGCAGGCACCACGTGTTGTCCGCCTCGCCACCGATCGACACCACCTCGCGCGGCACGCCGACGGCCTCCAGCCAGCGCATGATCGACTCGGTGTTCATTCCCTCTCCTCGAACGTGATGTCAGTCAGGTAGCCCAGCGTCACCAGCTCCGCGGCGGAGTACACCGAGCAGTAGCGCTCGCCTCCGCCTGGCTGGGCGAACCACGCCACCGACTCCACCTTCCACAGCGGCACCTCGCGCACCACGCGGTAACGCCGGTAGCCCACGTCGAGCTGGTCCGGCGGCAACGCGCGCTGGGCGAACGGCGTGCCATCGGCGGCGTAGACCCGGCCGTGCGCGGTGCCGAAGCGGTCGAGCAGCGCACCCTCCGGCAACACCACCGGCTCGCCCGCGGCGCTGCCGCCCTCGGGGTACTGCTCGCCGGGCGGCCACACGTACTCCCGCCGTTCGCCGTCCCGTGCGAGGTAGCGCTGCTCCCACTCGTGTTCGGACAGCTCGCCGAGCGGGTCGTGGCCCTCGGTCAGCGCGGCAGGAGGGCACGGCAGCACCGCGGCCGGCGGCGGCGCGGGCTGCCGCCAGCCGTTGCGCAGCCAGGCGAGCGCATGGCCAGGGTCGATGACGTCCGAACGCGGGTGGTCGTGTGGCGGGAACCGCAACCCGGCGCCGTCCTCGGCACCGGCGGGCACGGGAAGCTGTCGCGCCGGGCGGTCGGAGGCCACCGGCAGATGCCCGATCGGGAACATGTGCACCAGGAACAGTGCGACGATGCTCTCCCGTTCCTGCCGCGGCGCACCCACCGGTACGGGTGCGGCGGGTGGCTGCGGCCGGATCGGCTCGGGCGGGCGGTGCTGCGGCGGCTGCTGCCCGCCGTACGGGGACTGTTCCGGCGCGGGAGCCCAGCGCACGGGCGGGGCGGGAGCGAACGGCGCTACACGCGGCTGCGGTCCGGCGCCCGGGATCGGCTGGGGCGCCGCCGGAGGCGGGGCGCCGTAGTGCGCGGGCGCTCCGCTGAAGTGCTGCCCGGCGAACGGCTGCGCGGCATAGGGCTGACCCGGAAACGGTTGGTGGCCTGCGAACGGCTGGCCGTGCGGCAACACCACCGGCCCGGGGGCGGGGGCGCCGGTGAAACCGGCGAGATGGGTCTGCCCCGGTGCGGCATGGACGTCGCGATAAGGCATCGGCACGCCGGTCGGCGGGGTCGGCAGGTCGGCGACGCCCCCCTGCGGCAGGAAACCGCCTCGGGGCGGGGTCGGGGCGTCGGCGATCGCGATGGGTCCGGTGCCGTCGGCATCGGGCTCGGAGGGGACCGCGCCGGAGTCGGGCGACTCCGGCGGCACCGGATCGCCCGGCATCTCGCCCGGCATCTCGTCCGGCACAGCCGGCTCGCCGGGCAACGCCTCGGACAGGTCCGCGGCAGGCAGTCCCTCCAGCACCGGCTCACCGGGCAGTGCCTCAGGCGCGTGCAGTGCGGTCTCCACAAGTACCGCGGGCACACCGGTCGCCGCGCTGAGTAACCCGGCCTGGCCATCGGCGGTGTGCGCGCCGGGATGGGCGTTCACGATGTGAGTGACGAGCGGCACCGCTCCGTCCGCCCCCGGGCCGACCGCGCCGACCAGACCGCTGGTGAGCGCGCCGAGGTTGGTCGCCGTCCCACGCAGCACGGTATCCAGCCCGGCGAGCGCGGCCGGCTGCCCGGACTCGGCCGCCGTGACGGCCGCGTCGTGGTTCCTCGCCGCATCGACGAGTTGCCGCACGATCTCGACCTTGGCCGCGCCGACCTGCTCAGCCGCGTGGTCGAGCCGGTCGGCGGCCTGCCCCGCGCCGCGCGCGGCCTCGGTGAAGCTGCCGCCGTCGGGGTCGACGAAGCCCTGCCACCGCCGGCGGGCGCCATCGGCCGCCTCCCCCGACAACGCACCGAGCGCCTTGTCCGCGATCGAGTCCGCGTCACCGGCGAGAGTGCTCAGCTCGCGCGCCGCCTGGCGCCACGCATCGGCCTGCTCCCGCATGGCGTCCTCATCGGCCGCGGGCCAGCTCACCCCGGTCCGCGCCGCGATGTCCACCAGCTCGGCAGGCAGTTCGATCCCCATGGGAGCCCCTACCCGGCCGATCCGGCGCCGGTCACATCGTCCGCGGCAGCCGAGTCGGCGGCCCGGTACGCCACAGCCGCATCGGCGAAACGCGCGCCGAGGTCACCGAGACCACTGGGAAGATCGCCGAACCGGCCGAGCACCGCGGCGACCGGGGCCTCGTGCGCGTCACGGAAGCTCTGCCCTACTGCGTCAGCGCCCCACGGTGAACCCTCCACCGCGGCGCGCAGGTCGGCGACAATGCGGGCAGCACGCTCGGCGAGCGCCTCGAACTCGCCGGCCTGCGCACCGAGCCGCTCGGCGTCGACCTCGAAACCAGGTTCCTTCCCGCTCATCGCGCCCTCGGCCAGTCGGCCTCGGCAAGCCAGTTCTGGTCCTCGAAGCTCTCGTCGACGTCCGGCACCTCCGCGGCGATGTCCTTCGCGCCGAGGTCGGCGGTGCCGAGCAGCAGCGCCTGCGGATCGGTACCCGACGGCAACGCCGGGGCCAGCACCTCACCGGCACCCGCGAACGCCTTGACGGTGGCGGCGCCGGTCAACCGCACGATCTGGGCGGCGAGTTCGGCGGGCCGGTACCGCTCGTATGCCTCGTCGGCGATCACCAACCCGGTGAGCACGCCACGGCCGCCCACCTCGGCCGTGATCAGGCCGTCGTCACTGCTGGCCGATTCGCTGATCGCCGCGAGGTCACGATGCATTGTGGCGAGCTGCTCGCGGCTGCGCCGGTAGTCGGCGAGGAGCTGGTCCACCTGCGCGCGATGGTCGGTCACTGCACCCTCCCGGACGTCCGGTGGCCTGTGGTCACAGCGGTCGGCAACGGTGAGACGCAGCGCGTGCACACTCGGTTCCCATCGCAACAAGACCGTTGTGATCCGGCCTCAGCCAGCGAGCGCGCGAACAACCCGGGACGGGCTCGGCCTGCCCAGCTGCCGCGCCATCCACGCACTCGTTTCGACCAGCGCGTCCAGGTTGGCACCGTGCTCGATGCCGAGCCCGTCGAGCGCCCACACCAGGTCCTCGGTGGCGAGGTTGCCCGTGGCCGACTCTGCATACGGGCAGCCGCCGAGCCCACCCGCCGAGGAGTCGACAGTGGACACCCCACGGCGCAATGCGGCCAGCGTGTTGCTCAGCGCCTGCCCGTAGGTGTCGTGGAAGTGCACCGCCAGCACGTCCACACCGACACCCGCGGTGGTGAAGGCGTCGAGCAGCCGCTCGACCTGTCCGGCAGTCGCGACGCCGATCGTGTCGCCGAGCGAGAGCTGCGAGCAGCCCAGCTCCAGCAGCCGCTTGCCAACGCGCACAACCTGTTCCGGCGCGACCGCACCCTCCCAGGGGTCGCCGAAACACATGGACAGGTACCCACGGACATCGAGCCCCTCGGCTCGTGCACGCGTGACGACAGGGGCGAACATCGCGAACTGTTCGTCCACACCGGAATTGAGATTGCGCTTGGCGAAGGTCTCGGTGGCGCTGCCGAACACCGCGATGTGGTCCACCCCAGCGGCGAGCGCGCGGTCCAGCCCGCGCTCGTTCGGGACGAGTACGGGGTAGCGGACACCCTCGCGGCGACGCAGCCCGGCGAGCAACTGCTCGGCGTCGGCAAGCTGCGGTACCCACTTCGGGTGCACGAAGCTCGTCGCCTCGAGCGTCGTCAGGCCCGCATCGGCGAGCCGGTCCAGGAACTCCAGCTTGACCTCGACCGGCACGCTGGACTGCTCGTTCTGCAGGCCATCACGCGGGCCGACCTCCCAGATCGTCACCCGTTCGGGAAGGCCGTCGCTCGCCGGAACCCGCTCCGGTAGGCCGAGCTCACGTGCGCCCATCGCGCTCAGCGCCCCCGCCCACGGGCCTGCGGCGGCGGGTCCTGCTGCTCCGGCCACGCTCCCGGGGCGGCCTGCGTGGCGCCGAAGTCGTCGTACGGGTTGTCGTTGACCTGGCGGTAGATCGCCGTGTGCACCTGTTCCACCCTCGGGATGTCGTCGAAGGTCAGCGGTTCGTCCGAAGCCGACTCGATGATGAGCGTTCCGCAGCCGAAGATCCGGTCCACCAGGCCGTGCTCGAAACGCACGCTGTTGATGCGGGCCATCGGGATGTCGATGCCGGTGCGCTTGATGACGCCTTCCCGCGCGATCACCCGATCGGTGGTGACGATGAAGTGCGTGGTGCGCCAGCGCACGAACGGCACGAGTACCAGCCACACGACCAGCACCAGCCCCACGACGCCGATCGCGATGAGCGCCACCAGATTCCATGGCGCGTCGAGGTCGCGAGCCAGCAGGGCCAGCCAGATGGCGGCGCCAACGGTGACTATCAGCATGAACACGGGGAAGATCAGCATCTTGAAGTGCGGATGCTTGTGGGTTATGACGCGCTCACCCTCGCTGAGCAGATCGTCTGGATAGGCCACCTCGAACACTCCCCGAATTCGTGCTTCGCCGCCGTCGGCTCACCGTACCGCGATCAGTTGCCGTTTACTCCGCGGCTGGACGCAAGTGAACGACATCGCCGGCGAAGATTGTCCGCCGTTCGCCGGCGCTGGTCTCGACGATGAGCGCCCCGGTCGCATCGACGTCGACAGCCAGGCCGAGCAGGTGCGCGCCGCCGGGGAGCATGACCTTGACCTCCTGCCCCAACGTCGCGCAGTGCTCGCGGTAGTCGGCGAGCAGGCTCGCACTGGCGAGGTCGCCGTCAGCGGCCCGCCAGCGCCTCTCCCGCTCGTGCAGGAAGGTCAGCAGCAGCCGGCAGATCTCGGTGCGGTCGGTGGTCCGTGCACCGAGCTGGGACAGCGCGACCGCGGGCAGGCCACCCGGCCCCGGCTTCACCGGCTCCCGCGGCGGCGCGACGTTGAGCCCCATGCCGAGGATCACCGCCTGCTCCTCCGATGGCGCGGCCTCGGCGAGGATGCCGGCGCACTTGCCGGAGCCGTCGGCGGCGAGCACATCGTTGGGCCACTTGAGCACAGCCGTCACGCCCAGCGCCCGCGTCAGGTCCACCACGGCCAAGCCCGCGACCGCGGCGAGCGACCCGAGGGCCGCCATCGGCACACCGGCCGGGCGGAGCAGGACACTGCAGTAGACCCCGGCACCCGCGGGAGAACTCCACGTGCGGCCGCGCCTGCCGACCCCGGCCGTCTGCTCCTCCGCGATCAGCACGGTGCGGTCGCCTGCACCGTCGACCAGGGCCTCGCGCAGGTCGGCGTTGGTCGAACCCGTGCTGGCGACGACGTCGAGCGCGCCATAGGGCCCCACCGGCCGGACAAGCTCCGCACGCAGCAGTGCGGCGTCGATCCGTTTCATGACCGCCACGATAAGACGTTGGCTACGCCACATCCTGCCCCTGGTACTGGTGGATAGGCTGCGGTTCTATGAGCAGCGCAACGGAGCCGATCGGGACGCCTCCCGATGCGGAACCCGACATTCACACGACGGCCGGCAAGCTCGCCGACCTCTACCTGCGCTATCACGAGGCCGTGCACGCCGGGTCCGAAAGGGCCATCGAACGGCAACACGCCAAAGGCAAGAAAACGGCTCGCGAGCGCATCGACCTCCTGCTCGACGCGGGTTCGTTCGTCGAGCTGGACGAGTTCGCCAGGCACCGCTCGACCAACTTCGGGCAGGAGCACAACCGCCCCTACGGCGACGGCGTCGTCACCGGCTACGGCACCATCGACGGCCGCCCGGTGTGTGTGTTCAGCCAGGACGTCACCGTGTTCGGCGGCTCGCTCGGCGAGGTATACGGCGAGAAGATCGTCAAGGTCATGGACCTGGCCATCAAGACCGGCCGCCCGGTCATCGGCATCAACGAGGGCGGCGGCGCACGCATTCAGGAAGGCGTTGTCTCGCTCGGCCTCTACGGCGAGATCTTCCGCCGCAACACCCACGCCTCGGGCGTCATCCCGCAGATCTCGCTGATCATGGGCGCCAACGCGGGCGGGCACGTCTACTCCCCCGCGCTCACCGACTTCGTGGTGATGGTCGACAAGACCTCGCACATGTTCATCACCGGACCGGACGTCATCAAGACGGTGACCGGCGAGGAGGTCACCTTCGAGGACCTCGGTGGTGGCCGCACGCACAACACCAAGTCGGGCAACGCGCACTACCTCGGTACCGACGAGGAAGACGCCATCTCCTACGTCAAGGAGCTGCTGAGCTTCCTGCCGTCGAACAACCTCGCGGAAACGCCCGTGTTCGATCCGGTGGAGCCGTCCGGCGAGTCCATCGCCGACGAGGTCACCGACACCGACCGGGAGCTGGACGCGATCGTGCCCGACTCGCCGAACCAGCCCTACGACATGCACGAGGTCATCACCCGGGTGGTCGACGACGGCGAGTTCCTCGAAGTGCAGGAACTGTTCGCGCCGAACGTGCTCGTGGGCTTCGGCCGGGTGGACGGGCACAGCGTCGGCATCGTGGCCAACCAGCCGACGCAGTTCGCGGGCTGCCTCGACATCGACGCCTCGGAGAAGGCCGCCCGGTTCGTCCGCACCTGCGATGCGTTCAACGTGCCGGTGCTGACCTTCGTGGACGTGCCGGGCTTCCTGCCGGGCACCGACCAGGAGTGGAACGGCATCATCCGGCGCGGCGCCAAGCTCATCTACGCCTACGCCGAGGCGACCGTCCCGCTGGTCACCGTGATCACCCGCAAGGCCTACGGCGGTGCCTACGACGTCATGGGCTCCAAGCACCTCGGCGCCGACGTCAACCTCGCGTGGCCGACGGCGCAGATCGCGGTGATGGGCGCACAGGGCGCGGCGAACATCGTGCACCGCAAGACGCTGGCCGGCGCCGCCGACAACGGGGAGGACGTCGAGGCACTGCGGGCACAGCTGATCCAGGAGTACGAGGACACGCTGTGTAACCCGTATGTGGCGGCCGAACGCGGCTATGTCGACGGCGTCATCCCGCCCGCGCACACCCGCGGTCACGTGGCCAGGGCGCTGCGGATGCTGCGGGACAAGCGCGAGACCCTGCCGCCGAAGAAGCACGGGAACATCCCGCTGTGACCGCCATCGACGAACCGGAGGACGCGCCGCGGCCGGTGCTGCGGATCGTGCGCGGCAATCCGGATGACGCCGAGATCGCCGCGCTCACCGCGGTGCTGGCGGGGCTGGCTTCTCCGGCTCCCGCGCCGCCCGGACCGCGCGCCCGGTCGCGCTGGGCCGACCGCGCCGCCTTGGTCCGCGCGCCGCTACGCCCCGGCCAGGGTGCGTGGCGCGCCTCGGGCCTCCCCTGCTGATCCGACGGCGGGCACCACGCCCCCGTGCCGGTGCAAGCACATGACCTGAACGGCACCCAGCACGGCCAGCGCGAGCGGCACGCCGAACGCCAGCCTGTGGGCATTCGCCGGCTGCATCCCCGCTCCGATCAGCGCGTCGAGCACGACGCCGACGCCCAGCTGGGCCATCACCGCGAAGGTGAAGCCACCCATGTTGGCGACGCCGGTGGCGATCCCGGTCCGATGCCCGTGGTTGGCGGAGCGGGCGAGGTCGAAGGCGAGCACGTTGACACCGCCAGCCGCACCGACGGCGAACACCACGGGCGTGAGCAACCCGACCGGTGCTGAACCGGGCAGCACAACGAGCAGCGCCACGAAAGCCGTCATGGCGAATGCGGCACCGAGTGCCAACCGGCCGCGAGCGGCGGGCTGGCGAGAGGCGAACTGCCCCGCCGCCGTGCTGGTCAGCACGTATCCGATCACCGCGAGACCGAGCAGCCCGCTCGCCGTGCTCCTGGCCAGGCCGTACGCACCGACCAGGTACGGCTGGCCGAGCACCGCGGTGAACGACACGAACGTGCCAAGGAGGGTGAAGTGGGTCCACATGGCGTGCCGGATGGCAGGCGTCCGCCAGACCTGGCGCAGGCTCTCGCGTAGCGGCTCCGGCCGGGTGTCCTGCGGCAGGTTCCGCGGGTGACCATCGCGCAACGCGACCGCGGTGACGATCAGCAGCACCACCGTGATCCCGCCGGCAATGAGGAACGCGCCCGTCCACCCGCGGGCACCGAGGAGCGCGGCCAGTGGCGCCGTCGCGACGAGCTGGCCGAGTCCGCCGATCATGGCCGTGAGCGCGGCGATCAGGGCGTAGCGGGGACCGGGGAACCAGTTGTGCGCGATGCGCAGCACGCTGACGAAAATGCAGGCGTCGCCCACCCCGATGAGCGCTCGGCCCGCCATGGCGGCGGGGTAGCCGGTGACCAGTGCGAACACGAGGGTGCCCGCTGCCATGAACGTCATGCCGGCGAGCAGTAACCTGCGCGGTCCGAACCGGTCGGCCCCTACCCCGACCGGCACCTGCAGGAGGGCGTAAAGGGCGAGCTGGACCACGACGAACGCCGCGAGCCCGGTCGCGTCGATGCCGAAGCGTTCCTGTGCGGTGAGGCCGCCGACCGAGAGGCTCATCCGGTGAAACAGCGCGGTGAGGTAACACAGAGCGCCTAGTCCCCACATCGCCCACGGCCGCCACCATCCCGCTCGCACGCTCAGGACTCCTTGCGTCTGTGTTGTATCTATGTTGCATCCAAGATGGTCGTTACGATGCGGGCATGTCAACGAGCGACCGGTCACAGCAGCCCGCGGCAAGCGAGCGCGCGTACCGGTGGATCAAGGACCGGATCCTGGACGGGCGCCTCGGGGGTGGTCAGCTCATCAGCGAGGGCGAGGCGGCCACGGCGCTGGAGCTGTCCCGCACACCGGTGCGTGAAGCGTTCCTGCGCCTCGAGGTCGAGGGCCTGCTCCGGCTGTATCCCAAGCGCGGCGCGCTGGTGGTACCGGTGTCCGCGGACGAGGTCGTCGAGGTCACCGAGGCCCGCATTCTCGTGGAGTCACACGCGGCGACCACGGTGATCGCGCGCGCCGTCCAGGAGGAGGTGGCCGAGCGGATGGCCACCGTGCTCGGCGACCAGCACTCAGTCGACGTACCCGGCGAGATGGCGCGGTTCTCCCGGCTCGACCGGCAGTTCCACGCCACGCTGGTCGACGCGGCCGGCAACAGCCTGCTGACGCAGTTCTACTCGGGCCTGCACGACCGGCAGGTGCGCATCACCAACTCGGCACTGCATCGGACGCCGGGCCGCCACGCCGCGATCCTCGCCGAGCATGCCGAGCTGTGCGAGCTGCTGCGCAGCGGCGACGCCGGCACCTTCGCGACCCGCCTCGCCGCCCACATCAGCGCCCACGGCGCCCTGCTGGACAGCTGAGGTGGCCCCCAAGGCCACCTTGGTTGCGTTCAACGCAAACCTTGGGGCCCTTGGGAGCTTATTCCCCGCGCTGATCACCTAACCTTGGCGCGTGCGTTTCGTTCTGGCTTCCGCCTCGCCCGCGCGGCTCGCGGTGCTGCGTGCCGCGGGGATCGATCCGAGTGTCATGGTGTCCGGCGTCGACGAGGACGCGGTCGCCGCGGCACTCACCGACCCCACCCCCAGCGAACTGGTCACCGCGCTGGCGAAGGCGAAGGCCGAGGCGGTTGCGGACAGCGTCGGCTCCGATGCCGTTGTGGTCGGCTGCGACTCGATGCTGGCGATCGAGGGTGAGGTCGTCGGCAAGCCGGGTACGGCCGAGGTCGCACGCAAACGCTGGGCCACGATGGCCGGCGGCACCGGCGAGCTGCTCACCGGCCACGCCGTGCTGCGGCTGGCCGGCGGAAAGCCCATCCGGGAGGCCAGCGGCACCCAGTCGACGACGGTGCGGTTCGCGATCCCCAGCCAGGACGAGCTGGACGCCTACCTCGCCACCGGCGAGCCGCTGTCCGTCGCAGGCGCGTTCACCCTCGACGGGCTGGGCGGCTGGTTCGTGGAGGGCATCGACGGCGACCCGTCCAGCGTGATCGGGATCAGCCTGCCGTTGACCCGCCGCCTGCTCGCCGAGGTGGGCGTCAGCGTCACCGACCTCTGGCGCCCCTAGCAACAACGACGCCCCGGCCTCAACGTTCCCAGTATGTGAGAGATCAGGGCGGGTGGAAGGGTTCCACCCGCTCGGATGTTGTCCGCTCTGGCATTGCCGAAGATTCTTCACACTTACCGGAGCGGACACGTGTCTTTCCTACGCACCTACACGAGACCGGCGGTCTTCGCGAGCGCGGTCATCGGTTCACTTGCGGCCGGGGCGCTGCTGGGCGCGCTCGCCAGGGCAACGGAGGCCGCCTGGCTGACCGAGACCCTCGACCAGCTCGGCTCGATCTTCACCACACTGCTGCAGATCGCCGTGATACCGCTGGTGTTCACCGCGGTCATCGTCGGCATCAGCAGCCTTCGCCGCCTCGGCGGCAGGCGCACGGCGGCCCGTCTCGGCGGCAAGACCGTGCTCTGGTTCGCCATCACCTCCCTGATCGCGGCGCTCATCGGCATCGCCGTCGGCACAGTGTTCAACCCCGGCAGCGGCGGCCTCGGTGGCGCGCAGGCGACAGCCGAGAACGCCGAGCGCGCCGCGGGCAGCGTCGAGAACTGGGGCTCGTGGACGGCGTTCATCGACGGCATCGTGCCGAGCAACGCGATCTCGGCCTTCGCCGAGGGCGAGACGCTGCAGGTGCTGTTCCTGGCACTCGTCGTCGGCGCCGCCGCCTTCAGCCTCGGCGATCGGGCCAAGCCGTTCGTCGACCTCACCACGAGCGTTTTCGAGATCATCCAGCGGTACCTCGGCTGGATCGTGCGGCTCGCGCCGCTGGGCATCCTCGGCCTGATCGGCGCCGCCGTCGCCAACTACGGTGACGCGTTGTTCCGGCCGCTGCTGTCCACCACGGTCGCCGTCTACGTCGGCTGCCTGCTGGTTCTCTTCGTCGTCTATCCGATCCTGCTGCAGTTCGTCGCGCGGGTGAGCCCCGCGCGGTTCTTCGGCAAGGCGTGGACGGCCATCCAGTTCGCGTTCGTGTCACAGTCCTCCGCCGCCACGCTGCCGCTGACCCGGCAGAGCGCCGTGAACCTCGGCGTCGACCCCGGCTACGCGGCGTTCGCCACCCCGCTGGCCAGTGCGACCAAAATGGACGGTTGCGCGGCGGTCTTTCCCGCGATCGGCGCCATCTTCATCGCCAACATCTCGGGTGTTTCGCTGAGCATCGGGCAGTACGCGGGCATCGTGCTGGTCGCGGTGCTGGGTGCGCTCGCCACCGCGGGCACGACCGGCTGGCTCACCGCGCTGACGCTCACCACGACGGTCATCGGCCTCGACGCCGAGCAGGTGGCACTAGGCATCGCGCTGATCTACTCGGTCAACCCGATCATGGACATGATGCGGACGGCCACCAACGTCGCCGGCCAGATCGTGGTGCCGACCGTGGTCGCGCGCACCGAGGGGCTGCTCGACGACGACGTGCTGCACGCGCCGAGCGCGCCGCCGCTGCTCAGCGACACGGGGCAGGCAGCGACCGCGCGGGTCTGACACCGGTCACGGGCAGCCGGTCAGCTCGTACTCCGCCACGTCGACCTCGGGCCAGCCACGCAGCGAGCCGGGTGACTCATGGGTGCCGGTGCACCCGGCCGGCTCGCCGCTGAGGGTGAAGACCTCGGCGAGCACGGGCGCCTGCTGGCATTCCTCGGCGGTCTCGACCCGGCTGCATTCGTGCCGCACGACCACGATCTCCGGGGCACTGTCACCGGTCGCGTCGTCGAGCACGATGCTGCCTGCGTCGGAGAAGTACGGCCGCTGGGCGGCTTGCCAGCTGTCGCCGCGCCAGACATGGACCTCACCGGCCATGCCCCCGTCATGCGGCCCGCGAACCAGGCATACCGGGGTGGCATCGTCGGCACAGCGCAGCGAATCGTGGTTGAGCCGCACGCCCATCGCGGTGATCGCGACCTCCGTGACGGTTCCGGTTACCGGGCCGCCCGCGCGCAGCCTGCCGGTGCCGCCCGCGCTGTCGGTCAGCAGTTCGATGGGCATCCCGTTCACCGACGTGGACGCCAGCACACGGCACGGATCGTCACCACAGCTGCTGTTGGAGGTCGAGGGCGTCGCCTGCACCCCGCCGGCTCCCGTCGGCGCGGCCCGGTCGGGCCGCAGCAGTACCGCTGTCACCAATGCGGCGCCCGTGACAGCGGCAGCGGTCGCCGCCGTGATCAGCACTGGCCGGGGTACCCCTTGCTCGGCCACGACATCCCCTCCCTCGTTACCCGCCTGAGCGTAGGGGAGGTAACGCTGCGCGCACGTCTATGTTGTGCGTGTGACGAATCCTCACCTGCCACCCGTGGTGTACCTGCCGACCGGCAGGCATGCCGGCACCGACACGACCGATGCGACCGTCGAGCTGCGGCGTACCGAGGACGGCCGCCTGGCGCTGCTCGCGTTCTCCGCCATCGACCGGCTCGTGGAGGGCTGCGGTGAGCACCAGCCGTGGATGATGGTGCGCACCGAGCACCTGCAGGAACTGCACCAGGCGCGGCCCTACGACGTGATCCTGTTGGACGGCGTGATCCCCGGGGAACTGCGCCATACGAGCGCCCAGTGGGCGTGAGCCTCCTCTCACCTGGCGGAACACCCGGGTCCGTAGACTCCTCCTGAGCAGCGAAGAGCGGAGGTAAGCGTGCCCGTGACGAAGGTGCTCGTCGCCAATCGCGGCGAGATCGCCGTGCGTGTGATCCGGGCGGCGAAGGACGCGGGGCTGGCCAGCGTGGCAGTCTATGCCGACCCCGATCGCGATGCTCCGCACGTGCGCATGGCCGACGAGGCGTTCGCCCTCGGCGGGACCACCGCCGCCGAGAGCTACCTGGTTTTCGACAAGCTGCTCGACGCCGCGAAGCGCTCCGGCGCCGATGCCGTGCACCCCGGTTACGGCTTCCTCTCGGAGAACGCCGACTTCGCGCAGGCCGTGCTCGACGCGGGCCTGACCTGGATCGGGCCCAGCCCGCAGGCGATCCGCGACCTCGGCGACAAGGTGACCGCCAGGCATATCGCGCTGAAGGCGGGCGCACCACTGGTGCCAGGTACGAAGGACCCGGTGGCCGGCGCCGAGGAAATCGTCGCCTTCGCCGAGGAACACGGCCTGCCGGTGGCCATCAAGGCGGCATTCGGCGGCGGTGGCCGCGGTCTCAAGGTCGCTTACACCATCGAGGAGATCCCCGAGCTGTTCGAATCGGCGACCCGCGAGGCCGTCGCCGCGTTCGGGCGCGGCGAGTGCTTCGTGGAGCGCTACCTCGAGCGGCCACGCCACGTCGAGGCGCAGGTGCTCGCCGACCAGCACGGAAACGTTGTCGTCGTCGGCACGCGCGACTGCTCACTGCAGCGCAGGCACCAGAAACTCGTCGAGGAGGCGCCCGCACCGTTCCTCAGCGACGAGCAGCGCGCGACCATCCATTCCTCGGCGAAGGCCATCTGCAAGGAGGCCGGCTACTACGGCGC
The DNA here is from genome assembly GCF_040645195.1 of Saccharomonospora sp. NPDC046836. Lineage (NCBI taxonomy): Bacteria > Bacillati > Actinomycetota > Actinomycetes > Pseudonocardiales > Pseudonocardiaceae > Saccharomonospora > Saccharomonospora sp. NPDC046836. The sequence goes on from NZ_JBEYXW010000010.1 coordinate 144,639, forward strand.
CGGCACCGTCGAGTACCTCGTCGGGGTCGACGGCACCATCTCGTTCCTCGAGGTGAACACCCGCCTGCAGGTCGAGCACCCGGTGTCGGAGGAGACGACCGGAACCGACCTCGTGCGCGAGCAGTTCCGCATCGCCGAGGGCGGCACGCTGCCGTTCACCGAGGACCCGCAGCCGCGCGGGCACGCCATCGAGTTCCGCATCAACGGCGAGGACGCGGGCCGCAACTTCCTGCCCGCACCCGGAACCGTGACGCGGCTGGTGTTCCCCGAAGGCCCCGGCGTGCGGGTGGACTCCGGTGTCGAGTCCGGCAGCGTGATCGGCGGGCAGTTCGACTCCATGCTGGCGAAGGTGATCGTCACAGGCGCCGACCGCAGGCAGGCCATCGAGCGCGGCAGGCGTGCGCTCGGCGAGATGACCGTCGAGGGGCTGGCGACCGTGCTGCCGTTCCACCGCGCGATCCTCGACGACCCCGCGTTCATCGGCGACGAGCACGGCTTCTCGGTACACACCCGCTGGATCGAGACCGAGTTCGACAACACCGTTGAGCCGTTCACCGCGCCGGGCGATGTCGAGGAGGAGCCGGAACCGCGGCAGAACGTCGTGGTCGAGGTCGGCGGGCGCCGCATCGAGGTGTCCCTGCCCGGTGGGCTCGCACGGGGCGCCGTCAACGGCAGCGGCGCGGCCAAGGCGAAGCCGCGCAAGCGGGCGGGCGGCACGAAGGCCGCCGTGAGCGGTGACGCGGTCACCGCACCGATGCAGGGCACCATCGTCAAGGTCGCCGTCGCCGACGGGCAGCAGGTGGAGGCGGGCGAACTCGTCGTCGTGCTCGAGGCGATGAAGATGGAGAACCCGGTCACGGCACACAAAGCGGGCACGGTCACGAGCCTCGCCGTTGAAGCGGGTGCCGCCGTCACCCAGGGCGCGGTACTGCTCGAAATCAAAGATTGATACCCGACATACCACGCATTCACGTTGCAGGCACTGAGAAGTCGCTCAGGCTTGCTGGCCTCGATGGTCCGGGCGGACCTACCATCGAGGTGTGGTTGCCGACCGACCGGAAATGCGGCTCAGTGACGATGAGCGGCAGGAAGCGCTGGACGCGCTTTCGGAGCATGTGCGCACCGGACGGCTGGACCTCACCGAGTTCGATGAGCGTTCCCGCCAGGTGAGCGGCGCCCGCTTCCGCCGCGAGCTCGAACCGCTCTTCGCCGATCTGCCCGAGCCCAAGCCGAGCGTGCTCGCGCCAGGACGGCGGGTGGTCCCGGCACAGCAGAATCAGGTCGAGCTGCCGTGGCAGCAACGGCTCGCCTCCAGCATGGTGCCGATCGCCGCTGTGCTCGCGATCATCCTGTTCTTCACCGCCGCGCGGGGCATGATCTTCGTCTTCCTGTTGCCCGCCCTCGCGGCACTGCTCGCCGGATCGTTCGCCTCGAACCGGCGCAGGCGGTTCTGAAGCTTCGGTCACTTCAGCAGTGGGAAACGTCCGGAGTTGAGCAACGCCAGTACCGCGTCCGTCTTGGCCTTCGGTGCCGCGTAGTCCGGATGAGCGCGGAACACGGCTGCCGCGTCGTGCAGATCGTGCAGTTGGACGGCTGCTTCCTCGACGCCACGGCCGGACACCGGATGCGTGGCCAGCGCCGGTTGCCGGGGATCGACACGGCCGACCGCGACCGCCTTGTCGACCCGTTTCGCGCAGCGGCAGAACGCATTGTCGTTGACGAGCCCGCACGTGGAGTTCAGGAACGCCTGGATCCGCCGTCGTGCCCGCTCCAACCGCTTCCGGTACGCCGCCGGTGTCACCTCCAGGATCCAGGCCGCCTCCGTCGACGACAGTTCGAAGACCTCACCGAGCACGAACGCGATCCGCTCGGCCCGCTCCAGGCACTGCAACACCGCCTGCGAGCAGGTCAACCGGACCTCGTTGACCAGCAGGCTCGCTTCCGGACCGGTGTAGTCGGCGGTGGCGAGGCCGTCGACCAGACTGTCGCGGAACTCGTCAAGGCTGAGTTCCCGCACCTCCTGCGGGGTCTGCCTGCGCAGATTCAGCAGGTAGTTGACGCCGATCCGGTATGCCCACGTCAGCAGTTTCGCCTCCGCGCGCCACGACGACAGTCGCGTCACCACGCGAATCAAGATCTCCTGCGTCGCGTCCTCCGCGTCGGCGGGCCGCCACACCATCCGCAGCGCCAGCCGGTACAGCGGATCCTGGAGCAGGCGCACCACCTGCTCCAGGGCCGCTTTGTCACCGTCGACCGCCCGAGCGATCAGAGCGGTTTCGTCGTTCATGCCGACATTGTGCGAGGCAGCCACCGCGCTATCGCCTTTCCGATCGCGTCCGGCTGATCCTCCGGCGCCTGGTGCCCACCAGGCCCGACCCACTCGGTCTCGACGTTCGCGAACGTCGAGCCGGCCCACGCCACCGCCTCCGGCGAGCCCATCCCGACACCCGGCTCGACGCCCACGACGAGCACCGGCACCGGTGTCGATGCCAGCCAGCGGCCGTAGTCCAGCACGCGCTGGTGCACATCGGCCGGTTCGCCGTCGATCGGGATCTCCCTCGGCCACACGAGCAGCGGCTTCCGCGAGGCCGGATCGCGGAACGGCGCCCGGTAGACGTCGTGATCGTCGGCCGCCAGCCCGCTGACCACGCCGTGCGGCAGGTTGAACTCGATGAACATGTTGTCCCGCAGGATCATCTCCTCACCCTGCGGCGAACGGATCGCGCGGAACAGTTCCTCGCCCTGCGGTGGGAAGTCGGTCCATCGCATCGGCCGCAGGAACGTCTCGGTGACCGCGATGCCGCGCGCCCGGCCGGGATGCCGGCGCGCCCAGTCCATGCCGAGCGCGCCGCCCCAGTCGTGCCCGACGATCACCACGTCGTCGATGCCCAGCGCGTCGAACCACGCGTCCAGGTAGCGGACGTGGTCGACGAAGCGGTAGCCGATGTCGGGTTTGCCGGACGCTCCCATGCCGATCAGGTCCGGTGCGATGCAGCGGGCCTGGCCTGCGACGTGCGGGATCACGTTGCGCCACAGGTAGGACGACGTGGGGTTCCCGTGCAGGAACACCACGGGCACGTCACCGGTGCCGGTTTCGTTGTAAGCAATGAACGAGTCGAGTACGTCGACCGTATCCATGATCGTGTCCTTCCTCGGTGGAGTCGCTTTCACTCCGGTTGGACACCCGCTGCGGCCGACTGTGACATCAGGACCGCAACTTCCTCAACTCACCGGCTCGACGAGTTTGGGGCGCGCCTCGGGGGCGGCGGAACGCCGGGCGTCGGCTGCCTCGTCGTTGGGCTGCGTCTGCGAGTCCCGTTCCGCCTCCACCCGCGCCTGGTACACCTCCACCTCGCGCGCGGTGGTCGCCGCCGACCAGCCCAGCACCTCGCCCACCAGGGTGGCGACCTGTGCAGCGCAGTCCACTCCGCGGTGCGGGTACTCGATCGAAATGCGCATCCGCCGGGCGAGTACGTCCTCCAGGTGTAGTGCCCCTTCGTGGCTCGCCGCATAGACGGCCTCCACCCGCAGGTAGTCCGGCGCGTGGTCGATGGGCCGCAGCAGCTCGGGGCGCCCATCCGCCAGTGCCAGCACCTCACCGATGAGCGAGCCATAGCGGTCGAGAAGGTGCCGCACGCGGTACGGATGCAGGCCGTGCGCGGCCGCGAGCTGGTCGGCCTGGTTCACCAGCGCGTGGTAACCGTCGGCGCCGAGCAACGGGACCTTGTCGGTGATCGACGGCTGCACACGTGCGGGCAGGTCCACCGAGGCGGCGTCGACCGCGTCCCCCGCCATGACCCGGTACGTCGTGTACTTGCCGCCTGCGATCGCGACGAGTCCGGGCGCCACGCGGGCGACGGCATGCTCGCGGGACAGCTTCGAGGTCTCCTCGCTCTCCCCGGCCAGCAGTGGGCGCAGCCCCGCGTAGACGCCTTCGATGTCGGAGTGGGTGAGCTGCGTGGCGAGCACCGCGTTGACGTGCTCGAGGATGTAGTCGATGTCGTTGCGCGTGGCGGCGGGGTGGGCGAGGTCGAGGTTCCAGTCGGTGTCGGTGGTCCCGACAATCCAGTGGTTGCGCCACGGAATCACGAACAGCACCGACTTCTCGGTGCGCAGGATCAACCCCGTCTCGGAGACGATCCGGTCGCGCGGCACGACGATGTGGACACCCTTGCTTGCCCGTACCCGGAACCGGCCTCTGCTGCCGGACAGCCGCTGCAGCTCATCGGTCCACACCCCGGTCGCGTTGATCACCGCGCTGGCGTGGACCAGAGTCTCCTTGCCGTCCTCGACGTCGCGCACCCGCACACCGGACACCCGGTCGGCCTCACGCAGGAACTCCACCACCTGGGTGGAGGTGCGCACAACCGCGCCGTAGTGCGCTGCGGTGCGCGCGACCGTCATCGTGTGCCGTGCGTCGTCGGACTGCGCGTCGTAGTAGCGGATGCCACCGATGAGCGCGTCGCGTTTGAGCGCGGGCACCATCCGTAACGCGCCTGCCTTGGTCAGATGCTTCTGGCCGGGCACCGAGCGGGCGCCGCCCATCGTGTCGTAGAGCAGCAGGCCGGCGGCGGTGTAGGGCCGTTCCCAGACCCGGTGGGTCAGCGGGTAGAGGAAGCTGACCGGCTTCACCAGGTGCGGCGCGAGCCGGGTCAGCATCAACTCCCGCTCCCGCAGCGCCTCCCGCACCAGACCGAACTCCAGCTGCTCCAGGTAGCGGAGCCCACCGTGGAAGAGCTTGCTGGACCGGCTGGAGGTGCCGGATGCGAGGTCGCGGGCCTCGACCAGCGCGACCCGCAGGCCACGCGTCGCGGCGTCGAGTGCGGTGCCGGCTCCCACCACGCCCCCACCGATGACGACTACGTCGAAGGTCTCTTCGCCGAGCCTCCGCCAGGAACGCTCTCGCGCGGCCGGCCCCAGCTCCGCCTCAGTCACTCGGCCTCCCTCGTCGCGCCGACGTTGCAAGCATCGCACGCCGACCGAACGCCGCGCCTGTTGCCAGCTTGTCTCGACCGGGACCACCGAGGAGCATGAAGAACCTGGAGGCAACGATGCCTCGGGGTTTTCGGAGGTACGCCATGACCGAAACATTGCCTCGTCAGCAGGTCAGCGCGTGGAACAGGCTGCGCCAGCACACTGCTGGGGAGTTGTTGGCCGAGTTCCTCGGCACGGCGGTCCTGATCATCCTGGGCTGTGGGTCCGTCGCGGTCGCCGTCGCCGCGTTGCCCGAATCAGGACGCCAAGCGGTCGCGTTCGGGCCGTCCAACTGGTTGATCATCTGCTTCGGCTGGGGTTTGGCGGTCGTCTTCGGCGTGTACGTGGCCGGCGGTGTGAGCGGCGCGCACATCAACCCGGCTGTGACGCTGGCCTTCGCGGTCCGGCGTAAGTTCCCCTGGCCGAAGGTGCTGCCGTACTGGGGCGCCCAGCTGCTGGGCGCCTTCGCGGGCGCGGCAGTCGTGTACGCGGTTTACAGCAGCGCGATCAACGCGTTCCTGGCTGCGCAGACGCCACCGACCACGAAGCCGGACTCACTGGCGACGTTCTCGATATTCGCAACGTTCCCCGCCCAGTACTTCGGCAACAGTATCTGGGGCCCACTGGTCGACCAGATCGTCGGCACGGCGATCCTCGTGGCGCTCATCGCCGCACTGATCGACACCCGCAACGTGTCACCGTTGAGCAACATGACGCCGTTCGTGATCGGCTTCATCGTCGTGGCGATCGGCATGACCTACGGCCCGAACGCGGGGTACGCCATCAACCCGGCACGCGACTTCGGACCTCGGCTACTGGCCTTCGTCGCGGGATGGGGAAACAAGGCGCTGCCGGGCGACGGCGCCTGGTTCAGTAATTACTGGTGGATACCGATAGTCGGGCCCCTCGTCGGTGGCGTCCTCGGTGTGCTGATCTACGACTTCTTCATCGGCCAGGTGCTCAGCGCCCGGACGGCACCGGGAGCAACGCCCACGCACGAGCCGGGCCGGGTCCCCGAGTCGGCTGACGAAGCCAAGCGGTAAGGAAACGAGGAGCCGTTATGCCGTCGTACGTCGCAGCGATCGACCAGGGCACTACGTCGACCCGGACGATGATCTTCGATCACTCCGGGCGGGTCGTCGCATCGGATCAGAAGGAGCACGAGCAGATCTTCCCGCAGGCCGGCTGGGTCGAGCACAACGCGGAGGAGATCTGGGAGAACGTCCGCGCGGTGACCGCGGGCGCGCTCGCCAAGGCGGACCTTCGGGCAGGCGATATCGCCGCCGTCGGTGTCACCAACCAGCGCGAGACCTCGCTGGTCTGGGATCGCGCTACGGGCAAGCCGGTCTACAACGCGATCGTCTGGCAGGACACCAGGACCGCCCGGATCGTCAACGAGCTCGGTGCGCTCGGCGGCGGCCAGGAACGGTACCGCGCCAAAACCGGCCTGCCCCTCGCGACATACTTCTCGGGGCCGAAGGTCAAGTGGATTCTGGACAATGTGGACGGTGTCAGGGCCCGCGCCGAGGCCGGCGATCTCCTGTTCGGCAACATGGACACCTGGGTGCTGTGGAACATGACGGGTGGACCCGACGGTGGTCTCCACATCACCGACCCGTCCAACGCCTCCCGCACGATGCTCATGGACCTGGACACGCTGTCCTGGGACGAGAACATCGCCGCCGAGATGGGCATCCCGCTGTCGATGTTGCCGGAAATCCGGTCGTCGTCGGAGAAGTACGGCACGGTACGCGAGCGCGGCGTGCTCGGCGGGGTGCCGATCGCCGGCATCCTGGGTGATCAGCAGGCGGCGACGTTCGGGCAGGCGTGCCTGTCGGTCGGCGAGGCCAAGAACACCTACGGAACGGGCAACTTCGTGCTGCTGAACACGGGCACGGAGAAGGTCATGTCGCAGAACGGCCTGCTCACGACCGTCTGCTACAAGATCGGCGACAACGCCACGGTGTACGCGCTGGAGGGATCCATCGCGGTCACCGGCTCCCTGGTGCAGTGGCTGCGGGACAACCTCCAGATCATCGGCTCCGCCCCCGAGGTCGAGGAGCTGGCCCGCGGTGTCGAGGACAACGGCGGCGCGTACTTCGTGCCTGCGTTCTCGGGCCTGTTCGCCCCGTACTGGCGCTCCGACGCCCGTGGTGTGATCGTGGGCCTGACCCGGTTCGTGAACCGGGGGCATCTGGCCCGCGCCGCGCTCGAGGCGACGGCGTTCCAGACCCGCGAGGTCATCGATGCCATGAACGCCGACTCCGGCGTACCGCTGAAGACGCTCAAGGTCGACGGCGGCATGGTCGTCAACGACCTGCTGATGCAGTTCCAGGCCGACATCCTCGGCGTCCAGGTCATCCGCCCGGTGGTGGCCGAGACGACCGCGCTCGGCTCCGCCTACGCCGCGGGCCTCGCGGTCGGCTTCTGGGAAGGCGAGGCCGACATCCGCAACAACTGGGCGCAGGACAAGGTGTGGGACCCGGCGATGGACGACGTCCATCGGGAACGGCAGTACCACAACTGGAAGAAGGCGGTCACGCGGACGTTCGACTGGATCGAGCACGACTGACCGCAGCAGGGAGCGTCACCCCCGGGTGACGCTCCCATGACCGGTCAGGCCGATTCCGTGACCGAGATCAGGACGAAGTAGGAGCCCTGGTTGTCGGTCACCGTCGACATCCGGCCGTAGGGCGAGTCGGTGGGCGGGCGCACGACGTCGCCGCCGAGTTCACCGACCCTGGCCACTGCCGCGTCGGTGTCGGTGACGCCGAAGTACACCGACCAGTGCGGCGGCACGTCGGCGGGCGCCTCGGACGACATCTGACCGAGCCCGCCGACGACGTTGCCGCCTACCTTGAGGGCGGCGTAGGAGTAGCCGCCGGCCGACATGTCGTCGAACTCGTAGCCGAACACGGTTCCGTAGAATCCCTTCGCCCGATCGAAGTCCCGTGTGATGCACTCCATCCATACGGCGGAGTTCGGTACGTTCGCGAGCTGGATGCCCGTGTGCTGGACGGCCTGCCACAGGCCGAACACCGAGCCGGTGGGATCGGCCGCGATGGCCATCTTCCCGGCCTGCATCACGTCCATCGGCGGCATGACGATGTTGCCGCCGCTCTCGCTGATCGCCGCGACGATCTTGGCGAGGTCCGAGGTCGCCAGGTAGATCGTCCACGCCGCGCGTGCGCCAGCCTGGTCCGGCGGAATGGCACCGATACCGGCGACGTTCCTGCCCTGCCGTGAGCACAGCAGGTAGTTGCCGGCCTCGTCGCCCTGATCGGCGAAGTCCCAACCCAGCAGCGCACCGTAGAAGTCCATGGCCATCCGCGGATCCGGCACCATCAGATCCACCCAGCACGGCGTACCGTCAGGCCACGGTGTGTCGCGTGTCGTCATTGCCGCACTCCAATGCTCGTGACAGCTGCTCACTTCCCAGTGTCACCAGTCGGAGCGGTCGGCGGGCAACACGCGCCGAGGAGAATTTCAGTCCAGGTCGTCGTGGCGCATGAGCTGGCGCCCGGCCTCGGTGATCGAACCGGACAGCGAGGGGTAGACCGAGAACGTCAGCGCCAGATGCTCCACGGTCAGCTGGTTCTGCACAGCCAGCGCGATCGGCAGGATCAGCTCGCTCGCGGTCGGCGCCACCACGACACCGCCGACGACCACACCGGTGGCGGGGCGGCAGAACAGCTTGACGAAGCCCTGGCGCAGTCCTTCCATCTTCGCGCGCGCGTTGGTGGCCAGCGGCAGCATGATCGTGCGCGCAGGCACCTCACCGGAGTCGATGGCCTGCTGGCTGATGCCGACCGTAGCGATCTCGGGGTGGGTGAACACGTTCGCGGCGACGGTGCGCAACCGGATCGGGGCGACGCCCTCGCCGAGCGCGTGCCACATGGCGATCCGGCCCTGCATGCTGGCGACCGAGGCGAGCATGAGCAGGCCGGTGCAGTCGCCTGCCGCGTAGACGCCGGGTGCGCTGGTGCGCGAGACCCGGTCGACCGTCAGGAACCCCCCGGGGCCGGGTTCGATGCCCACCCGCTCCAGGCCGATGCCGGTGGTGTTGGGCACCGATCCGACCGTCATCAGCGCGTGGCTGGCCTCGATCTCCCTGCCGTCGGTCAGGTGGATCTTCACGCCCTTCTCGGTGCGCTCGACCCGGTCGGCGCGCGCGTGCTTGACCACGGTCGTGCCGCGCTGGGCGAACACCTCCTCCAGCACGGCGGCGGCGTCGGCGTCCTCGTGCGGGAGCACCCGGTCACGGCTGGAGACGACGGTGACCTTGACCCCCATCTCGGTGTAGGCCGAGGCGAACTCGGCACCGGTCACACCAGACCCGATGACGGCGAGGTGCTCGGGCAGCTCAGGCAGGTCGTAGAGCTGCCGCCAGTCGAGGATGCGCTCGCCGTCCGGTACGGCGCCGGGCAGCACGCGTGGCGTGGCTCCGGTGGCGATGAGCACGACATCGGCCTCGAGGATCTCCTCGACGCCCGGCCCGGTGACGCTGACCCGGTGCGTGGCGAGGCCGGGCTCGCTGTCGCAGAAGCGGGCGGAGCCGATGATCACCCGCACGCCTTCGCGCTGCACCCTGGCGCGGATGTCCGCCGACTGGGCGAGCGCGAGACCACGGACGCGGCCGTGGACGGTGGGCAGGTCGACGTGGGTGTCGGCGAGGTCGGTGGCGATGCCGAGCTCCGAAAGGCCGTGCAGGCTGGCCCTGGCTCCGGAGGAGGCGATGAACGTCTTGGAGGGCACACAGTCGTAGAGCACGCAGGCGCCGCCGAGTCCGTCCCGCTCGACGATGGTCACATCGGCCCCGTGCTGTGCCGCGACCAAAGCCGCCTCGTAGCCGGCTGGTCCGCCGCCCATGATCACGATCCTGGTCACGCTCGTTCCCTTCTACCGACGACGTCCGCGCCCACTCTAGGAGAGGACAGGCGGAGTGCGTCCTTTCGGGGGACCGCGTGGCAGTTAGGCTGTCGGCGTGCCCTTGTATGCCGCGTACGGGTCCAACATGGAGCCCACCCAGATGATGGAGCGAGCTCCGCACTCGCCGATGGCGGGCACCGGCTGGCTGGAAGGCTGGCGGTTGACCTTCGGTGGCGAGGACCTGGGCTGGGAGGGCGCGCTCGCCACGATCGTGGAGGACCCGTCGTCGCGGGTGTTCGTGGTGCTCTACGACGTCACCCACCTCGACGAGTCGCTGCTGGACCAATGGGAGGGCGGCGACCTCGGCATCCACAACAAGATCCGGCTGCGGGTGCAGACCATGGACGGTTCCGTGCTGGCCTGGCTGTACGTTCTCGATGCCTACGAGGGCGGCCTGCCTTCCGCGCGGTACCTCGGGGTGCTCGCCGACGCCGCGGAAGCCGCCGGCGCCCCAGCCGACTACGTCAACGATCTACGAACCCGCCCCTGCAAGGGCATAGGCCCCTAGCCGCTGCGCTGCGCCCAGGTGCGCGAGTCCCCCGCTCCGGTCGGCGAGTCCCCCGCGCAGGTGCGCGAGTCCCCCGCTCCAGCACGCGAGTCCCCCGCCCAGGCACGCGAGTCCCCCGCTCCAGTCGGCGAGTCCCCCGCTCCCGCGCGAGTCCCCCGCTGCAGTCGGCGAGTCCCCCGCTCCAGCACGCGAGTTGCGTTAAGCCGCAAGGCCGCGACGGCGGAACGCCGCCCGCACCGCACCGATCAACCGGCCCGGATCCTTGAGGTCAGCTGCGTCGGCCCGGACCACGATCCAACCGCGCCGCTCCAGGTCCGCATCTCGTGCCGCATCCGCAGCCTGCCGTGATTCGTGTGCCTCGTACCCGTCGTACTCGACGGCCACCCGCAGCGCAGGCCACGCGAAGTCCAGTCGGTAGATCTCGTTGCCGGCCAGGTCGACAATGCGGTACTGCTGCTCCGGAATCGGCAGGCCGGCGTCGGCGAGAGCAAGGAGGGTCCAACTCTCCGCGGGTGACTCGGCGAGGCCCGTCGTCAGGTTGACCAATGCACGGGCCTGGCACCGTCCGCGTGGATCCGGCCGCGCCCGGATCCGCTCCTCGATCCACGCCCGGAATTCGCCGCGAGCCTCCTCGGGCACGAGCCGCATCGCCTGGTCGGCACACGCCAGCCCGGCTCGCCTCTTCCCGCGGGCCAGGACCTCAGCCACGGCGACGTCCAGTGCGAGCACCCGAAGCCCGGCGATCACGTCCACGTCCTGTTCATCGAACGTGCCCTGGTGCACGACCAACCCGGGCCGTCCGCGGGGCTTGCATCCGTAGGGCACGAGGATGTGGACAGGTGCCGTGTCGGCTGCCGTACAACCGTGCAACGCGAGCGCACTATGCCCCGCCAGCACCGCGCGGGGCCCGGCGTTCAGCAGGCACGCAGCAGCACGGGTCGCGAAGTCGGCACCACGGCGCGGATCCACGACGATGCCACGCGAAAACCTCGCCAACCTGCCATCTTTGAGCGCACCACGGACAACGGACGTGCCAACAACGGTCACGAGTTCGGCCCGCACGTAGGCACCGTGGAGGCCTTCTGGTAACAGAACCATGGCTCCACAGTCCGGTTCACTGACGCCACCCGAGGGTGAAATCCCAAAACTGTGGATAACTACCCCAGCTGTGGATAACTCCCGTTGACCGGAGCGCGCAACTCGCGGGCAAGAGCGCGAGACTCGCGGGCCGGAGCGGGAGACTCGCGCGGCTGAGCGGGCAACTCGCGCACCCAAGCGCGGGACTCGCGCGGCTGAGCGGGCAACTCACCGACCGGAGTGGGGAACTCGCGCACCCCAGCGGGAGACTCGCGCACCCCAGCGCGCACCTCGCAGGCCAGAGCGGGCAACTCGCGCACCCAAGCGGGGGACTCGCGCGCCTGGGCGGGGGACTCGCGCGGTCAGGCCAGCGCGGCCAGTGCGGTATGCACCATGACCCGGGTACCGGTTAGCAGGGCGCGCTCGTCCAGCTCGAACGTCGGCTGGTGCAGGTCACGCATGGCACCCTCGCCGGACCACACGCCCAGCCGCGCGAACGCGCCGGGCACCTGCTCCAGGTACCACCCGAAGTCCTCACCGCCGGAGGACTGCTCGGTACCGGCCAGCGCCGCCTCACCGAGCGCGGCCTCCACGCCAGCCCGCAACAGAACCGTGCTCTCCTGCTCGCTCACCACCGGCGGAACCCCGCGCCGGTAGTTGAGGTCGTAGCCGACACCGGTCGGCGCGAGCAGCGACTCGATGCACGACGCGATGAGCGGCTCGAGGGTGGTCCACGTCTGGTGGTCGGCAGTGCGCAACGTGCCGCGCAGCAGCCCCTCCTGCGGCACCGCGTTCGCGGCCTTGCCCGCATGCACGGCACCCCACACCAGCACCGTCCCCGAGCGCGGGTCGACCCGCCGCGAGAGCAACGCCGGCAGCGACGTGATGACGGTGCCGAGCGCGTGCACCAGGTCCGCCGTCAGATGTGGCCGGGACGTGTGCCCACCCGGCGAGGTCAGCCGCAGCTCGATGAGATCGGCAGCCGACGTCAACGCACCGATCCGGGTGCCGACCTCGCCGACCGGCAGCCGCGGGTCGCAGTGCAGGCCGAAGATCCGGTCGACGCCGTCGAGCACACCCGCCTCGATCGCCTCCAGCGCGCCGCCGGGCATGACCTCCTCGGCGGGTTGGAAGATCAGCCGTACCCGTCCCGGCAGCTCGGGTGCCATCGCGAACGCCATGCCCGCGGCGAGCAGCACCGTCGTGTGCAGGTCGTGGCCGCATGCGTGGGCGACACCGTCGACGGTGGACGCGAACGGCAGCCCCGTCGCCTCGGTGAGGGGCAGGGCGTCCATGTCCGCGCGCAGGGCGACACACGACGCACCGTTGCCGATGTCGCACACCACCCCGGTACCACCGGGCAGCACCTTCGGCGCCAGTCCTGCGGATCGCAGCACCTTCACGACCAGCTCAGTGGTGCCGTACTCGCGCCGGGCGAGCTCCGGGTTCGCATGAATGTGCCTGCGCCAGGCCACCACGTCGGTGGAATGCGCGTCCAGCCACTCGTCGAGCCAGTGCGGGCCACGGCCCGCACCGAGGTCAGCCACCGGAGCCATACTCACGCCCGCCTCGGTGAGCAGGGCGTCGGTCGAGCCGGCCGGCTCCCCTGGCATCTCGGGTCGCGAGTCGAGAACCGTCACGCCGCACCTCCGGACGAGCCCAGCGCGGCGGACGTCATCACAACCGCATACCGCCGGGAAACTGTTGCCATACGCATTTGCATCCAGTCTTGCACCAAACAGGTGATCGTCAGACCCAGATGTCCTAATGACGAGACAGACGGTAGCCGACTTGCGCTGAGCGGCTACAGAGAGTTCGGCTTCGCTGTTCGGGCGTCACAGCTCAACGCCCGAACCACAACTACTACTTCTTCTTCGTCTTCTTTCTCTTGCTCCGGACGTGCCGCCCCCAGACCACGATGCCGAGCAGCGCAGCTGCGGCAACGCCGACCACGAGCCTGCTGCGAGTCTTCCTCGCGTCCGCCTCGGTCTGCGGGTCCAGGGTCGGGCCCGGTTCGGCGGTCTCCTGGGTCAACGCCGGAGCGACGGCGGCCACCGGTTCAGCCGCGACGGCCGCCGCGGGACCCCCGACGGCCAGTGCCCCGACGAGGACGGCCAACACACCAACCAGGACGGCAAACACGCGCACCCGGCCAGTGTGCACCCTCGACACGGCTGCCGTCAGGTGCCACGCGGTGACTCTCCGCCGAATGCCGCAAGGATGCGCTCGGCGGCCAGCGTTGCGGTGAGCCTGCCCTCGCGCACGGCACGCTCCACCTCCGGCACGATGGCACGCACCTCGGGATGCGCGGCGAGCCGGTCGAGCAGCTGGTCGCGAACCATCGCCCAGGTCCAATCCACCTGCTGCCGCCTGCGTTTCTCCGCGAGCTCGCCGGAGTCGTCGAGGAGTTGCCGGTGCCTGCCGATCTGCTGCCACACGGTGTCCAGACCTGCCCCGGTCAGCGCGCTGCAGGTCAGCACCGGCGGGGTCCACGCCGCGTCCGGACCGTAGATCAGCCGCAGCGCACCGGACAGCTCGCGCGCCGCCGCGCGTGCCTCCTTCTCGTGTTCGCCATCGGCCTTGTTGACGGCGATCACGTCGGCCAGCTCGAGCACGCCCTTCTTAATGCCCTGCAGCTGGTCACCGGTGCGCGCCAGTGTCAGGAACAGGAAGCAGTCGACCATGTTGGCGACGGCCACCTCGGACTGGCCGACGCCGACGGTCTCCACCAGGACGACGTCGTAGCCGGCGGCCTCCATCAGCACGATCGTCTCCCGGGTGGCCCTGGCCACCCCGCCGAGCGTGCCTGCCGTCGGGGACGGCCGGATGAACGCCGCGGGGTCCACCGCGAGCCGCGCCATGCGCGTCTTGTCGCCGAGGATGCTCCCGCCGGTGCGGCTGGACGACGGGTCGACGGCGAGCACCGCGACCCGGTGCCCTGCCCCCGTGAGGTCAGCGCCGAGTCGGTCGATGAATGTCGACTTGCCGACTCCCGGTACGCCGGTGATGCCGACCCGCTGGGCTCCCCCGGCGTGCGGCAGCAGCTCCACCAGCAGCTCCTGCGCCTGCCGCCGGTGCTCGGGCCTGCTGGACTCGACCAGGGTGATGGCGCGGGAAAGGATCCCGCGGTCCCCGGCGAGCACGCCCTTGGCATAGGCGCCGACGTCGATCGTGCGAGGCATGCCTACGAGTGTCGCGCGTCGAGCTGGTCGAGCAGACCGACGGCCGCGTCGGCGATCACCGTGCCGGGCCCGAAGATCGCCGCCGCCCCGGCCTTGCGCAACTCGTCGTAGTCCTGCGGCGGGATGACACCGCCCACCACGACCATGATGTCGTCGCGGCCGAGGCCGGCGAGCTCGGCACGCAGCGCGGGAACCAGCGACAGGTGCCCGGCGGCGAGCGAGGACACGCCGACGATGTGCACGTCGGCCTCGACAGCCTGCCTGGCCACCTCGGCCGGGGTGGAGAACAGCGGGCCGACGTCGACATCGAACCCGAGGTCGGCGAACGCCGTCGCGATCACCTTCTGCCCGCGGTCGTGCCCGTCCTGGCCCATCTTCGCGACGAGGATCCGCGGCCTGCGGCCCTCCGCCTCCGCGAAGCGCTCGACCCGCGCCCTGGCAACATCCACGGTCGCCGACTTGCCGACCTCGTCGCGGTACACACCTGAGATCGTACGAATCTGGCCGGAGTGGCGCCCCCAGATCTTCTCCAGTGCCGCCGAGATCTCGCCAACCGTCGCCTTCGCCCGTGCCGCGCCGATGGCCAGCTCGAGCAGGTTGCCGTCCGATTCGGCACCGGCGGTGAGCCTGCGCAGGGCGTCCTCGACCTCGGCCGGGTCGCGCTCCTCGCGCAGCCTGCGCAGCTTCTCCAGCTGCTGCGCCCGCACGCCCGCGTTGTCGACCTTGAGCACGTCGACCTGCTCGTCGGCGGCGACCCGGTACTTGTTCACGCCGATCACCGGCTGCCTGCCGGAGTCGATACGCGCCTGCGTACGCGCGGCGGCCTCCTCGATGCGCAGCTTCGGGATGCCGGCGTCGATCGCGCGCGCCATGCCGCCTGCCGACTCCACCTCACTGATGTGCGCCCACGCTCGCCGGGCGAGGTCGTAGGTGAGCCGCTCCACGAACGCGCTGCCGCCCCACGGGTCGATCACCCGCGTGGTGCCGGACTCCTGCTGCAGCAGCAGTTGCGTGTTGCGCGCGATGCGCGCGGAGAAGTCGGTCGGCAGGGCCAGCGCCTCGTCGAGTGCGTTGGTGTGCAACGACTGCGTGTGTCCCTGCGTGGCCGCCATCGCCTCGACACAGGTGCGAACCACGTTGTTGTAGACGTCCTGCGCGGTCAGCGACCAGCCGGAGGTCTGACAGTGGGTACGCAGTGAGAGCGACTTGTCCTTGCGCGGCTCGAACTGCTTCACGAGCTTGGCCCACAGCAGCCGGGCCGCCCGCATCTTGGCGACCTCCATGAAGAAGTTCATGCCGATGGCCCAGAAGAAGGACAGTCGCGGCGCGAAGGTGTCGATGTCCAGCCCCGCGTCGAGCCCGGAGCGGATGTACTCGACGCCGTCCGCGAGCGTGTAGGCCAGCTCCAGATCGGCGGTGGCCCCGGCTTCCTGCATGTGGTAGCCGGAGATCGAGATGGAGTTGAACCGCGGCATGTGCCGCGAGGTGTAGGCGAAGATGTCGGAGATGATCCGCATCGACGGCTGCGGCGGATAAATGTAGGTGTTGCGGACCATGAACTCCTTGAGGATGTCGTTCTGGATGGTCCCCGTGAGCTGTTCCGGCGCGATGCCCTGCTCCTCCGCGGCGACGACGTAGAGCGCCAGCACCGGCAGCACCGCACCGTTCATCGTCATCGACACGCTCATCTTCCCCAGCGGTATGCCGTCGAAGAGCTGGCGCATGTCGTAGATGGAGTCGATGGCCACGCCGGCCATTCCGACGTCACCGGGCACCCGCGGATGGTCCGAGTCGTACCCCCGGTGCGTGGCGAGGTCGAAGGCGACCGAGAGTCCCTTCTGTCCCGCGGCGAGGTTGCGGCGGTAGAAGGCGTTGGACTCCTCGGCCGTGGAGAACCCGGCGTACTGCCGGATGGTCCAGGGCTGGGTCACGTACATGGTGGGGTACGGCCCGCGCAGGAACGGCGCGATGCCGGGATAGGTGCCGAGGAAGTCCACATCGGACAGATCGTCGGCGGTGTAGAGCGGCTTGACGCCGATGCCCTCGGGGGTCTCCCACACCAGCGCGTCGGCATCCTTGCCGGTGCTGGCCCGCAGCGCCTCGGTCCAGGCCTGCGGTTCACCGGGCTCGGGCGAGCCGAGCTCGACGTCGGCGAAGTCGGGGATACTCATCAGGCGACTCCCAGCTTCTCGAGGGTGCTGGTCAGGACGGCGAGGGCATCGCATCCGATGTGGACGAAACCGGTGACACCGGGGTAGTCACCGGGTTTGCCCGCGAGCAGTACGTCGGTGGCACCGGCCTCGCGCAGGGCCTGTGCCACGGCGGCGGCCTGCTCGGCGTACAGCGTGTCGCTGCCGCACAGGCAGGCGATCGGCGTACCACTGTCGCGGAAGGCACCCACCACGTCATCGCTGACGCCGGGGTTGACCGGCTCGATGCCGCCCGCCTGGAACAGGTTGCCCGCGAACGCCGCACGCGCGGTGTGCGCGGCGAGCGGACCGAGGGTGGCCAGGAAAACGCGGGGACGGGTGCCGTGGGCATCGGAGCGGTCCCGCAACTGCTCGTAAGCCTGCGCGTAGCGCAGACGCGGCAGGCCACCTCCGTCCACAGGAGACGGTGTGGCAACGCGTCGCACCGGTTTCTCGTCCAGCTGTGGAAACTCGCTGACCCCGGTGATCGGATCGGCACGGGTGGCGATCCGCTGCGCGCGCTCCTGCCAGGTGGCGGCGAGCCTGCCGGCCAGCGCACCCGAGGCGAGCTCGCGCTCGATGCCACCGGCGCGCTCGATGCCGGTGAACTCGCGCCAGGCCGCGTGCGCGAGTGCGTCGGTGAGCTGCTCGACATACCAGGACCCACCCGCCGGGTCGATCACACCGGCGAGCTTGGTCTCCTCCAGCAGGATGGACTGCGTGTTGCGGGCGATGCGCCTCGCGAATGCGTCGGGCACGCCGATCGCCGCGTCGAACGGCAACACGGTCACGGCGTCCGCACCGCCGGCACCCGCGCCGAAACAGGCGACGGTGGCGCGCAGCATGTTCACCCAGGGGTCGCGCCGGGTCAGCATCGCGGGCGAGGTCACAGCGTGCTGGCGCATGCCGAGCGCACTGCCTCCCGCGACCTCGGTGACGCGCGCCCAGAGCCTGCGCGCGGCGCGGAACTTGGCGATGGTGAGGAACTGGTCGGCGGTCGCCGCGTAGCGGAACTCCAGCTGCCCGGCGGCGGCCTCGACACTCAGCCCGGCCTCGGTGAGCGCCCGCAGGTAAGCGACCCCGGCCGCGATCGACGCACCGAGTTCCTGCGCGTCGGAACCACCTGCTCCGTGGAACGGCAACGCATCGACCACGATGGCGCGTAGTGCCGGATGGCTCGTGGCGGTACGGGCGGCCAGTTCCGCCGCCGGTGCCAGCTCGTGTGCACGACCGGTGCGCGCCTGCAGCCCGATCGGGTCGGCGCCGAGGTTGCCTGTCACCTCGCGGACGGGAACACGGCGCTCGGCGAGCACGGCCAGGAGCGCTTCCGCAGCCGCCGCGTAACTTTCGCCCGCGTCCAGCACGATCGGCGCGAAGTCGAGGTGGACACCGCTCAGCACCTCGCCGAGTGCGTCGAGCGGCAACGCGTCAGCGCCGACCCGTAACCAGATCGAGGTGACGCCGTTCTCCAGGTCGGCGAGCACAGCCGTGTGGGCCTCGGCGGGATCGCGCAGCTCGTGCAACGCTCGGACATCCCAGCCTGCCCCCGCCTGCCCTTCCGGCCGGGAACCCCTGACGAACGGGGCGAGGCCGGGGAAACCGGCAGGCGGTACGCCGTTCTCGGCGGTGTAGAGCGGCTGGATCTCGATGCCGTCGTACGTCGTGGTGGCCAGCAGACTGTGCGGCGCACCCGTGAATCCCTCCGGGATGGCGCCACTCTTGGTCAGTACCCCCGCGACGAGGCGCTCCCATTGAGCCGCCTCCGGCGTGCCGAACTCGGCCGCGAGCCGCAGCTCAGCGGGCACGGACCCGGACGTCCCAGCCACTTCGGTCATACCTCGTCATCGTAGGCGCACGCCCTGTCCAGCAGATGTGAGGCTAATCAACACCGGCGCCTCTTCTGCCACCGTAGGTCGACAACGAACTCGCAGGTCAGCAGCTCGCCCCTCACAGGAACTTCCAACGGCTACAGCGTCAGGTGCGGCCGCAGAGATGATTTCCGGCGAGGTCCGCCGATGCTAATCGCCACTAACAACGGCGGGTGAACGTTCCGGCGGGCGCGGTTTCGTCACAATAGAGGTCGTGTCCACCTCCACCGATGAGTCCCGTCTCGTGGCCGGCCGCTACCGGCTGCGCTCGGTACTCGGTTCGGGCGCGATGGGCACCGTGTGGGCCGCCTTCGACGAGTTCCTGCAGCGCTCGGTGGCGGTCAAGGAGATCCGTATCCCGCCGGGGGTGCCCGCGACCAGGGCCGACGAGGTGCGGGAGCGGACTCTGCGGGAGGCAAGGGCGATCGCGGGGTTGTCCCACCCGAACGTGATCACCCTGCACGACGTCGTCCGTGAGCACGGCGATCCCTACATCGTCATGGAGCTGCTGCCCGCACACAGCCTGGCCGGCCTGCTCCGCGACGGCAGGCGGCTGACCGTCGCACAAGCGGCCGTCGTCGCCGACGCCGTGGCCGCCGCGCTCGAAGCCGCCCACAGCGCGGGAATCACGCACCGGGACGTCAAACCCGGCAACGTGCTCGTGTCTCCCGACGGCCGGATCAAGCTCAACGACTTCGGCATCGCGCGCAATGTCGCCGAGGCGACGATGACCCACACGGGGATGATGCTGGGCTCGCCCGCGTTCATCGCCCCCGAGGTCGCCTCGGGCGGCGCGGTCACCTACACCGCTGACCTGTGGGGGCTCGGCGCGACACTGTTCGCGGCAACAGAGGGCCGCCCGCCCTACGACGCCGATGGCGATCCGCTGGAGACCGTCACCCGTGTCGTACGCGGAGAGGTACCGAAGCCGTCGCCGGGGCCGCTCGCCGCGGTGATCCGCGGGCTGATGGCCAAGGAACCGTCGGCGCGGATGTCGCTGGCGGAGGTGCGGCGCAGGCTGTACCCGCTGGTGGCGCAGCCGCGGCGCACCCTCTTCGGTCCCGAACTGTTCCGTGAGCTCGACGGCAAACCGCTGGGACCGGACGCGAGCGAGACGCGGGTGATCCCGCAGATGCCGGTCAGCCCGGCGGCAGAGAAGGACGAACCCGCCGAGGTGTTGGCAGCCGATCCCGGTCCGCTGCCCTTCACCGCGGCCGCCGCTACCGCGGGCCCGGCCACTACCACCACCACCGGGCACGCAACGGCGCGAACGGTATGGCTCGTCGTGGTCGCGGTACTGCTGTTCATCGT
Organism: Saccharomonospora sp. NPDC046836; assembly: GCF_040645195.1. NCBI lineage: Bacteria > Bacillati > Actinomycetota > Actinomycetes > Pseudonocardiales > Pseudonocardiaceae > Saccharomonospora > Saccharomonospora sp. NPDC046836. The sequence goes on from NZ_JBEYXW010000010.1 coordinate 164,677, forward strand.
TGCCGTCGCGGGTGGGTTCGCGCTCACCCGGCTGGTGGCGGGGCAGCCGATCGAACCGCCCGCGCGGGCGGAACCGGCACGTGCCACGCCACCCGCGGGCGCCGGCCGGGAACTGGTGACGCGTGAGGGCGACGCGACGAACCTGCGTGGCGCCAAGGGTGGGCTGTTCTCGGTGCGGGTGCCCGCGGACTGGACCAGGTTCGTCACGCAACAGCCGGCAGGCCCGTTGCCGACGAGCACCCGGGTGCAGTTCGTGTCCCCGGACGGCGCGCAGGTACTGGCTGTCGAACGCTTCGCGAACAACACGGGCGCGTACACGGCCGACGACTACGTGGCCGCACTGGGCACCTCCTGGGCACCCGGCGACTTCACGTTCGTTCGCTCCGAACCACTCGGCGACAACAGGGACGGCGTGGTCGTGACCTACCGGACGGCGGAGCGGGGCACGACCGGCGAGCGGGCGAGCAACCGCACGACCGTGGCCGAGGTGTTCCGCAACGGCTCGGGGCTGTGGGTGGTCGGCGTGACGGTGCCGGTGGAGCAGGAACGGCTGGGCCGCAACGAGCTGTTCGACCGTCTCGTCCCCACCTTCCAGACAACAGGCTGAGCCGCCTGTTCAGCTGGTAGCGGTCTTGTCGGCGAAGCGCCTGCGCGACGCCGCACCCTGCGCGAGCCGGCGCAGCGCGGCCAGCAGCACGTCACCGAGCACGGTGCCGACGACCGCGCTCTCCACGATCGCCTCAGTGGAGTCGAGCCCGGCGACGGAGTCGAGGTCGGCCTCGGCGATCCGGTCGGCGACATCGGCGTAACGGTCCAGCACGGTGAGCAACCGGGCATGCCCCAGTTCCCGGAAGCTGCACAGAACACTGACGAGGGCTTCGGTCGGCGGGGTACCCGGAAGGAGCCGCCAGTCCCGTTCCTCCGCAACCACCGCGAGCTGTTTCATGGCCCAGGCGCGGGCCTCGTCATCGACCTCGACCTGCCGCAGCGGCAGGCTGTACTGGGCCACGCCCAGCACGTTGTGCGTCGAGTTGCGTTCGTCGATCTCATCGACGACATCGCGTACGGCGGCAACCGACAGCCCGCCGACCTCCAGCAGCGCCCGCACCAGCTTGAGCCGCTGCACATGCGACTGGTCGTAGCGCGCCTGGTTGGGGCCGGTCCGCTCGCCAGGCGGCAGCAGTCCCTCGCGCTGGTAGTACTTGATGGTCGCGATCGCGACCCCGGACTCTCGGCTCAGTTCCGCCATCCGCATCCGCCTCACGCCTTTCTCTGGACAGCCGCCACATGGATAGCGTAGCTTCCCATCATGGATAGTGAAGCTATCCATGATGGGGAGGCGTGATGTCCACCTTGTTTCGCCAGGCCAGGACCTGGCACCGACCGATGATGTTGTTCGCGGGACTGATGACCGTCATGACCGTTGTCGCGCTCGGCGGCCTGCTGTTCGACGACCGGATGCTGCTCGCCGTGCCGATCTGGCTCAAGCCGTTCAAGTTCGCGGTCTCGATCGTCGCCTACTGCGTGACCTGGGCGTGGCTGGTCACGCTGCTGCGCTCCCGGCAACGGCTGGCGCACCGCGTGTCGACCGTGATCGTCGTGTTCCTCGCTGTGGAGTACGTGATCATCCTCGGCCAGGCGATGCGCGGCAGGGCAAGCCACTTCAACGTCGCCACCCCGCTCGACTCGGCGCTGTTCTCGGTGATGGGCGCGACCATCGCGGCGCTGTGGGTCGGCACGTTGGTGCTGACCGTGCTGCTGCTGCGCGCGCCGATCGCCGACCAGGCCGCACGCTGGTCGATCCGCCTCGGCGCAATCATCTCGCTGGCCGGACTCGCACTCGGCGGACTCATGCTCGGGCCGACCGGCACGCAGCTGGAGTCAATGCGGACAGGCACGTTCACCGGTGTCGTCGGCGCGCACACCGTGGGTGTACCCGACGGAGGCCCTGGAATGCCGATCGCCGGCTGGAGCACGATCGGCGGCGACCTGCGGATCCCGCACTTCGTCGGCATGCACGCGTTGCAGGCGCTGCCGCTCCTGGCCGCGCTGCTGGGAGTGCTCGCGACCCGCGTGCCCCGGCTGCGTCACGACGCGGTGCGCGCGCGGCTCGTGCTGACCGCCGGGCTCGGCTATGCCGGTCTCGTCGGCCTGGTCACCTGGCAGGCGTTGCGCGGCCAGCCGCTGACGGCACCCGATGGCTGGACCCTCGCCGCGTTCGGCGCCCTGGTCATCGCCATGGCGGCCGGCACGGTGCTGTCCCTGCGGAGCGTCGTTTCCCAACCGCGCCTCGACAGGCAACTGGTGGGCGCACCATGAACACGGCGACGCTGTTCGACATCACCTTCTACCTCGCCGCGCCGTTCTGGGCCCTGATGATCCTGGCCCCGCGGTGGAGCTGGACCGAGCGCATCATCGCCTCGCCATGGATCGTCCTGCCACCGCTGGTGGTCTACACCGTGCTTGCCGCCGGCGATCTCGGTGAACTGTGGCGGGTGGTGAGCAACCCGGATCTCGAGGCGCTGCGGGCATTTCTCGGCAAGCCCGAGGGTGCCGCGGCCATCTGGGCCCACCTCATCGCGTTCGACCTCTTCATCGGCAGGTGGATGTACCGCGACGCACGCGAACGCGGCGTCAGGCACGTATTTCTGGCGCCGATACTGGTGCTGACGATCCTGCTGTCGCCCTTCGGCTTGCTGGCGTACCTGCTGATCCGCGGGTTTACCGCCGCACCCCGTAGGCTGCACGACCGTGACCGAGAAGCTCGACCAGCCCAGTGAACTCGCCGGCGCCGCAGCATCGATGATCGCCGACCGGACCGGCGCCGCCACGCACGACATCGCCGTGGTGCTGGGGTCCGGCTGGCGCCCCGCAGCCGACATCATCGGCACACCGGAGACGGAGATCCCGCTCGGTGAGTTGCCCGGCTTCGAGACGCCCAGCGCGGTCGGCCACGGCAGCACCGCCCGTTCGGTCGTCGTCGGCGGTAAGCGCGCGCTGGTGCTACTCGGCCGAACCCACCTGTATGAGGGCAAGGGTGTGGCCGGCGTCGTGCACGCGGTGCGTACCGCCGCGGCGGCCGGGGTGCGCACGGTGCTGCTGACCAACGCCGCGGGCGGCCTGCGGGAGGGCTTCCAGGTCGGCCAGCCGGTGCTCATCGCCGACCACCTGAACATGACGGCGATGTCGCCGATCACCGGCGCCAACTTCGTCGACCTGGTGGACCTCTACTCCAGCAGGCTGCGTGACATCGCCAGGCAGATCGATCCGTCACTGGCGGAGGGTGTGTACGCGGGACTGCCAGGGCCGCACTTCGAGACGCCAGCCGAGATCCGGATGCTGCGCACGCTCGGCGCCGACCTGGTCGGCATGTCGACGGTGCTGGAGGCCATCGCGGCCCGCGCAGCAGGCGTCGAGGTGTTCGGCCTCTCGCTGGTGACCAATCTGGCCGCGGGTATGACCGGTGAGCCGCTCAGCCACACCGAGGTCATCGAAGCGGGCCGGGCAGCGGCGGAACGGATGGGGACGTTGCTGCGGGAACTGGTCCTGCGGGCCTGACCAGCGCGCTCCCGCACATGACACGATGGCCCGGTGACCGAACAGCCGAGCAGACTCACGCCTGACCTGCGAGACAAGGCATTCCGCTGGATCGCAGACGATCCCGATCCGGCCACGCGTACCGAACTGCAGACCGTCGTCGCGCGGGCGATGGGCGGCGACGGCAACGCTGTGACGGAACTGGCCGACCGCATGGCAGGGCCGTTGACGTTCGGCACCGCCGGCCTGCGCGGCCCGGTGCGCGCGGGGCAGAACGGCATGAACACCGCTGTGGTGGTCCGGACCACTGCGGGGGTCTCGGCATGGCTGACCGCGTCGGGCCACGCGGGCGGGACCGTGGTGGTCGGCCGCGATGCCAGGCATGGTTCGGAGAGCTTCGCCGCGGCCACCGCCGAGGTGCTCAGCGCCGCCGGTTTCGCGGTGTCGGTGCTGCCACGACCGCTGCCGACGCCGGTGCTGGCCTTCGCCGTGCGGCACCTCGGCGCGGTCGCGGGCATCCAGATCACCGCGTCGCACAACCCGCCTGCCGACAACGGGTACAAGCTGTACGACGGCACTGGGACCCAGATCGTGCCGCCTGCCGACGGCGAGATCGAGGCTGCGATCGCCGCCGCTCCGGCCGCGGTGTCCGTGCCGCGCGCAGCCGGAACGGCGACGTTGGACGACGAGGTGGTCGACGCCTACCTCGCGCGGGTCGCCCTGCTGCCGTGGAACACCTCCCGCACGCTGCGGGTGGTGGCGACGGCGCTGCATGGTGTCGGGGCGGAACTGCTCGACCGGGCGCTGCGCGATGCCGGTTTCACCGACGTGCACCTCGTCCCAGAGCAGGCCGATCCGGACCCGGACTTCCCGACGGTGTCGTTCCCCAATCCCGAGGAGCCCGGCGCGACCGACCGGCTGCTCGCCCTCGCGGCCGAGACCGATGCCGACCTCGCGATAGCACTCGATCCGGATGCGGACCGGTGCGCGCTCGGTGCCCGTGGCCCCGACGGGGCCTGGCGGATGCTGCGCGGCGACGAGACCGGTGTCCTGCTCGGCGAGTACGTCTTGTCCACATCGGACATAGCGGATCCGTTGGTTGCCACGACGATCGTGTCGTCGTCGATGCTGTCGGCCATCGCGCGGGCTCACGGCGCGCGTTACGCCGAGACGCTCACCGGGTTCAAGTGGCTGGCGCGGGCCGGCACGGGCCTGGTCTACGCCTACGAGGAGGCGCTCGGGGTGTGCGTGAACCCGGAGTTCGTCCGGGACAAGGACGGCATAGCGGCCGCAGTGTCGGCGGCCGACCTGGCAGCGACGACGAAGGCAGCCGGACGCACGCTGTTCGACCTGCTCGACGATCTCGCCGTGCGGCACGGCGTCCACCTGACCGACCAGGTGTCGTTGCGCATCACCGATCTGCGCGCGCGGGCGGAGCTCATGGCGAGGCTGCGGACGGCGCCGCCCGCGACGCTGGCGGGAGCCGAGGTGAGTGCCGAGGACCTGCTGCCGGACGCCGACGTGCTGCGCCTGCGCGGCGAGGGCGTGCGGGTGGTGATCCGGCCGTCGGGAACGGAACCGAAGCTGAAGGTGTACCTGGAGGTGACGGCACCCGTGCCGTCGGCAGCGGAGCTCGCCGAAATCCGCCGCCAGGCAGGCGACCGGCTCGCCGCCCTGCGCGCCGATGTCGAACGGCTCCTCACCGCATGAACGCGCGGAGGCTCGTCACGCATGGCCCGTGAGAATCACTGTTATCACGGATGGCAGGCTGACACACTGTGCCCACGCTGCTGATCGTCCACCACACGCCTTCGCCGCACCTGCAGGCGATGCTGGAAGCGGTGGTCTCCGGCGCCACCGATCCGGAGATCACCGGTGTGGACGTCGTGCGGAAACCCGCCCTGTCGGCGACGGCCTCCGATGTCCTCGCGGCCGACGGCTACCTGCTCGGCACGCCCGCGAACCTCGGCTACATGTCCGGGGCCCTCAAGCACTTCTTCGACACCATCTACTATCCGTGCCTCGACGCGACCCGCCAGCGCCCGTTCGGCTACTACGTGCACGGCACACAGGGTGTCGAAGGTGCCCAGCGGGCCATCGAGACCGTCACCACGGGGCTCGGCTGGGCGCAGGCCGCGCCACCGGTCATCGTATTGGGCGAACCGAGCAAGGACGGGCTGGCGGCGTGCTGGGAGCTCGGCGCGACTCTGGCCGCGGGGCTCATGCCGTGACCGGTGCCGCCCTAGGATTCGGCGCATGGTCCTCCGCCGAATCCTGACCGGAGTTCTCGCGCTGACTGCGGCCGTGGCCGCGGGGTGCAGCTCCGACGAGGCTCCGAGTGAGCCGCTGCCCGACGCTCCCGCCTTGATCAGAGACGCGGCCGCCGCCACCGGCGAGATCCGGAGCGCCCACGTCACCGTGCAGGTGAACGGCACGGTGCCGGGTCTGCTCGTACAGAGCCTCGAGGCCGACCTGACCAAGCAGGGTGAGGCAAAGGGCACCGGAACACTGAACCAGCTCGGTCAGCTGGTGGAGATCGAGTTCGTGCTCACCGGTGACACCCTGTATCTCAAAGGCCCCACCGGCGGTTACCAGGAGATCCCGGCGACGCTGAGCTCCACTGTGTACGACCCTTCGGCGGTGCTCGATCCCGAACGTGGCGTGCCCCAGCTGCTCACCGCTCTGCGCGACCCGAAGACCGAGGCCCGCGACGAGGTCGACGGCACGCAGGCGTACCGGGTGACCGGGACGCTGAACCAGGAGGTGCTCGGTGGCCTGCTGCCGGGGATCCAGTCCGCCGCCGACATGACCTTCTGGCTCAGCACCGGGGAAGGACACCTGCCCGTCAAGGCATCCGCCGCGTTCGGTGATGAGGCCACTGTGGACGTCACACTGTCCGATGTGAACAAGCCGGTCACGGTCACCGCGCCGGCATGATCCAGCTCAGCACGTCCCGGCGCGATCGTGGTCTCGCCATCGGCGCCGGAGGCCTCGCCGTCCTGCTCGGGGCACTGGACACCTACGTCGTCATCGGCTTGCTGCGCCAGATCATCGACGATCTGCAGATCCCGGTGAACCGGCTCGAGCAGGTCACCCCCATCGTCACCGGTTACCTACTCGGCTACGTCGCGGCGATGCCGCTGCTCGGCCAGGCCTCGGACCGGTTCGGCCGGCGGGCGTTGCTGCAGGCCTGCCTCGGTGGGTTCCTCGCCGGATCGGTAGTCACCGCGCTCGCCGACACGGTGCCGCTGCTCGTCGCGGGCCGGGTGCTGCTCGGAATCGCAGGCGGTGCGCTGCTGCCGGTCACCATGGCGCTGGCCGCCGACCTGTGGTCGGAGCACCGCAGGGCAACGGTTCTGGGCGCGGTAGGCGGTGCGCAGGAACTCGGCAGCGTGCTGGGACCGGTGTACGGGATCGCACTCGCCGCGCTGGCGGGCTGGCGCAGCGTTTTCTGGGTGAACGTGCCGCTCGCGCTGCTGGCGATGCTCGCCGTGGCAGTCTCGGTGCCACCCGACAGGCGCGACGCGAACCGGCCCAAGGTCGATGTGGTCGGGGCCGGCCTGCTCGCGACCGCACTCGGGCTGTCCGTTGTGGGCCTGTACAACCCGAACCCGCGGGAACAGGTGCTGCCGAGCTGGGGACTGCCGCTCCTCATCGCCGCGGCCGTGGCGTTCGTGCTGTTCCTGGTGTGGGAGTCACGGGCGAAGACCCGGCTCATCGACCCCACTCACGTGCGGCTGCGACCGTTCCTCGCCGCGCTGGCCACCAGCGTGGCCGCCGGCGCGGCGCTCATGGTGACGCTGGTGGACGTCGACCTGTTCGCACAGACCCTGCTCGGGCGCGACGACCAGGGCGGCGTGGAGTTGTTGTTGCGGTTCCTCGTCGCGCTGCCGGTGGGCGCGGTCCTGGGTGGGCTGCTTGCGTCCCGGTTCGAGGAACGCTGGGTTGCGTGCATCGGCATGCTTGTCGCGGCGGCAGGGTTCCTGCTGATGTCGTCGTGGACGGCGGCTGTCCTGTCCACCCCACACGAGCTGGGGCCGCTGACCCTGCCGAGGCTGGACACCGACCTGGTGGTTGTCGGCCTCGGCCTCGGCCTGGTCATCGCGCCGTTGTCCGCTGCGGTACTGCGGGTCGTGCCCGCCGAGCAGCACGGCGTTGCTTCCGCCGGTGTGGTCGTCGCGCGGATGACCGGGATGCTGGTGGGTATCGCGGCGCTGTCGGCATGGGGGCTGCACCGCTTCCACAGCATGACCGCGACACTCGATGTGCCGATCCGCGTGCTGTTCCCGTCGGATGCGGCCTACGACCAGGCACTCGGGTCGTACCTCGACGCGGTACGTGCGGCACTGCTCACGCAGTACACGGAAATCTTCACCATCACCGCCGTTGTGTGCGGTGTCGGCGCCGCCGTCGCCCTGCTCATCGGCACCCGGCGGGTCGCCTAGACTCGGCCTGAGCAGCCAAATCAATCAGTGAGGATCAGTCGACCGTGCCCGAATACCTGCCGACCGCGCCCTACCGGGGTACCCGGGACTTTCTCCCACCGGAGATGTCCGTCCGTACCCAGGTCTTCGGCAAGCTGTACGAGGTCATCGAGCGGTACGGATTCCTGCGTTACGACGGTCCGATCCTGGAGTCAGCTGAGATCTACGAGGCGAAATCCGGTGAGGAGATCGCCAACCAGCAGCTGTACACGCTCACCGACCGCGGTGGCCGGCGCCTGGCGCTGCGCCCCGAGATGACGCCGTCGGTGGCCAGGATGATCGCGGGCAACGCCGGTTCCCTGCAGTTCCCGGTGCGCTGGTACAGCCACCCGAACTGCCACCGCTACGAACGCCCACAGCGAGGGCGGGTACGTGAGCATTGGCAGATCAACGTCGACATCTTCGGCTCGACGAGCGCGAGCTGCGAGATCGAGATTTTCGAGCTGATCCACGACATGCTGGGCGGTCTTGGCGCAAGCGAGGACATGTTCGTGGTCCGCGCGAACGACCGCAACCTGCTCTCCTCAGCGCTCACCGACGTCGTGGGCGTCACGCAGGAGCAGTTGCCCGAGGTGTTCGCACTGGTCGACCGCTGGGAGAAGTACGAGCGCGAGAAGCTCGCGGCCAGCGCCGAGGAGATCGGCCTGTCCGGCAACCAGTTCGACAAGCTCGGTGACGTCCTGGCAGCGGGTACCGCCCTGCTCGACGAACTGCCTGCGCATGTCAAGGATGGTTCGAACCTGGTGAAGGTGCTCGGCAGCAGCGCGGCCGGCCTGATCCGTTTCGACCCGATGATCGTGCGTGGCCTGGCCTACTACACGTCGACGGTGTTCGAGGTCTTCGACACCTCACCGGAGAACAATCGCGCGTTGTTCGGTGGCGGCGCCTACAGCGATCTGGCGTCGCTGTTCACTCCGCAGCAGATCCCGGGCATCGGTTTCGGCATGGGCGATGTGACGCTGATGGACTTCCTGCAGACGCACGGGCTACTGCCCCAGCCACGCAGCGAAGTGGACGCCGTGGTGATCCCGGTCGTGGAGGAGCTCGGCGATGCCGCTCGCCAGGTGGCGGCGACATTGCGTCGCGCCGGCATCCGCACCTCGGTTCCGCTGGAGTACCGCAAGCTGGGCAAGGAACTGGGCCGCGCCGACAAAGCAGGCGCCCGGGCGGTGGTCATCGTCGGCCAGGAGGACTGGGACGCCGGCAATGTGACGGTACGCAGCCTCGTCACCCGGGAACAGCGGCAGGTCACCGTCGACGCCGCACCGACCACGGTCACTGAGCTACTCACCGACTGAGGGCACACAAAAGGGCGGCCGTTCATGTGAACGGCCGCCCTTTTCTTGATAAGTGACAAATGACGAAGGGCCTACCAGGAGTGATCCTGATAGGCCCTTCGTACTAAGTTTTGTTCGGCGGTGTCCTACTCTCCCACACCCCCACGGGTGCAGTACCATCGGCGCTGGCAGGCTTAGCTTCCGGGTTCGGAATGGGACCGGGCGG